>NZ_FOHY01000016.1:0-78513 GCF_900111525.1 Prevotella sp. kh1p2
CGCTTCAGTTCTGCTTCATGCGCCTTGCGCTCCTCGAGTAGCTGGGCGCGAAGTTCATCAAGTGTGGTTGGCAGTTCTTCGTGTTTCATAAGAAAGGAAATTGATGAGTTGTCGGGGTGGCCGTACGCGCGGAGATATCCGAAGAATGTCGCCACGGGAATGCCGGCACTCGCGGAAAAGGCGCGTATCGACAGGCCACTCGTGAGGTACCGACGTAATAACTCTAATTTTTCGATTTCATTGTACTGTTTCATGACTTTTTACTTTTTTTGTTTGATGTAAACTGTCAACTTATTCAGTACAGGTCACTTCAGGGAAAGGCTTTCTGAACCATAGCTTGTCAACAGGCCCCTGTTTGCAGCTTAAATACCGAACACGAACTTGGTGGAAAAATAGAGCTGTGCAGCCAGCACGTACAAGATGCAGAACGGAGCCAAATAAATCATACCGGCCGTAAGGCTGCTGAAAACGGACTCAAGCGTGTTCGTTCGTCCGGACAACATGCCATAGCTGACGGATGCCAGAGATACGATGAAAGCTATGATTGCCACAACGCTCTTGCTGAAACTGCTGGGAAACAGATTGCCGGTAACGCTGAGCAGGATGCCTTGTGGCAGCAGCGTAAGCAGCATGACGATACCCACAAGAAGCAATACTTCGACTGCAACCATGCGCAGGGCGAAACGCTCACGGTACGAGCGGGGCTGCCGTTGGGTAATGCAGGCGGCCAACCCGCTGTACTGAAAGGCTCCGTAGGCGATGCCTATCAGCAGCATCCACACCAGTACGGGAGTGGCCAGGTTCTCTACAAAGTTGCCGAAAAACCATCTGATGCCCTCCGAACTGAGCAATGAGCGCATGGCGGCATCAGGCATGGCAGACGTGAGTATCCACGACGAGAGGATGAGCAATAGCTGCGCAATGCCCAAACACAGAGCTGTATATGATAGAAAGCGTTTCAATCTTCGTCGGGCTGCAGGTTGTCTATATCCAATATTCTAAGTTCGAGAGCCCGTACTACCAGCCGCGTAGCATTTACGCCCATGCCGTTGTTGCCGTCGGGAAACAGTTTCTGCACCAGTTCGTTCTGCCTTTTCTCCAGACTCTTCACGCCAAAAGGCATACCGCGCAGGTTGGTTATCTGCTCTTTGGTATATCCCAAAGCCAGGTGACGCAGAAAACGCTCGTCGTACTCGTCGATTTCGTAGCTGATGAGAGCTTCCTGTCGCATGAGCTGATTGTTCACACTGGCCTTGAAGCGGGCGATGATTTTCTCCAGAATAGGCTGGTTGAAAACGAGCTTCTTGCCACTCATTACGCTTGAAACATCGCCGCGCGTAAGCAGTTCTCCACTCTTGAGGATGATGCCGTCGCAGCCTGCATCAAGCACGTCGACCCACAATTTCTCGTTAAGAATCTCGCCCGTAAAGATAAGGACCTTGACTTGAGGATAGCGTTCTTTCGTGTATCGGCATATCTCCACACCCACCGTGGTGCTTCCGCCAAGGCCTAAATCGAGCAGAACCAAATCAGGAAGCTCATTTTTGATGAGCCGGACGTAAGCCTGCTCGCTGTCAGCCGTCCCCACAATCTCTGCTTCGGGTATCTCGTTACGGAAGATTCCTTCCGTTCCCTTTAACTCCAAAGGTATGTCTTCTACGATGATAACTTTGAATTTTTCCATATCTCTTTTAGTATTTTAATGTCGATTTCTATCGGTTGTTTGGTATTCTCACCTCTTTCATCGGTTTTACTCATTGGCGTGGCATAGATGCCACAGCCTCTGGCATTGGTTGCCTCGCCTATCTCACGCATCACCTGACGGCAAAGAAGGAACTGCACATCGACCGTAAGCGGCGTGAAGAGCTGGCTGCACTCTGCACCGGTTAATAGGAAATGTGGCATGAGCAGCGTGACGACTACATATCTGTCGCCATCCTCCTTACATCGCATGGCTATCTGTTTCTCGCCGCTTGCCTTGTGCAAAATATCGAAAAGGTAACTGAGCATGTCCTGGTCAATGTGGATGTTTCCCTCCGTCTGCCTCAACGCCTGTTCGCTGAGGATGGAATAAAGTTCCTTGTAATAACTCACAAGTTCCGATATCTTCGAGAGGTTTTCGTCGTTGCCGTCTATCAGCTGGCGAATACGAGACGGATAGTACATGGTCTCGTGCTTCAGCGTAGAGAGGCAATTATCCAGAATACTATTGCTGACATGCAACTTGTCGCTCTCATATTCCGCTCTCCGCAGCTCGTCTTTGGCAAGTTCTTCGTTCACAGCCTGCTCGGTATCGGACACTATGCTCTGCTGCAAGGCAGCTTTTATCTGCTCAACTATGTCATTGAGCCGGGCATACTGGTCGTTACCGACATTGGTCATCAGCTTCTTGAAATTGAGTTTCTCTATTTGCTTGAGTTTCTCCTGCGGCAAATCATTACTCAGCAGGATGCGGTTTACATCGTTTACCCTATCGAGACAGAAGCGATAGTGAACCCGGTGCCGGTAGTACATGATATAATAGGCGGGGAAAATAAGGACCAGCAGGATAATAAGGAGAATAATGGCTATGTCCTTGTTGTTCTCAGAACGCTGCATGACGCGCACATAATCGCCCAGCGTATTGTCGGCACTGCGCTCACGGAACAGTTGAGTGTACACGCCGTTGTTGTATCTGTACAGATTCCACCGATGCAGGGCCAACGCTGCAACTGCACTCTCATTGCGGACGGACAGAATGACATCATAGGCCGTTTCAAGGCTGTCGTGGAACCATTTCAGTTCGGCAGGCAGAGTGGGTTTATCGGTATAGGAAACCATCAGATCGCTGCCATGCGGATTACGCTTCAGGTAGTAACGGTTTAAATAGTATCGCGCACTGTCGGCATAGGCTAAAGTCTGAAGGAAAGTGCCCTTGATGTTGCTGTTATAGACACTGTCAGCAAACGTAGAGGCACGCTGTAACTCTACCGGATACTTTTTTTGTGCAGATTGCTTGGCTGCACCAACAGGCTGCGAGCATCCAAAGCCCAATAATGTAACGGCAAACAACAGTCGGGATATGCCTTTTGGGAGACGGAACCAGAGGCGACTGCCCTTGTTGTCACTATCTGGCAATGAAGCTACAGGGCTCTCTGCTCCAATAGAACAAACACGGAATATCTGGCTGATTTTATGGTACTTATCAATAATACCTTTACAGTTCATCAGTCCAAAGCCATGACTTCTGGGGGAACTCTGTACTGAGAAGGCAGAAACGCCATGAGACGCGTTAACGCTTTCAGCACTTTCATCAATAACAGGTTTATGGTCGAACAAGTGGATAAGCTGCTCTTCGGTCATACCTTGCCCATTGTCTATGATGTTTATCTCCACGTAATCTGGTTCTATGACTGCCTTGATGACGACATGTCCGCCTTTAGGCGTAAACTTGCGGGCATTATCTGCCATCGTGTTAACCATGAAGAGCGTAAGTACCTTGTCCGCTTTTACAACGGCCTGTGTGGGTTCCACCGACAGCGTAATGCCCCGAAGCTGAAAGCTCATTCTGCTTTTGGCAACTATGTCAAACAGAGACTGCAGCGGAAAACTCTCTATATGAAGACTTAGCTGACCTTGCCGCAGCTGGATCCAATTGGTCAGTACGCCATTGTAATCGTTTATCTTATCGGTCAATTCGGCCATGTACTGGTATCGTTCCAGCCGCGTTTCTTCACTCTCTTCCGATTTCAACAAATGGTGCACCTCATTTTTCATCCGGTCAATGAAAGGAGTGATGCTGCAGACTAACGAGACCTTGGCTCTTTGCTCCAAATTCCGCTTTTTGTTCTGAAGCACATGGAGCTGTGCCAACTTAGTTTGCTCCTTCAGCTCATCCATATCTTCCTGATGCAAGCGTGCCACTTCCACATTTTCTTTTTTCCATTGTTCAAGTGGTTTCAGCAAATCAGACAAGGGATACTTACTGTCATTGCGCCGGCGCATATAGTCGAATGCGAAAAGCAATATGCACACCAACACTATCATAATAATAACAGCCAGAAGCAAGCGGTTAAGCTGTCTGGACGAGTTTTGCAGTTGATCGGCTCGGGCTTCGAGCAGCCTGTCCTGGCGAGTCATCTCCTGCATGTCCAGATACCTGTTACGGTTGAAATCACTGTTTGGCTTGTTGTCTATGGCGGAATAAGCCAACGAAAGTTGTTCTCGAATGGAAGCAACAAGATCGGGTGCCAGTTGAATGGCCGTATTCTTGTTTAAGGCTTTCTGTAAACAGATGATGGCCGACTTATAGTCGTTTAGCGCCCAGTAGCATTCTGCAAGTGTTCGATAAGCGCCTGCAGTCTGGTAAACATCACCATAGTCAGCAAATATATTAAGCGCACGTAAGGCCAGGTTCCCTGCCAACAAGCTATCGGCCATTTCGTCGGTATTGATAAACTTCATGGCCGGCAGATTATCAGCCATGAGTCGTTTCCTGTACTTGGGAGTTTCCAAGTGTTTGCTGAGTGCCTGCAGTGCTTGGGCCTCAAAAAAGGGGTAGCTCGCTTGCCGTGCCAGCAGATAGCAGCGCATAAGGTAGTCGAACTCAATCTGGTTGATCTCCTCTTGAGCCTTGGCAGTTATAATTCCCCCGGAACCGATATTATACCAGTAGTTAAGTAACTGCGCAGTATCCGCAGCTATTTCGCCATCGGGATTGATGGAATCGAGTGCGGCAATGGACTGTGGAGTAAGTCCGACGTAAAAGAAATAGGTGGAATTGATGATCTTAAACTCACTGTCGCCATAGATGAGTCTTTTATTCTGATGGTCGGTAAGGACTCCCCGCTCTTCGTTGATACGCCTCAATCGGCGGGAAGCACTTTCCCGATAGATATAAAAATCCTTGTTGTGAGACTGCCGCTGGCACAATCGCATCATTTGAACGTCAGCAATAAACAGCTCCACCTGATTGTTTGTAGAAGTTTCTACTTGATACAACAAGGCATAGGCCTTGGCATATTCCATCTTGGCTATATTCACAAAGGCCATGTTATTCAAAGCCTCTGCCCTGCCCTCTTTGTAATCAGCAGACAAGTCATAGGCTTTTTGTGCATAGCTAAGCGTAGAATCCAGGTTACGGTAATGCCAAGCATACGAACGCTCATTCAACTCATCAATCCTGTCTGTCATTTCATGGGAGCATGCAGCGAATAACAGGACGAGTGGCAGCAACAGTGCGGATGCTTTATAACTAACCTTATGTTGTTTACAGTCTATCATATTGATGAGACAAAGATAATCTTTTTTGTCTTAATTGGCACTTTTTCCAATGAAAAAAATGCAGAATAGAAAAATAAATCCCGTGCTTTCGCACAATTAAACAAGAAATGATTACTTTTGCATTATAGTAAACACTTTTAAAGAATGACAGAGAAAATAAGAATTAAGGATATTGCCGAGCGGGCTGGAGTCTCTGTGGGCACCGTAGACAGAGTGCTGCACGACCGCCCAAACGTATCCAGGCCTGCCAGAGATAAGGTGGAGAAAGCTCTTCAAGAGATGGATTATCAACCAAACATGTACGCCAGTGCCTTGGCGTATAATCGTTCTTACACATTCTATCTGTTGATACCCAGACATGAATCTGAGGCTTATTGGGAGGAAATAGAAGACGGCGCTCACAAAGCCATGGAAGCAAGAAGAGACTTTCACATTGGAGTGAAGATTGTTTATTACGACCGGTTCGACTTCACCTCCTATGCCAAGAGCTATACGGAAATACTAAATGCTAATCCAGACGGCGTCGTTATCGTTCCTTCGACTCTGGAAATAACGCAGACGTTTACAGACAAATTGCATGAAAAAAACATTCCTTTTATCTTGCTTGATTCCTATATGCCCGACTTGCGTCCACTCTCTTTCTATGGTCAAGACTCATTCAGCAGCGGTTGCTTTGCTGCAAAGATGCTGATGCTCTTTGCTGCAAAAGAAAAAGAAATCATGATTTTCAAGCGTGTTCACAACGGAGTTGTAGTCAGCAAGCAGCAAGCAAACCGGGAAGTAGGCTTCCTTCATTATATGAAAGATCACTTTCCAAAGGTCAAGATTACAGAACTGAATGTGGAAGAAAGCAACCGAACCGAGGATTACAACACCATCCTCGACCGTTTCTTCACCTCCCATCCTAACATCCATCATTGTGTAACGCTGAGTTCCAAAGCACACATCATCGGAGAATATCTGCTTAAACATAACATACGTGATGTTCAGACGATGGGTTATGATGTTGTTCAGAAGAATGCAGAATGTATTCGTGAAGGCAGCATCTCTTTCGTGATAGCCCAACATGCCTATATGCAGGGTTATAGTTGCATCGACACCATGTTCCAGGCCATTGTGTTGAAAAAGAAGGTTAATCCGGTTAACTATATGCCTATTGAACTGATAACCAAAGAAAACCTGGATTTCTACCGCAGAAATCAGTTATAGAAGTTCATTTAGCAAATCAAATTGGAAGTTTCAAATAAAAAAGGCATCCTCGCCCTCTCGCCGCTCATCGTCTTCATCGTGCTGTATTTGGCCATGTCCATCATAGCAGGCGATTTCTATAAGGTGCCCATTACGGTTGCCTTTATGATTGCCAGCATTTATGCCATTACTATTTCGGGAGGTTTCCCGTTAGCCAAACGGATAGATATCTTTAGCCGTGGAGCCGGCTCCAGCACATTGCTTCTCATGCTGTGGATATATGTTCTGGCAGGTGCCTTTGCCGAGTCTGCCAAGCAGATGGGCAGCATTGATGCCACTGTGAACCTGGCACTCCACGTTCTTCCTGACAGTTTGCTGCTTCCCGGCTTGTTCCTGGCAGCCTGCTTCATCTCCATTTCCATTGGCACCAGCGTTGGCACGGTGGTAGCCTTGGTGCCGATTGCTGCCGGAATCGCCCACTCCACGGATGCCGACATCGCATTGGTTACAGCCATCATTGTGGGCGGAGCATATTTCGGCGACAATCTTTCCTTTATTTCTGACACTACTGTTGTAGCCACTCAGACCCAAGGCTGCAAGATGAGCGATAAGTTCAGAGCCAATCTCCTGATTGTCATGCCGGGTGCGCTGGCCATACTGATTATCTATGCGTTCATGGGAGCCGACATACAGGCACCCGGAAAGGTTCCTGACATTGAATTCATTAAGGTTATCCCTTATCTGGTTGTCTTGCTGACAGCTGTGTTCGGCATGAACGTTATGGCTGTTCTCGCCATTGGCATTGCCTTATGCGGCATCATCGGTATAGCTAACGGAACTTATGACATTTATGGATGGTTCGGTGCCATGGGCAAAGGCATAACCGGAATGGGCGAGCTTGTCATTATTGCCATGCTCGCGGGAGGCATGCTCGAAATCATCCGAGAAGGCGGAGGAATAGACTATCTGATAGCCAAACTTACAAGTCATGTTACCAGCAAGCGCGGAGCAGAATTTTCTATCGCCGTACTCGTAGGACTTGTCAACGTATGTACGGCCAACAACACCGTAGCCATTCTGACGGTGGGAAGCATCAGCAAGAAGATTGGCGATAAATTCGGAGTCGACAAGCGCAAGGCCGCCAGCATCCTGGATACCTTTTCCTGTGCCGTGCAGGGAATGCTTCCTTACGGCGTACAACTGCTCTTGGCAGCCGGACTTGCCGGAGTTAATCCCATACTGATACTCCCCTATCTCTATTATCCGATGGCAATAGGCTTTTCGACCCTGCTGGCCATCCTTCTGCGTTACCCCAAACGGTATTCATAACATCCGCCGACAGACTTGACTGTATCTGTAAACAACTGATTTAAAGTATCGCAACAACAAAATGGACATCATCAATCGGAATTTCTTCAGACTGCTGCGTTCCGGAGCCCTCAACGAGTATGAAACGCTGGAACCCATGTCGGCATTCAAATGGAAAAGGTTGGCGCAGATTGCACGGGCACAGAATGTTGTTTCCATAGCATACAAGGGACTCAAGAACCATCAGTACGACGAAGAAATAAACATACCCAAGTACATTGCCGAAGAAATGCAGCAAGAAGAATATGCAGACAAACCAGAGAGCATGAACACCCAACTCTCCAACCTTTTACTCAACAAGCGACTGAAGAAAATACGAAAGGAAGAGCCTCACCAAATGGATGCCTCCATGGCTACAGTAGATGTTCTGAACCTCATCATCAACAATGTAGGCCACATGCTCAACAGTGGCATCTCGCTGCGGAGCATCATTGATTTGGGCATTTACCTCAGAACCAAAGGCGACAAGGTTGACTTTGTGAAACTGGAAGGCTGGTTACAGCAGCTGCACATGCAGAACATGGCCCAGCTGCAAGGCAGCATCCTGATGAGTGTTTTCAACTTCGAACAAGAAGAAATTCCTTTCGTCCACCAATTTGTATCTGCTGCCTACAAGCTCGCCATGCGGTCGGTAAAGCATACGGCCATAGACACATCCAAGGAGTGGCACTTCCGCCAGAGCCGCACGGGCTTTGTAAAAAACAACTCGACCGTACTTCGCCGCAACCTCCGCCGCAGCATCCGCTACATTAGCTACGCTCCCATCGAAACCTCCAGCAACTTTATCAGCAATTTTACCCGTTCTCTGTCAGAGATTGAGGAATAGCAACTTAATATTTGTAAAAAACACAGCTTTAGCTGTTCCTGTATCTACTCTTTTTAGTATCTTTGCATATTATGAATAGACTGTTTTTTTTCATCATAGGTTTATTTACTTCCATTACTGCCAGTGCGCAGGTGGAGTGCGAAGACACATGCCAGCATATTCACGGCATTGATTTGAGCCACTACCAGGGCACCGTGTTCTGGGATGCCGTAGGACAGACAAAAACCGCATACGTTTATCTCAAGGCAACCGAGGGCGGCAACAACATAGACGACAAGTACCTGGAAAACATAGACATTGCCCACAAAAACGGGCTCAAAGTTGGCAGCTACCACTTCTACAGGGCGCGTATTCCACAAGATGTTCAGCTCTCCAACTTCATGGCACAGTGCAAACCGGGAGAGCAGGACCTTATCCCCATGATAGACATCGAGACCCGCAGCGGACTCTCACAAGAGGAATTTACCGACTCACTCTTCAAGTTCCTGAACCTGATAGAGATAGCCTACAAGCAAAAACCGCTCATCTACACCGGTGCCAACTTCTATGACCAGAACTTCCAACACCTGCTCGACGATTACAAAATCATGATAGCCCAATACACCCTGCGTGAACCATACCTGAAAGACGGCCGCGACATTACCATGTGGCAGTACACCGGAAAAGGTAGAATTGACGGAGTAAACGGCCATGTAGACAAAAGTCGCTTCATGGGAACCCACACCCTGCGCGAAATCAGGTTCCGCCACCGCTGACGGAAATGTGTACACAAACAGAGATAAGTGAATATTTAATTCTATAAACAACATGTCTATCATCAAATGTCCTGAGTGCGGACATCAGATTAGCGACAAGGCACCCGCGTGCCCGCAGTGCGGCATAGAGATAGCCGGCAAGGTTACCCGATGCCCACAATGTGGAGAGGTTTATTTCAAGAGCCAGGAAAGGTGCCCCAAATGCCACCACCTGAACACAGGCCAGCAGGCATCAGCCACTCCGTCAGCTCCCGCACAGCCATCAGTTCCTGCTGGCAACGAGCCAACTACGCATGCGCCGGTTCCGCCCGTGCCGCCAACAGCACCAACGACAACACAGCCCAACCGGCCAGAACGAAACAAGAAGACGGGTCTCATCATCACCTGCCTCATTATAGCCATAGCCATAACCGGCACGTTGTTCTACTTCTACAACGACAGCAAGAACGCCAAGGAGCAGGAGGCCTATGAATATGCCCTGCAAAGTGGCGACCCGCTCATCCTGCAACAGTATCTCGACCAGTTCGGCGATGCACCTGCGGCACATACCGAAGCCGTTGAAAGCCGGCTCAAGAACCTGCGACAAATCGAACAGGAGTGGACAAACGCCGTCGTAAGCGGTTCTGCCACATCCCTGGCAGACTATCTGCGCAACTATCCAAACTCCCCTCACAAGGCCGAGGCCATTCACCGGATAGACTCCATTGACTGGGAGTACGCCTACAACGAGAACTCCATGGAGGCACTGCAGTCTTATCTTGACGAGCATGCCAACGGCGAACATGTTGACGAGGCCAACACTGCCATCAAGAGACTGAAGGCCAAAACCGTTCAGCCCGACGAGAAGGAACGGCTCACAACCATACTGCGAGGTTTCTTCCAGAGCCTCAATACCCGGAACGAAAGTGGCCTTACCAACTCGGTGGCTACGATTATGACGTCCTTTTTAGGCAAGAACGATGCCACGAAAAGCGATGTCGTTACCTTCATGAACAAAATCTACAAAGCCGATGTCACAGGCATGAACTGGCAAATGAACAACGACATGAAGATTGATAAGAAGGAAGTGGGCGACGAGAAGTATGAATACACCATCCAGTTCTCTGCCATTCAGGATGTACAGAAGGCAGACGAAACAGAAAACAACAAGTTCCGCATTAACGCCAAGGTTGGTCCTGACGGCAAGATATCGTCGTTCAACTTGGTCAGAATCATAGAATAGCAGCGCTACACCATATTATATATAAAGGCCGCAGACTCAACCGAATCTGCGGCCTTTATGCTTTATGACATCCTCATCTCCCGCAACAGCTCCTTCTGTCGTTCGGTAAGATGCGTAGGTAACTGCACATTGTAGGTTATAATCAGGTCACCGAAGGTGCCGTCGCCCCTGTCATAGCCCTTGCCCCGCAAGCGCACCTTGGTTCCGTTCTGTGTTTCGGGCTTTACGCGCAGCTTAATCTTTGCCCCATTGCTCAGCTGGATGATGACGTCTCCACCCAGCATGGCCGTGTAGAGGTCAATATTCACGTTGGCGTTCATTTCTCCGCTATGGGGCGAAGCAGCCCTTGCACGCGACTTACCGCGCGGACTGCCACCCCCAAAGAGATCCTGGAAAAAGCTCGAGAAGCCTCCGTTACCGGAAAAACCGCTGAAGTCGAAGCCTTCGAAGGGAGACCCGCCGCCTTGCGACGACCAGTGGAACGAACTGCCATTGCCGCCTCCTGCCGCATTAAAAGCATCGGCCTCGCGCCATTTCTCGCCATATTGGTCGTACTTTTTCCGCTTCTCCGGGTCGCCAATCACATCGTAAGCCTCGTTCAGAGCCTGGAATTTGGCCTTAGCCTTCGGGTCGTTAGGATGCAGGTCTGGATGGAACTGCTTGGCCCGTTTGCGGTAAGCCGCCCTCACATCCTTCTGCGGGATGGAGCGGTCTACACCCAAAATCTTATAATAATCTATAAATGCCATTATTCATTCCTCCATTTCTATGAAACTTAACAGCAAAAATCGTGCCGTGTATGCAGCATTTCTCCCTCTGTCCGGCAAAAACATCAACGCTGCCAAAAACCAACTACACGGTGCGCGGACTTTTCCTTTCTGCAGCTCAAAGATATGCTTCAGGAACTTTCGACAAGTGTCGCACAATCGTGCGACAAGTGTCACACATGAATTCGACACTTGTCGAAAGTTCCTGCACGTTGCTCTCTACGTCGCCTCAACCGCCTCATTGCCTCTGCAAGAGGCACATCCGAGACCCTAAGACAACAATTTTCGGCGTATTATACTCGGTTTTCATGAATAATTTCTACCTTTGCACATAGTTGGCGATATGCCGTAATGTGCCGCCACACCCACGTAAACGCTACATGATATGAGAAAACTATTCGCAGCACTGCTGGCAGTGCTCTGTTTCAATCCTTGTGTAATGGCTCAACAAACAACTGTCAAGCTCCGCGTCATCGAGACCTCCGACGTACACGGAAGTTTCTTTCCCTACGACTTCATCAACCGCAAACCTCAGCAAGGCACACTGGCCAGGGTCAGTTCCTACGTTAATCAACTGCGCCAAACCTATGGCAAAAACCTCATACTGCTTGACAACGGCGACATCCTGCAGGGCCAGCCCACCTGCTACTACTATAACTTCATCAACACCCAGGCGCCCAATGTGGCTGCCGAAGTGGTAAACTACATGGGCTACGATGCCCAGACTATAGGCAACCACGACGTTGAAACGGGGCACAGCGTGTACGACAAGTGGATAAGGGAGATAAAATGTCCCATGCTGGGTGCCAACGTTATTGACGTAAAAACGGGCAAACCGTACCTGCACCCCTATACGGTCATGGAGCGCGAAGGCATCAGGATTGCCGTTATAGGCCTGCTGACACCGGCCATACCCAACTGGTTGAGCCGCAACCTGTGGTCGGGTCTCAAGTTCGACAACATGGTAACATCGGCCAGATACTGGATGGACTATGTGCAAAAGCATGAAAAGCCCGACGTTGTTATCGGGCTTTTTCACAGCGGCAGCGAAGGAGGCATCACCACGCCCGAGTACGAAGAGGACGCTTCTCTTCGCGTTGCAAGAGAAGTTCCGGGCTTTGACCTCGTGCTCTATGGGCACGACCACACGCGCCACGTTGACCAGGTGGTAAACTGCGAGGGCAAGAAGGTTGTCTGTCTCGACCCCGCCAACAACGCCATGACTGTGGGCGATGCCGAAATAACCGTAACTAAGAACAGCAAGGGGATAGTGACCCGCGTGCACGGACAACTGGTAGACATGACCAGCCAGCCCATAGACAAGGACTTCGAGCGCCACTTCAGCCGGCAGATGAAAGAAGTGCAGGCTTTCGTAAGCAAGAAAATAGGCAGGCTGGCCGAAACCATCTACACCCGCGACAGCTTCTTCGGTTCCAGTGCTTTCAATGATCTCATCCTCAATCTGGAGCTTCAGATTTCGGGTGCCGACATCGCCTTCAATGCGCCTTTGTCCTTTGATGCCAAAATAAACAAAGGTAACGTGTACATGAGCGATATGTTCAAGCTCTACAAATACGAGAACCAACTTTACGTGATGCGGCTCACGGGCGAGGAGATACGCAAACATCTCGAGATGAGCTACAACCTGTGGGCCAACACCATGCAAGGTCCTGACGACCATCTGCTCCTGCTGAACGAGGAGACCAAGGGCGACCAGCAGCGGCTGGGGTTCAAGAACTTCTCCTTCAACTTCGACAGTGCGGCCGGTATTGATTACGAAGTAGACGTTACCAAGCCCTACGGAGAGAAGGTGCGCATACTGCGCATGAGCAACGGGCAACCCTTCGACGAGCACAAATGGTACAAGGTGGCCATCAACAGCTATCGGGGCAACGGCGGAGGCGAGCTGCTCACCAAAGGCGCCGGTATTCCCCGCGACAGCTTGGAGAGCCGAATTGTTTGGGCAAGCGAGAGAGATCAGCGCTTCTACCTTATGGAGGAGATTGAGAAACAGAAGACTCTGGCTCCCAAACCCAATAATAACTGGCGCTTTGTACCCGAGAACTGGGTGAAGGAAGCAGCCAAGAGAGACTACAAAATACTGTTCGGAAAGAGCAACCGGCCATCGGCAGAAAAATAAAAGCTCATCATCAAAATGAAGAAATACTGGTTCGTGTTCTGCAAGTCCGACCTCATGCTCGAGAAATGTGAGGACGGCAGCTATACCATTCCCTTTCAGGAAGAACCGCCCATACCTCTCAAGGCGTGGACGCACGTGATGAACATCACCCCCTTCGACGACGGCTCTCAAGTGAGAACCTACTGCATCGAAAAGCCCTTGGTACCTGAAGACAATCCGAAATATGAAATGTGCGGTCTCCGCCCGTCGTTCTACAAACTGCCCACCGAGCTTTATCTCAAGGCCGGCAAATGTCAGGAGCTGCTGTACTGGGACGGCAATACCCGCTTCTGCGGCGTGTGCGGTGCCCCGATGGAAATGTCGACGGACATCTCCAAGAAGTGTACGGTCTGCGGAAAGGAAGTATGGCCGCAGCTGGCTACGGCCATCATCGTGCTCATTCACAGGCAGGACGAAGTGCTGTTGGTGCATGCCCGCAACTTCAAGACCGATTTCTACGGGCTGGTTGCAGGCTTTGTAGAAACCGGCGAGACGCTGGAAGAGGCCGTACACCGCGAGGTAATGGAGGAAACCGGCATCACTATCAAGAACCTCAGCTACTGGGCAAGCCAGCCGTGGCCCTACCCTTGCGGGCTGATGGTGGGCTTCTATGCCGAATATGAGAGCGGAGACATCAGGCTGCAGAAGTCGGAACTCAGCCGCGGAGCTTGGTTCCGGCACGACCGGTTGCCCCAGATACCGGAGAAACTCAGCATTGCCCGCAGGCTGATAGACAACTGGCTCAAAGGCTTCGGGCACTAAAAAACAAGCAAATAGCAACAAAAACAAAAACTCATCCGATAAATTAAGTACGTATGAACATTTTAGAGAGGGCTTTGGGATTTGATTTCCAAAGCATGAAAGTTAAAACCGAAGTCATTGCAGGAGCCACAACCTTCCTGACCATGAGCTACATTCTGGCCGTCAATCCGGCCATTCTGTCTTCTACCGGCATGGATAAAGGAGCGCTGTTCACGGCAACTGCGCTCGCTTCTGCCATCGCCACGCTCCTGCTGGCGTTCATGGCAAAGCTGCCGTTTGCCCAGGCTCCCAGCATGGGACTTAACGCTTTCTTTGCCTACACGCTGTGCCAGGCCATGGGATATACGTGGCAACACGCGCTGGCTATCATGTTTATAGAAGGTATTATATTCGTGGTCATCACTTTCTTTAATGTGCGGGAGCTGATTTTAGAGAGCATTCCGAAGAACCTGCGCTTTGCCATTTCGGCGGGCATCGGTATGTTCATTGCCTTCATCGGACTGAAGAATGCCGGCATCATCGTTGCCAAAGAAAGCACGTTCGTGGGTCTTGGCGCTTTCACTCCGGAGTGTTTGCTCGGCATTATCGCCATTTTGGCAAGCGGCGTGCTGATGGCCCGCAACGTCAAAGGCTCCCTCTTCTACGGCATTATTGCAGCTACGCTGATTGGAATCCCCATGGGCGTAACCTCCATTCCGCAAGGATGGCTGCCCGTAGCGGCACCGCAGAGCCTGGAACCCATATTCTGTCAGTTCGACTTCAGCGGACTGCTGAACCTGAAAACCGTTCTGGTTGTATTCTCGCTGCTCATTGTCAACATCTTCGATACTGTGGGAACACTTGTCGGACTGGCCTATAAAACTGGCATCGTACGGCCCGACGGCACCATTCCTCACGTGAAAGAAGCCATGATGAGCGATGCCATCGGAACCACCTGTGGCGCCATGTTAGGCTCATCGACACTTACAACTTACGTTGAAAGTGCATCAGGCATAGCCGAAGGAGGCCGCAGCGGCCTCACCGCTTTCACAGTGGGAGCGTTCTTCATCGTGTCCTTGCTGCTCTCGCCTGTATTCCTCCTCATTCCGAGTGCAGCCACTTCGGGAGCGCTGGTCATGGTGGGCGTGCTGATGATAGACAGCGTGAAAAAGATTGACTTGGGAGATGTAAGCGAGGCTTTCCCAGCCTTCATCACCATGATTACAATGGTGCTGTGTTACAGTATAGCCGACGGTATCTGCCTGGGCATCCTGAGCTATGTCATCCTCAAGCTGTGCACGGCTCAGTTCAAGGACTTGAACATAACGCTCATCGTATTGAGCATTCTGTTCGTCATCAACTTCATAGCCGGATAACACCCTCCTTATTATATACCGAAAACCCTCAAGACGAAGCCGTGGCTTGTCCTTGAGGGTTTTCGGTATGGCAATGTTGAAGGGCTCTTCCTGTTCTGTCGCCTACCTGAGTCAATGCAGAACTTTACAGAGAGCGGCCTATCGTGCCGAAAGAATACCTTTTGCGGTTCTTCTCCCAATACTTCCGGTCGGCATGCTTCTGCATGTCCCGGCGGTGTTTATCAAAGGAACCATGACGGTAGTCGTGCTCAATCACTCGTCTCTCCTTCCTCATTTCCTTCTGATATTTCTTCCAACTGTGGGCCAAATCCTTGTAATACTTGTGGTTGCCACGGTGCAATCCGCCGCGATAAGAGGCATACACCCTCGGCCGGCCACGGTAGAAACGGCTTCGGTCGGTATAATGTCTGTACACGGGCAGATACCATGAGTTGTTTGTCCAATATACCGGACGATAGAAGTAGCCGACAGCAGCAAAGCGTCTGTACTGCAGTTCGGAGAATATATATTGCAGATTGCGATTTCTGCTGCGCCAATACGAGCTGTAGATGTCCGACCTACGGTCCAGTGACAGTAAATAGTCGAGGTTTATTTCATAAGCTGCCTCGTACTGGCGGTCGTCCAACTGAAGCTCGTAAGCCATCTTGTCCGTCAGAAACAATGCACGCTCGCGAGCTTGCTCGTAACTCATTGCGTTGGCAGATACTGCAAAAGCAAGTATCATTGTTGCCATTAAAAGTCTTAAAGTTTTCATTATCGTAATCTTTTAAAGGTTCTACATGTGGTTGTTCTCTTCTTGTTACTGCAAAGATAGAACGTACAGCGCAACCCTGCAACGGCAAACACCTAAAAAGAAACGTAGGTTTCCCTAAACGTAAAGGGAAATCCCCTATTCTTGAACCTATCGAATTGAAGCCTTGAACGTATGCTTCAAGGCGCTTGAAAGTATGCTTCAAGAGGCTTGAACGACATGTCCTGCAAAACCACCTTATATAACAGGGTTCCTTGTCCGTGCATAGGCCCGCTCTTGAAGGCAAACAAAAAAGAGAAGCCTGGCGGCTTCTCTTAGTCTTTTATTCAAATAGCACTCGGGTTAGTCCTCTGCAACAGAGAAATCCTCCTTGCCTACTCCACACAGTGGGCATACCCAATCTTCAGGTAAATCCTCAAATGCAGTTCCTGGCTCGATGCCATTGTCCGGGTCACCTACTTCGGGATCGTAAACCCAACCGCAAGTATCGCAAACGTACTTCTTCATAATTGCTTTTGTTGTTAATGATTAGAAAATGTTTTAATTAATTCGTCCAAGTTCAGCCTAAGTTGAAAACTCCAATCATAGGAAGCACTCTTTCAAGTTGCGAATTTAGAGAAAAAAACTCATTCCGACAAATAAATACTCATTTATTTTAGGCCGGAAGAAGCCTGAATAGATTTTTCTGAGAAAATTTTGCAGGTTACAAAAAAAGCCTTATCTTTGCATTCGGATTTGCCGATATGGCTCAGTTGGTAGAGCAACGCATTCGTAATGCGTAGGTCCCGGGTTCGAGTCCCGGTATCGGCTCTGATGCGGAATTAGCACATCGGTAGTGCGCGGGCTTCCCAAGCCTGAAAGGCGGGTTCGACTCCCGTATTCCGCTCTGTGCTCTTTTCCCCTCTTTTGCCCCCTGTCTTCATACTGCTTGCCCCGAAACTTCCATACACAGCATTGATAACTGTAAGTCTATGAACCGCTTTATCATATCATTATTTCTGCTTATTCCCGCTCTCGCATGGGCCGGAACAGAGGATAAAGTGCTGGTTATTAATGGAAACAGGGCGGAAAAGAAAGTTATACGAATAGGTTTTAACAACGACTCTGTTACGCTCTTTTGGAACGACCAGACCAAAACCAGTAGCAGTATTGACCGCGTGATGATGCGGTTGGCTTCCGCCCAGGGCATTGACAAGGCTTGCATCACGTCCGTATGCGGTCTTTATGCCGACCATCTGTTCGTTCAAGGCTTGGCAACAAACACTCCTCTCTCAATCTACGACATGCACGGCAAGCTGATGCTGCAGATGCCGGTCAGCGACAAGACAACGCAGATAGAGATTGGCAACCTTAACACCGGCATCTATCTCCTGAGCCAGGACAATGTTGTTGTAAAGTTCATCAAGCAATAATCAAGTTAAAAAGGTGCGCGTTTTTCATGCGGCTGCTTGCAAACAACAGCCTCGCCATGCTATGCTGATAACTTTGCAGCAACACCACAAAGCACACCAACATATCACGGCGAGGATTAAAGAGTCATGAAAAAGGACGTGGCTTAGAACTCCCCGTCTTCGTCGGAAACATCTTCGGCCTCCAAGTTCAAGTCTTCCGGGTCGGCATCAAAGGTGGTACGATAACTTTCTTCGGTCAGTTTGTCCTCATCGTAGTCTTCGTCTTCATCCTCTGCACTGTATTTGTCATCAACTTCAGGCAGTTCTTCTTCGTCCTCCATGCTGTCGCTGATATCGTCATCATCCAACTTGTTGTCGCTGTCGCTCTTGTACCGGGGCTTCTCAACTTCGGGCTTTTCCTTGGCAAAAATGGCCTCGGTCCAGGTGCCTTTGGTTATTTCGAGAACCTCGTACCCGTCGTTCACCTTCTTTTCATACATGCCTCCGGGCTTGTGCAGGCGCTCGGTGGGCAAAGTGGTGGTGCTGATGTCGAAGCTGCTCTCTATGATATCCTGTATGCTCTGGGACAGACTTTCCCATCCGCCACCGAAGTTTCGCTCGAGTACCTCGATGAGTTTGGCCGCCGAGATGTGATGGATGTTCTCATAGGTCAGGTCGGTTACGCGCATGATAGGCCGCTTTTTGAGTGCCCACTTCACCTTGGTGGCGTCGTCAAGGCGCACTTGTCCTACTTTAAAGCCACGGCTTTCGTATTTCTTGATGACCTCAGGCTTGTCTATCTTCACTTCTTCTATCTCGAACGCACTGCGCACTATATCCTGGTAATGGCGCATGTTGTCCTTCAGGTCGGCATCCTTTTCTGCGGCTTCCCACATCCGGAAGATGTCGTTCTCCTGGATATTCCAGACATTACTTTTGTTGAGTGTCTTTAGCGTTAATGCTTTTTTGTCTTGCTTCATATACTGTTTTTGTTTTTATTTGTCACGGTCTTGCAGTGTTCTGAACTTGTTTCTGTATAAATTGAGTGTGTCGAGGCTGATTTCACCCGTTACAGTCTGCACGCTGTTGTCGGCAGACGCCTCGGCTATGGCGTAGCCCCGCGATTCTACGATGCAACTGCCGCCGGCATATTGGTTCAGCTCGTCGGCCCCTACCCGGTTGCAACCTATCAGGTAACATTGGTTCTCGATGGCGCGGGCACGTGTCAGGATGTTCCAGGCATGCTGCCGGGAGTCGGGCCAGTTGGCCACTGCGATGATGCCGTCGTAGTCTTCGTGATAGCGTGACCACACGGGGAAACGAAGGTCGTAGCACGTAAGCAGCAGGAACCTCCAGCCCTTCCATGCTGCCACCGAGCGTTTTTGGCCCGCGGTATAAGCAATATTCTCACCGCTGTAGGTAAACAGATGATGCTTGTCATAGAAATCGAAGGTCCCGTCAGGCCTCACAAAGTAGCAGCGGTTGCGCCACCGGCTTTCGTCATCCTTGATAGCAAGGCTTCCGCAAAGGGCCGCCCCGGTATCGTGCGCCGTGCGCTTCATCCATGCCAGAGTGGCGGAATTGTTTTCCGAGCGCTCGCCACGAGGGTTCATGTCGAACCCAGTATTCCACATTTCAGGTAACACATAGAGGTCAGCAGACGGCGAATTGTTGATAAGACGCTCTGCTTCAGCGATGTTGCAGTCTGGTTTGTTCCAGCTGATGTCCATCTGGAGTATTGTTACCTTCATTTCAATCTTTGTTTTCGTTGCAAATGTAAGTACATAATTTATAACTCACAAACTTTTTATAGAAAAATTGTGGCTCCGCTTATAAAAATTTGCAGAGCGTGAAAACGGCAAAAGTAAAACTGCGGAATACAAGTTGTGGAAGACCGGCGTGCATGAGAACGAGGTATTAAAAATGGCTGGTTGCTCCGCTAAAGATAGGGTCTGGCAACTTTCGACACTTGTCTAACGAATGTGCGACAAGTGTCAAACAATCGTGCGACAAGTGTCGAAAGTTCCTGAAGGTATCTTTCGGCACCGAAATTCGGCCGTTAGCGCATATAAAAAAACAAAAAATAAGCCCCGGCATGATGCCTTTTTACCATTCTTTTGCTACCTTTGCAATAGATAGTGAGATGAATATGAGTGCGCCTTTAGCAGAAAGAATGAGACCCCGAACGCTCGATGAATACGTCGGGCAAAAGCAACTTGTTGGCGAGGGTGCCGTGCTGCGCAAGATGATTGATGCAGGACGCATTTCTTCTTTCATCCTCTGGGGCCCTCCGGGGGTGGGTAAAACCACGCTGGCACAGGTAATTGCCAACAAGCTGAAGACTCCTTTCTACACGCTGAGCGCAGTTACAAGTGGCGTGAAGGATGTGAGGGAGGTAATAGAAAAAGCGAAAAACAACCGCTTTTTCAATACAAATTCACCCATTCTGTTCATCGACGAAATCCATCGTTTCTCCAAGTCACAACAAGACAGCTTGCTGGGCGCCGTGGAACAGGGCATCGTTACCCTGATTGGTGCTACGACGGAGAATCCTTCTTTCGAGGTTATCAGGCCGTTGCTCTCGCGCTGTCAGCTCTATGTTCTCAAGCCGCTCGATGCTGACGACCTGCTGGAACTGCTTCATCGGGCCATTACAGAGGACGTGGAGCTCAGGCAGAAGCACATCGAACTGAAAGAAACGGGCGCCATCCTGCGATACAGCGGCGGCGATGCACGTAAGTTGCTTAACATACTCGAGCTGGTTGTGGAGAGCGAGAACAGCGACACAATAGAGATAACGGACGAGAAGGTGGTGCGAAACCTGCAGCAGAACCCGCTTGCCTACGACAAGCAAGGCGAGATGCACTATGACATCATCTCCGCATTCATCAAGAGTATCCGCGGCAGCGACCCCGATGCGGCACTCTACTGGATGGCACGCATGATAGAAGGCGGTGAAGATCCGCAGTTCATTGCCCGCCGGCTGGTTATCAGTGCTGCCGAGGATGTAGGGCTGGCCAATCCCAACGCGTTGTTGCTTGCCAATGCCGCCTTTGATGCCGTGATGAAGATAGGCTGGCCGGAGGGGCGAATTCCGCTGGCGGAAGCTGTTGTTTACCTGGCCACAAGCCCAAAGAGCAACTCTGCCTACTTGGGTGTTGACCGCGCCCAGCAGTTGGTCAAAGAAACGGGCAACGAGCCTGTTCCCCTGCATCTGCGCAATGCACCGACAAGTTTGATGAAGCAACTGGGTTATCATGACGGCTATCAGTACGCTCACGATTATCCGGGCCACTTTGTGGAGCAGCAATACATGCCCGACAATCTCAGGAACGAACGCTTGTGGTTTGCTCAACACAGCCCGGCGGAGGAACGCCAGTACCAGTGGATGCTGCAATGTTGGGGCGACCGTTACAAAGAATAGAAACTAAAGGAAACTGAAAATAGATATGATGAAAATTGTAGTTTTAGATGGTTTTGGAGCCAATCCGGGCGACCTTTCGTGGGATGCTCTGAAACAATACGGAGAACTGAAAGTCTATGACCGTACGGCCACAGGCGAAATAGAGGCACGTGCCAAGGATGCGGAAGTGGTGATGACCAATAAGGTTGCACTGACTGCTGACATCATGAAGCAGCTGCCTAAGCTGAAACTCATCTGCGTGCTGGCCACGGGATTTAACATTATAGATACCAAGGCAGCCAAGGCACGCGGCATTCTGGTATGCAATGTTCCGGCCTACAGTACGGACAGCGTTGCACAAATGGTGTTTGCCCATATCCTGAACATCACCAACCACGTAGACAGTTTTGCCCGCGAGAACCGCAAGGGCAGATGGAGCTCTAATCCCGACTTCTGTTATTGGGATGAACCGCTGCATGAGCTGGCAGGCAAAACCATCGGTATCGTGGGACTGGGGAATATAGGCAGCAAGGTTGCTGTCATTGCCAAGGATTTCGGAATGGATGTATTTGCTTATACCAGCAAGAATTCAGCCGACTTGCCTCAAGGAATCCAGAAGACAACTATGAAGGGTCTGTTTGCTGTCAGCGATATTCTGACTCTTCATTGCCCGTTAACAGACGCCACACGCGAGTTGATTAACAAGGAGACCATTGCCCAAATGAAGCATGGAGCCATATTGATAAATACCGGACGAGGCCCGCTTGTAAACGAAGCTGATGTAGCCGAGGCTCTTGCCAAAGGCCAACTGTCGGCTTACGGAGCAGATGTCATGTGCTCCGAACCGCCTGCAGCCAACAATCCTTTGCTGGCCCAACCTCATGCCTACATTACTCCGCACGTAGCGTGGGCAACCTACGAGGCCCGCACACGCCTGATGGCAGTAACGGTTGAGAACGTGAAGGCTTACTTGGAAGGCAGACCACAGAATGTGGTTAACGCATAACAAACAGCGAATAATCATGTTATACAACCTCTGCTGATAGTGGATATCTTGTTTTATTCGGATCCGGAGTTTGCCCGTTCGGTTCAGCAAATCATAGAATTTGTAGGAACTTTCGCCTTTGCCATTTCCGGTATTCGGCATGCCGCGGCCAAGCACTTCGACTGGTTCGGGGGCTTTGTGTGTGGCATTGCCGTTGCCATTGGCGGCGGTACGGTACGAGACGTAATGCTGGGAGTAACACCTTTCTGGATGACAACCCCCGTTTATCTTATTTGTACCGCACTGGCACAGGTGTTTGTGGTGGCCTTTGCCAAGTATCTTCGTCCATTGAACAACGCTTGGTTTGTGTTCGACACATTAGGCTTGGCACTGTTTACCATAGCCGGAATTCAGAAGACTTTGGCCTGCGGACACCCGTTTTGGGTTGCTATCATCATGGGATGTATTACCGGTGCTGCCGGTGGAGTTATCCGTGACGTGCTGTTAAACAAGGAACCGGTTATCTTCCAAAAGGAAATTTACGCAATGGCGAGCATTGCAGGAGGACTACTCTACTGGCTCCTCATCTCGTTGCATGCGAATGTGGGCATCACGGCCATCGCTACTTTTCTGCTTATCTGCATCATTCGCTTTACAGCAGTACGCTACCACATATCATTGCCATTGCTCAAAACGGAAGATAACGGGTAAAGTTGCAGGCCGGGCTATTTGTTGCGGCCTACTTGCGCATAGTATTTCTCAAACTGTTCTCGGAGCAGAGTGGGATTTTCGATAATGTCGCGCACGGCCTTGAGCTTCTTTTCGTTCGGTGAATTGGGAATCCACAGTTTGATATAGCCATTGTTGGAATACTTCTCCTGCATGTGATGCTGGAACCTGAGCCACTGCTCTTCCTTATCTTTGTCAGGGTAGTTCTCTACTCCGAATTCCACTGCACGCGAGAAAACGACTTCTGCATCCAAGTCTCTGTCAGCCTCGGCAACAATTTTACCATAGATACTGCGGGGCACATGACTGGCAGAAGCCCTGTGATCTTCTACCGCCTCTTTCATCAATATGATTTGGTCGGGCGTAAACCACTTTCTTAATCTCATGTCGGCTGCCAGTATCTTGCCGCTGGTAAGATGGTGGATGGCCCTTGGGCCGCTCATACCCAGATCGTGGTAAGCCGCTATAACGTAAGCCATGTTGATGTCGGCACCCATCTGTTTGGCCAGAACCAGCGAATTGGCAATCACTCGCTGAACGTGGTTAAGGCCGTGGGAACGCCCAAATGCGGTATAACGGGGCAGGATATTCGTCTCGACAAATGACATCAAGTCGAGACTAACGTTTGTATCTATCATGCGAAAGAATTCATTTATTTTTGCAAATATAATTATTTCTGTTTAATTTTGCAAATGATTTTAAGGGCTATTAAGATGAATGAAGATAATGTTAGGATTAATTCCTTTAAGGCGTGGGTACTTGCTGCACGGCCTAAAACGCTGACTGGAGCAGCCGTACCGGTATTAGTGGGCACGGCACTTGCGCTGAATAATGCCGGTGGTGCTATCAGGGTGCTTCCTGTAGTGCTGTGTTTCCTTTTCGCGTTCATCATGCAGATAGACGCAAACTTCGTGAACGACTATTTCGATTTCATACATGGAAACGACGATGAGACACGCCTTGGCCCGAAGCGTGCTTGCGCTCAAGGCTGGATAACCATCGGAGCCATGAAGAAGGGGCTTGTTCTTACAACCATTTTGGCATGCGTCGTGGGGCTGCCTCTGGTGTGGTATGGCGGCAGCGAAATGATTTTAATCGGATTGCTGTGCGTGACGTTCTGCTTTCTCTACACCACATCATTAAGCTATATGGGATTAGGTGACTTGCTGGTCTTGCTTTTCTTCGGCATTATTCCGGTTTCCATGACTTATTTTTTGGCAATGCCAGTAGGCTCGCAGGCCATAACCTGGCAAGTTTTGTTGGCAAGTCTGGCTTGCGGATTTGTAATAGATGCGCTCTTGCTGGTTAACAACTACCGTGATATAGACAACGACCGCAAAGCTGGAAAGATGACTTTTGTGGTACGAGTTGGCAAACGGAATGCGGAGTTAGCTTATCTGTTTGTTGGCATAACAGCCTGTATGCTTGGCTTGGTTCACTTGTTTTATGGTAATATCCTGGCCTTCTTTCTCCCTTTCCTGTATCTGATTATTCATGTTTATACATGGCGCGAAATGGTTAAAATCAGCCAAGGCAAGCAACTCAACGCCGTGTTGGGCAAGACAGCCCGCAACATGTTCGTCTATGGAGTGTTGGTAAGCATTGGCCTGTTGTTATAAGACAAAGTAAGATTTGGTATCTGCAGATACGCTGAATGGTAAAAACTTGGCAATGCGGAAATACAAAAGTGAGACTTGTCTCTCGACAGGTCTCACTCAAATACTTACTAAAACTAAATTAACCACTAAAAAAACTAATCTTATTTTGTGTTATTGTATGTATCAAGTTTGCATAAAACCAGCTGTTGTTTACAACAACAAATATAGCAACTGATGCGTTCGTCCGTCACAATACATATTTAGAAACGGTAGCCCAAAGTGAGCAATACCTGATGGCGTTTATTGCTTACGCTCACTGCATCAGCTATATTGTTCATATCAGGGGCTTGATTATCAGTATAACTCATGAAAGGATAAAACTCTCCATCGGTTGTGCTGTACTGATAGGCCAGGTCTACATTGAAGTTCTTCACCGCGTAACCTATACCCAAAGTAAAGCGATTAGTGCCTTTCCAGTTTGTGTAATCGGTTGTGGATGAGTAATAAATGCCTGGAGATTCAACCAAGTTACCATTGGCCAGTACACCTTTGACACCATTCTCACTATAGATTGCGCTCTGATAGTTGTAGCCCGCACGTAATGCCAAGGCAGGTGTTAGTTTGTATTCTAAGCCCAGCTTCAAGGTCGAAACACCTTTCAGCGTCTCTCCGGCGTGATCGTTCATGTCATTGTCACTCTCGCTGGTGTTGTAGTAATCATCGTACCAGTAATCGTAACTTGCACCGGTATTGATCCTGCTGTCAATGCTTCCAAAGTCTTCATACTCATACACAGCACCCAGAGCCAGAACATTGCCAATCGTATGGCCTAAACTCAGTCCGAACTTCCAGGGCGTATAGACCTTGAAGTCATAGTCGGAACGCACGTAGTCAGAACCCAAGGAAACCTGGTTACTTGTAGACAAATCGTACCAGGTTGGCGTCTTGACCGACAAACCGATGCGGAACGGCGACTCTTCTATTGGTCTTACGATAACTCCGGCAGTAATATCAAAGCCCGTACCGGTAATGCGACGGTCGTCTGCCACGTTCACCTCAGTCCGGTTAAAGCCATTGTTGGGTTCCAAAGTCTCGATGTATTCGCTGTATCCTTTATAGTGCACATCGCTCATTCCCATTGTCAAACCCAGGTAAACCCGGTCGTTCAGATTTCCGCTTACATTGAAATCATAGCGCCCGATGTAGCCTGTATGTGCCCTGTCGAACATGTAGCCGGTTGAGTTTTCGTATCTGTAGTCGGCCGACTGGTCATCACCCAAGTCCATCAGCTTGTTTGCCAGCAGTTCATCCAGCCGTGTACTGGTGATATAATCCTGCCCTTTGTCGTCGAAAAGATAACCGGCATCGCCTTTGATATAGGTGAGCTTATTCTGTGACGCATCCTTCAAATCATGCGCAGCGGAGAGAATATAATCAAAGTTCTTGCTCTTGTGATAGTTGAAACCAAAATTCAAGAACGAGTTTCTGCCGCTCTTCATGGCATAGACGAAGCCCACCTGGTCGAAGCTGGCATTCGTTTTGTTGCCATTAGCGAAATCTTTGCCATCCTGCTGCGACACCAGTCCAAAGGAAATGTTTGCCGTTGGCCTTCTGAAGAGTCCGATACCGGCCGGGTTGCTGCTTATGGTTGAGAGGTCAGCACCCAAGGCATCCATTGCACCTCCCATACCAACGTAGCGGGCGGTACCGTTCAAATCAGTATTGGCAAGTTTGGCATTCTCGTAAGTTTCCTGCGCAGTGGCCGGCATAACCAGTATGGCCAGCGCTGCTGCTATAATATATTTTGTCTTCATAATCTTTTGAGTTAAAGAAGAGCAGACAATTACTGCCCTTACTCCTTATTATATATAATCTTATATACTAACAGATTTGTTGTCCTTAGCGCCTGCCGCCACCGAAATGGCCACCGCCACTCACATGTCCGCCTCCAAAGGAGCCACCGCCCGAAGAACGGCTGCTGCCACCGAAGCTGCCTCCACTTGATGAAGAGCCACCGCCGAAACTGCCGCTGGAACGCGACGGTGTATAGCTGCGGTTTGACGGCGTTGAGGTTGACCGGCCTCCGAAAACCGAGCGGTTAGAACCCGAAGCACGCGAATAGGCTCTGCTGTTGGCACCGTATCTGCGGCCGTTGTTGGTACTGCGTCCGCCGAAAGTTCCCGTGCGATAGGCCGCGTTGTTGCTGCCGTAACCACTCCAGGAGTTGTACGTGCGGCCAGCAGGGCGACTGTAGCTTACATAACCACCCCACGGATATCCATACCATCCGTAGTAAGGTCCCCATCCGTAACCATAATACCAAGGGTCGTACCAGCCGCCATAACCATAGTACCACGGATTATACCAGCCTGCATAACCGCCGTACCAGCCGTCATACCAGCCACCATAACCATAATACCAAGGGTCGTACCAGCCGCGCCAGTAAGGACCGAAGCCCCAACGGTAGCTGTAGAACCAGGGATCGTAGAAGCCATCCCAGCGGCTCATCCGGCTCGAGTACCGATAATCGTCATCAACCATTGTGTCATAATACTTGCCCACAAAGGTGGTGTCAATGTACGTAGAGTCCGGATAAACACCGTTACCCTTCTGGAACTGGATGATGTCATTGCCGTCCTTGTCCGTACCAATCTTCTGGTAATGGCTCCAGAACTTACCGCGGCGGTTGTATTCATCCACATCCCGGTTACTGCCCGCATAGTATGCAGGCTTCTCTGAAACTTTATCTGCGTTGGAGTTCATCTCAGCCGCCTTCTTCGGTGTGAAGTAGAGGTCGTCGTCCTGAGCCATCAATGACAATGGCGTCACTCCAACAAGGACTGCGAGAAGAAAGATTTTTTTCATTATTTACTCCTTTTTTTATTTTCCTACTTATCCTAATGCAAAAATAGTACCTATTTTATTGCAAATTTAAGGAATTTCCCTAATCCGTGATAGGTTTTTCCCTAAATTTTATAAATTTGCAAGAGAATTTAAACTTAGAACGGATTGGGGATATGAAATACTTGGTAGCAGACTTCAATATTGCATGTGCAGCAGAGTTGATGCAAACAGCCAGAGACCTGGTTGCCGACTTGGCGGGCGAAGCAGGTTTCGAATCGTTTGAAGATACGCCCGAAGGTATCAGGGGATATGTTCAGACCGACGCATTGGACAAGCAAACGCTGGATGGAGGCATCGCCGACTTTCCCATGCCCGATGTGCACATTACCTACACCATCTGCCCTGCAGAGGACAAGAACTGGAATGCTTCGTGGGAGGCATCGGGCTTCGACCCTGTCATCGTTGACCGCCGCATCATTATCTGCGACGCCAAACGCCCCATCCCCGATACTGACAACATGACACCCATCTTTATCGATGCCTGCCAAGCCTTCGGTACCGGAACGCATCAAACCACGCGGATGATTGTCTCTGCCTTGCTCTCTCTTGATTTGGATGGCAGGCGAGTGCTCGACTGCGGATGCGGTACCGGCATTCTGGGTATTGCCGCCTCAAAGATGGGAGCCAAAGGCGTTGTAGGCTACGACATCGACGAATGGAGCGTAGAAAACACGGAGCACAACTGCCAAATAAACCATGTAGAGAACATGGAGGTGCTGCACGGCGATGCGCTTGTACTCTCCCATGTAAGCGGTGTGTTCGATGTGGTGCTGGCCAACATCAACCGCAACATTCTGCTTCACGACCTCGAAACTTTCAAGGACATCATGGCTTCGGGCGCGCTGCTCGTCATGAGCGGGTTCTATGAAGCCGACATTCCCATGCTGCTGGCCAAGGCAACAGAGCTGAAGCTGAAAGAAGTGGGCAGAAAAACCGATGGCGAGTGGGCCTGCCTCATGCTGCAGTTGGCTTAACCTGTTGTTCTGACGGAGCGATTGCCATGTGGCGACGTCGGTTTGCAACTGCAGCCAGGCCAGCTGATGGAATCTTAATTTGTCAGAAAAGTTGGTCAACTTTCCAGTCGTTACCTATCAGTCAGCCAGAAAAAGAATGCAGGTATTTTGGTTGTTTCACCTCTTTCTGATTTCATTTTTCCGCTATCGGGCACTCTCCTTTTGCCCTTCAGCGTCTTCAAAGCATACCTTCAAGGCTCCCATAGCATGCTTTCAAGCATGCCGGAGCATAGCTTCAAGAGGCTTGAAAGATAGCTTGCAGGCCATTAAAGCATAGATTTAGGAAGACGGAGAAGCAAAATGAATGTATAAACTTCTGATTTTCAACAAATTAGAAGCAATCAGAATATGGACATATTTTAGACTGCCGGCATGCCCGGACCAATCGGCGTGCGTTTTAAAAGTTAAAAAATAAGGATATATTCCGAAGCCAACTAACGAGCAGAAGCGGGCAGCAAGACCATCAACGTACACCCATGAACCGGCGCAAAACGGGCGAAGCAGTCCCGACAACAAGGTGCTGCGGGCGCATTTACCAATCTTCTTTCTGCCTCCCTATCGTGAGTTTCAGCAAGTCGTAGTAAGAACCGTTGTAGATATTGAAGTCAACGTACCCTTTGATACCGGGCAACCGTCCGGCGTCAGTATGCTGCCAGAACTTCCAAGGACCCTTATACTCCACCTTAGGCACATAATAGTGGGCTATCCAATAAGGATAGTCGTCGAAGACGGGGGCACTGAGATAGCGCTCCTTAAAACTATAATAGGTGTAGATAATGGGCTTTACGTGGTACTTGTCTTCTACAATATGGAGCCAAGTGAGCACATCACGCTGGAAATCTTCAACCGACTTGTCTTGAGGTTTATGCTCAATATCGAGCACGGGAGGCAGGTCACCATTCTCCAGATGCACCTGTTTAAGGAAATAATATGCCTGCTCGCGCGGGGTTGACTGATTGCTCCAGAAATGATAAACACCACGTATAAAGCCGTGGTCACGTGCCTGATAGAAGTTATCGTTAAAGTTTTCATCAAGCGATGTAGAACCTTCGGTAGACTTGATGAAAACAAAGCGGAGCGGATAACCTTCTATTTCAGCATATTTCAGCTCATCCCAATCAATGGTGCCTTGATAGTGGGAAATGTCAATACCGTGGATTTCATATCCCTCGGGGTAGTTGGCATCGCCATAAAGCGCGCGCCAGCGAAAGCCGGTGGGGCCTACGAAGAAGTGGTAAAAGGCCCAAATGTAGAATATGACTACACCGATGCCGCCTATCCACCATGCCCAGCGCGGGTAACGGTTAAGGAAGGAGAGGTTGAGAAACGACGAGTGAGAATGGCGCGTACGCCTGCCCCTCCCCTTTCCGGAAGCGGAAGTGGTGGTTCTGCGATGAGAGGTTCGTCGGTTCATCATAATCAAGAAGCCGCAGAGAGACACCCGGGGTGCTCTCTGCGGTTTATCAATGTAGGTTACAAATTACTTTTCAAGTTCCAGTGCCAACGTGCGGGTGGTACGGTCGCAGACAGAGGCCGGTCCCCAGTACTGTATCGGGCCCGGGTACACGTAGCAGGTCTCCTTAGCCCAAAGGTCGCGTTTCTCGGCGAACTTCTTGAACGGTTTGCCGTCAAGTTCTACCAGCGCCTTGCGGATAACGGGCTTCATCTCGCCGTTGCGTCGCTCCATGTTCATCATCATGGTAATTGGCACGCCTCCTGCTTTCCACTCATCGGTAGAGGCACTCAGGTTCTTCACAATAGCCATGTAGCCGGTCTTGCCGTTGGCAATGAGTTCAACGGCGCTCACGCCGAGGGTGTAGCAATAGTCTGCATCGAAGTTGGAAGGCATGGCGCAACGGCCTTCGTAACCGAAGAAGTGGTGCAAGGGGGCAAACGAGCCGGTAAACTTGCCTACTTTCTTCCAGTCGGCCAGCTTGGCCTCAACCATGTCCGAAATCAGTTTCTCGGTCTCAATGAGCGAAACCTGTACGTTTCCATGAGGATCGCGGTCAAGAGAAAGCTGACGGGCAACGCCCTCCGGCAGTGTTGCAAACGTCTCGGCGTTCTTTTTGCTCAAGTGAGCCAGAATGTAGGCGCGCTGGGCATCCTTGTCCAAGTCTTTGTAATCGTCGCCGTGAGCGGCCATCAGGTCGTTGAGTTCGTCTATCAGACGACCGATAGAAGGAATGAACTCTATCAGTCCCTCGGGTATGAGGACAACGCCGAAGTTGTTTCCGGCGGCAGCGCGATTGGCCACTGCGGTGGCAATCTGCTCCACTATTTCGTTCAGAGTCATGTCCTTCTGCTCTATTTCCTCGGAAATCAGGCAGATGTTGGGCTGCGTCTGGAGTGCGCATTCCAAGGCGATGTGAGAAGCCGAGCGACCCATCAGCTTGATGAAGTGCCAATACTTGCGGGCAGAGTTGGCATCGCGCTCAATGTTGCCGATAACCTCGCTGTAAGTCTTTGTAGCGGTATCGAAACCGAAAGAGGTCTCAATCTGGCTGTTCTTCAGGTCGCCGTCAATGGTCTTCGGAGCCCCAATTACCTGTACACCGTAGTTCTTTGCAGCATAATATTCTGCCAGAACGCAGGCGTTTGTGTTGGAGTCGTCGCCTCCAATGATAACGATGGCCTTGATATCAAGCTCGCGGATAACTTCGAGACCTTTCTCAAACTGCTCTACCTTCTCCAACTTGGTACGGCCGGAGCCAATCATGTCGAAGCCGCCTGTATTGCGGTACTCGTCAATAATGTCGGCAGTCAGCTCTATGTAATTGTGGTCAACAAGTCCGCCGGGTCCCATCAGGAAGCCATAGAGCTTGTTTTCGGGATTTAGTTTCTTAACAGCATCAAAGATACCGCAAATTACATTGTGGCCGCCAGGAGCCTGACCGCCGGAGAGAATTACGCCCACATTCAGCTTCTGGGTGTTCTCAACCTCGCCGGGAACAAACTCTACCAATGGCATGCCATAGGTATTGGGGAACAATTTCTTGATTTCTTCCTGGTCGCCTACACTCTGCGTAGCTTCGCCTTCCTGTACCTTGACAGCACCCCGAAGACCTTTTGGCAGCTTAGGCTGGTAAGCAGCTCTCTCTTTCTGCAAAAGACTTTTTTTCATTTTACCTTATAGTTTATATAAATATTAGACAATTTTTACGCTTGTCCATAAAAAGAAATATAACAGCCCCGCACTTGCAGACCCTGCGATTGCAACGAGACGGGAGCCTTATATTTAGATGCAAAATTACTTCTTTTACTTGATATAAGGAAAGAAAAAAGAAAGAAATCGAACTTTGGAAACATTTTTTTCGCATTACCTCTTGCCGATCTGGATTTTTTACCTATCTTTGGGGTGAATAACAGAATACGACTATGGCAAATAAAAGAAATTTGAAGCGCACCATTAACTATGTGTGCAGCGACCTCTTTGCAGAATGTGTAGCTGCTTATCTTTACACCGGAAAGCAGAACGACGAAAACATGAACGCCTTGCTTAACTCCATTTTGGTAGTTCACAACCATTATATCAGCCGCATCTCACATCCCGAACCGGGCATCAAGCAGAAAGCATATTACCAGGACTTGATTAAGAAATTCAACGAAGAAGTTTCGGAGATTATCGACCAAATAAAAAACATTGGCTAACCCAACCCTATTTAATTCACACAGCTGATGTTGCAACAATTTTGTAAATGGCTCTTGTACAAGCGCATGGGATGGACAAAGGAAATTACCGTAGCTCATCCTGACAAGTACATCATCTGCCTGGCTCCCCATACAAGTAACTGGGACTTCGTTATCGGACAGCTCTACATGCGTGCCGAAGACTTGAAGAGCAACTTCCTGATGAAAAAGGAATGGTTCATAGGCCCCTTGGGCTCTTTCTTCAGAGCCATTGGCGGCATACCCGTTTGGCGGAGCAAGCATACAAGTATGACCGACCATCTCGCCGGGCAGGCTGCACAGAGCAAGGTGTTCCACCTCTGCATCACCCCGGAAGGAACCCGCTCACTTAATCCGGAATGGAAGAAAGGCTTTTATTTCATCGCACTGAAAGCTAAAATTCCCATCCTGCTCTATGGTGTAGACTATGAAAAGAAACTCATCCGGTGTACGAAGAGCTTTGTGCCGACAGGCGACTTTGAGAAAGAAATGAGGGAGATAAAACTGTATTTTACGGATTTCAAGGGCAAAAGACCCGAGCTATTTACAACCGGAGAGATATAAGATGAACAGAAAGATTGTTTTCCTGATAACGACATGTCTCCTTTTCCATTCGAGCCTGTGGGGTCAACAGACCGTCCTTCCGGAAAAGACGGTGGGACGGCTCAACAACTATTTTCTTTCCTACAGACCCAAGGACAGCCGTCAGTATCAGCAAGCCAGGATGGTGGCGTATAAAGTAGACGACTCTGCCAAAACGGTTACGATAACTGCCAACGACTATTTTGCCGCTCAGGAGTTTACGGCACGCACCGTTAAGGACATATATGGAAAAATCCGAAGGATTCTTCCCAACCCGCATGATGACTATAAAATCCGCATTGTTACTAACGGCATGACCATAGAAGAGTTAGTGCCCGACCTTGTATCAGTTAACGACGGCGTTACGCAGGCATGGGGTGACATTGATTACAAGGGCGAACCGTGGGTAAAGAATGTGTCGAGACCCAACAAGATTACTCATGGTTTGAGTAACAGACATCTGTCTGTATGGGCCAGTCACGGAAGGTATTATGACCAGAACAAGCTAAAATGGGTCTGGCAACGCCCCAATCTATTTGGCACTACGGAGGATCTGTTCACACAAACCATCGTCATCCCCTATCTCATCCCAATGCTTCAAAATGCCGGAGCCGTTGTATTTACACCACGGGAACGAGACTGGCAAACCAACGAGATTATCATTGACAACGATGGTTCCGGCCCCGGCTCCAGCTATTCGGAGTATGCAAACAAAGGTTCATGGACAACTACCGGTACGAGAGGATTTAAATCACACGCCGGTGTGTATCACAACAACGAGAATCCCTTTGAGGCAGGCACGGCACGGATGATGGATGCCACGAAAAGTAATTCCAAGATAAGCCTCGTAACCTATCAGCCAAATATTCCGGAAGAAGGGAATTACGCTGTGTATATCAGCTACCAATCGCTGCCCAAAAGCATTCCGGATGCCGAATACATCGTTTTTCACAAGGGCGTTGAAACTCATTTCAAAGTCAATCAACGGATAGGTGGCGGCACGTGGGTGTATTTGGGAACTTTCGATTTTGACAAAGGGAACAATCAGTACAACCGTGTAGTGCTCACAACAAAATCATCCCATCGCGGCATAGTAACTGCCGATGCAGTCAGAATAGGCGGCGGAATGGGCAATATAGAAAGAGGTGGCACCATTAGCGGATTGCCGAGAACGCTTGAAGGAGCCAGATATTATGCACAGTGGGCCGGTGCCCCCTACTCTGTGTACAGTGGCAAAAACGGTGCAGACGATTACGCCGACGACATTAACGTAAGGTCAGATATGACGAACTGGCTGGCCGGAGGCTCCTGCTATGTCCCATCCCTGCAGGGAAAGGGTGTTCCCATCGAACTTTCCTTGGCAGTTCACAGCGATGCAGGCTACGAGAGAGACGGCCAGAGCCTTGTGGGCTCTTTGGCCATCTGCACGACCCGCTTCAATGACGGTAAACTCAACTCGGGTATCTCGCGCATGGCTTCCAAGAACTTTGCCCGCACTTTGCTTGAAGGAGTTACCCGCGATATCAAGAACAAATACAAGATTTGGAACAAACGCTACCTCTGGGATCGCAACTATTCTGAGACCCGAAAGCCTGAAGTGCCATCAGCAATTCTGGAAACCTTGTCACACCAGAGTTTTCCTGATATGGTTTATGGCCAAGACCCCAACTTCAAATTCACATTGGCACGCTCCATCTACAAAACGATATTGCGCTTCATAGCCACTCAACACGGATGCCGCTACGTGGTGCAGCCCCTGCAACCCGTCAATTTTAATATCAGATTTGTTGAAAGAAATAAGGTAGAATTAAACTGGGCACCGCAGAAGGACGAATTCGAATCAACCGCAACGCCCACCTCCTACAACGTTTACATGGCAACGGGTACAAGCGGTTTCGACAACGGAGTTAGCACGAAGAAAAGCAGCTATACAATAGAATTGGAACCCGGTGTGATGTACAACTTTAAAGTTACAGCTGTGAACAGAGGCGGCGAGAGCTTCCCGACGGCGGTACTTTCTGCCTACTATCAGCCCGAGGCATCCAAAACGGTTTTGATAGTTAACGGATTCAACCGTCTTTCAGCCCCCGCCATTATTGACAATGCAGACAGACAGGGCTTTGACTTGAACAAGGATGAAGGCGTAAGTTACGGACTGACTGCCGGGTGGAACGGACAGCAACAGTTTTATGAGAAAAAAGACATGGGGACAGAAGGCCCCGGCGGGTTAGGTTACGGAGGCGACGAACTTGCCGGCCATTTCATTGCAGGCAACGACTTCAACTATGTTCGCACGCATGCCGATGCCATTGCCAGTACGAAATCATACAATATTGTAAGCTGTTCGAAGCAAGCTGTGGAGACGGGAACTACCAATCTGTCCGATTATCCTTGTGTAGATTACCTCTTGGGACTTGAAAAATACGACCGTCATGCGCTGGAATATTACAAGACTTTCTCTGTCCGGATGCAAAAAATGTTCACGGAGTACGTTTCCCGACATGGCAATCTGCTTGTCAGTGGTTCTTACATAGGCTCCGACATGTTGTCTTCAACAGAGAAGGACTTTTTGGCCAATACGCTGAAAGCAAACTACATGGTAACTGACACGCTGACATCATCTCCCATCATCAAAGGTCTGGGACTTGACTTCGACATTTATCGCAGCCTGAACGCTAAGCACTATGCCGCTGTTCATCCCGAAGTGCTCCAACCCTTGGCGCCTGCATACAGCTCCATGCTATACGCCGACGGCCAAAGTGCTGGCGTTGCCTATCGTGGAAATGACCACAGAAGTTTCGTGATGGGATTTCCTTTCGAGTGCATTACTTCACAGGCAACACGGAACTCCATCATGCACGGAATATTAGACTTTCTCTTGAAATAACTTAAAACATAAATATGATGTACAAAATTCAAGCCAACCAGTCAGGAACCAGAAGCATCGAAGTTTCTGACGAACATTTGCAGACACTCGAGAAATACTCGCTGCTCAAAAATCTTGTAGACAGTAGCGGCATCATTGACGAAACCGTGCTCGACAAGTTGAAATTCAACGTCCGCTCTATGCTGGAGTCGGAGGCAGGCAAGGACAAAGCCCTGCTCGACCTTTGCTTAGATGTAATCTACAATAACAATATGAAGGCTTTCGGCCTGCATCAGCTGGTGCTGCTCTATATAGAATGGAGAGGCAAGCAAAAGGTGACGCAGGACAATGAAGCTGAGTAAGACTGCTAATACAGACCATAACCCTTTGAAGACAGATAACGTAACTGCAAGATTTCAGCTTACAGACTTCCTTCCTACTACCAGGAAGGAATGTGACTTACGGGGCTGGCAACAGCTCGATGTCATACTGTTCTCCGGTGACGCCTATATCGACCATCCCGCCTTTGGGGCTGCTGTCATAGGGCGCATACTGGAAGCAAATGGCTATAAAGTGGCCATAGTTCCGCAACCCGATTGGCATGGAGATTATAGGGATTTCAAGAAGTTAGGCCGTCCGAGACTGTTCTTTGGAATAGCTCCCGGAGCCATGGACTCAATGGTGAACAGATACACTGCGAACAGAAGACTCCGAAGCGAAGATGCCTACAGTCCCGATGCACGCCACAACATGAGACCCGATTACCCGACAATAGTCTATACGCAGATACTCAAGAAGTTATATCCGGACGTTCCCGTTGTACTTGGAGGGATTGAAGCCTCCTTGCGACGACTGACTCACTACGACTACTGGCAGAACAAACTCATGCGTTGCATCCTGTGTGATTCTGGAGGCGATCTTATCATCTACGGCATGGGCGAAAAGCCGACGCTGCAACTGTGCAAGGAACTCGACAAAGGGCGAAAGATGAAAGAAATCAGAGAGATTCCTCAAACTGTCTACCTGAGCAAAGAAGAGGATATTCCCGGAGGAATAACCGACAATGATATTGTACTGCACAGTCACGAGGAATGCCTGCAGAGCAAGAAGGCAGAAGCTGATAACTTCCGTCATATAGAAGAAGAATCCAATAAGATACACGCCCAGCGGCTGTTGCAGGCAGTGGGCGGAATGTATGCTGTGGTAAATCCTCCATATCCTCCCTTGACAACACCCGAGCTTGATGCTTCCTATGACCTGCCATATACAAGGATGCCGCACCCAAAGTATAAAGGCAAAACCATTCCGGCTTACGAGATGATTAAGTTCTCCGTAAACATCCATCGCGGGTGTTTTGGGGGCTGTGCATTCTGCACGATATCAGCACATCAGGGCAAGTTCATCACTTGCAGGTCAAAAGAAAGCATACTCAAAGAAGTGGATCAGATTACCCGAATGCCTGATTTTAAAGGCTATCTTTCCGACCTTGGAGGTCCCTCGGCCAACATGTACGGAATGCAAGGACGCAACCTGAAGGCTTGCGAGCACTGCAAACGCCCCTCATGTATTCATCCGGAGATTTGTCCGAACTTGAATACAGACCACAGTAAGTTGCTTGATATATATCACGCCGTTGACGCTTTGCCCGGAATAAAGAAGAGTTTCATTGGGAGCGGAGTAAGATATGATTTGCTATTGCACAAAAGCAAGGATGAAAAAAGCAACGAAGCCGCCAGGCAATACACACGGGAACTGATAACCAAACATGTAAGCGGAAGACTGAAGGTGGCTCCCGAGCACACATCAGACAGAGTACTGAAGCTGATGAGAAAACCTTCTTTCAAGCAATTCTACGAATTTAAAAGGATATTTGACGACATAAACAAAAGGGAGAACCTACGCCAGCAGATTATCCCTTATTTCATCAGCAGCCACCCCGGATGCAAAGAAGAAGACATGGCCGAGCTGGCTGTTATCACCAAAGGGCTTGACTTTCATCTCGAACAGGTTCAGGACTTCACCCCTACCCCCATGACAGTCAGCACCGAAACCTGGTACACCGGCTACGATCCATATACCCTGGAGCCTGTATTCAGTGCTAAAACGCCGAAAGAAAAGCTCTCGCAACGGCAATTCTTCTTCTGGTACAAGCATGAAGAACGCAGGAACATAGAGCAGGAGCTCAAACGAATAGGACGGGCGGATCTCATCGGAAGACTATATGACGGTAACTCGATAAGGCATCCGCAAGTGAGCTATGACTCAAAAGCCATTGGCAGTTCTCCGACAGGCGGGGATCAGGGCACCAAACATTCATTCAATCCAAACTTCACGCCGGCAAATCGCCGAAAGGCAACTGGCGGAAAGACTCACTCCGGAAACAGGCAGGGGCGTAGCCGCCGCAGCAAGTGACCTGTTTCTGCCACCTTTTTTGAACTTCAGAAAGTTGATCATTCAACTTTTGACAAGTGTCGCATAATCGTTTGACACTTGTCGCACGATTATGCGACACTTGTCAAAAGTTACCGATAACCACATTCGAGAACCGCAAAAAATAATCCCAACGCCATAAAGGCATTGGGATTATTTGTATTTTCTGTTCAGTTACTGCTCCCCATGGAGCACACTACTGCTAAAAGAAAAGGTATCTGTTGTCTACAACCTTTGCCTTCACAAACAGTTCATTCATAAAGTTGCCGGCCAGCTGCAAGTATTTCTGTGCGAGCTTGGCTTCTTCCGCCTTGGCATCAAACTTGGTTTGATGTGTACTCTTGTTCACAACCTGGAAGAGATAAACGCCGGCGTTGCCCTTTACTGGCTGAGTGCTGAACTTACCCTTGGCCGTTGCGGCTACGGCGCCGCTCAACGCGGGCTCGCTGGCACCTGTCATAGATACAAACACGGGAGCTGCAAAAGTAATTTGGTTAACATCAACCGTCTTGGCACCCTTGCCTTTGGCGGCGGCAAGTGAGGTAACTCCCTTGACCTTGTCCATCAGCATGTCGGCCTTCTTGTCTTTCAAAACCTCAGCCTGCACCAGCTCGCGAACTTGCGGATCATTTAATCCACGGAAGCCGGCAGGATGTATTTTTTCGCATACTACCACCAACAGGTGGTTGTTATCACCGCACTCGTACATGGGCGAAACATCACCCTCACTGGCCTCGAAGAGCCACTTCATGGCTTCGCGGGTGCTGTGAATGCCGGCCAGATAGTGAGTAGAGGTGGTTATATCCTTAGCTTCCTGTACGCGGTAGCCGCTCTTCTGGGCGTTTTTCACAATGCCGTCGGCAGTTTGATTGGCGCTCACGAAAGAGCTGAACTTGTTATAGGCTGCGCTGTAAGTGTCTTTTGAGAACTCAATGGGCTTCTTTATGACGGCTGCGGTGTACTTGTTGACCATTGCCTTGCGGTCAAGCACCTGAATGATGAGGTTACCCTGCGTCATTGAATAGTTCTTCAGCTCGTTAACAGCCATCGTGTTGAGCGCCATCAGGTAGCCCTTGGTATCCTTGTCAAGCGAAGGGGCGTTCTGATACTGAGCGGTAACGAGCCACTGCTTTTCACCCGTCTGGCCATACTTCTTCGCGGTTGCCTCGAAATCAGCACCGGCAGCAAGAGCCGTATAGATAGAGTCAGCGCTCTTGCGAGCTGCCTCGGGTGTGGTACCGGGCACCTGAATCATGCGGTACTGCACGGAGTCGGGCAGCTGCGTTTTGGCAACCAGCTTCACAATGTTCATGGTGTTGTCCATCTTGTTCTCAACAGGGCCGTAGGTCTGGCCTACTGTCATGGAGTCGAGACGCTGTGCTATATCCTGCGGGAAAGCCTCTTTAGTGACCGGCAAGCCGAGGTAGCTGATGAGCGAAGTGCTCTTGCGCACAACCTCTGAAGGGTCAGCAGCTGCAGCCAAATCCTTGGTATAGTCGGCAAACTGCTTCTGCAGAGCCTGACGATCCTGTGCAGACGGTTCAACCTCAATATCTACATACTTGATATCGCGGCTCTCCACATACTGCTTGAAACGAGGTTTGAGTTCCTCGTACTTTGCCTTCAGGTCGGCATCAGCTATCTTCACCTTGCTGTCCTCTATGCTGCTGTAAGGGAAGGCGGCCAGCTGTATCTGCGCTTCCTCGGTCTCGTCCTTGAATGCCATCTTGGCTTCTACAGGGTTGGAGAGTACGCAATGGGCCAGCAGACTCTGATACTTCTGAGCCAGCGTTTGCTGACGGAGAGTTTTCTCAATAAAGGTCCAGTATTTATAAATGGTTTCGTACTGCTGCGACATCTGCGAGTTGGCGTTCTTCTGGTTGTTGTAATCGGCCAGGAACTTCTGCAGGGCATTGGCATCGAAACGGCCTGTCTGCCTGTTGACAAACGGAGTCTGGAGAAGCATGGGATTGGTTCCTTCCTTCAGGATATTCTGTAACTCTTCGTTGGTAACGGTGAGGCCGAGCTTTTGTGCTTCGTCTTCCACTATACGGGTCTGGACGAATGTGTTCCATACCATGTCCTTTACCTGATTGAGCTGTTCCTCGTTCAGGCTCTCGGTACCCTGCTGCATCTTGATGACTTCGCTGTACTCGTCGACCAGTTTCTGGAATTCCTGCACGTTGATTTTCTCACCTAAGACTTCGCCTATCTGCTGGCGCTGGTCGTTCTTGGTCGATTCGCAAGAACGAAACAGCTCCTCGGCGATGAACGCAAAGAGGCCAAAACCAATGATTCCGATAAGAATCACGCCTCTCTTTCTGATTTTTCCTAATGCTGCCATTAATATTTATGTTTTTATTTAATTATTATTTCACGTATTATTACAAGGCATCGCCTTGAGCGTAAACACATCCTGCAGTTATTAAAATGCGTACAAAAATACTAAAAAGATATCAAATGACGGAAAGTTTCGCCCGAAATTTTCAATTAGGAGTTATCTTTTAGTCTTACTAACTCTATTTTTGTACGTGTGCTCTTCAATATCTTGAATTCGTAGGGGCCAACGGTGACGATTTCATTGAGCTTGGGAAAACTCTCGTAATAATATAAGATAAGTCCGCCAATGGTCATGTACTCATCGCTCTCGGGCAGGTTGAGGTCAAACATCTCGTTTACTTTGTCAATCTCCAGACGAGCAGAGAGAATGTAGTCTCCGTTGTCAGTCTTTTTCGCAATGTATTTGGTATTGTCATGTTCATCTTCAATTTCACCAAAAATCTCCTCTACAATATCCTCCAATGATACGATTCCGCTGGTTCCGCCGAACTCATCAACAACCACTCCCAATGACTTTTGCTGCTGCAGGAAGATTTGCATGAGCTTCTGGGCAGCCATGGTTTCGGGCACGAAAGGCATGCTCTGTATGTGCTCTTGCCAGTGCTCCGGGGCGCGGAACATCTCGGAGGAGTGGATGTAGCCCTCGATATGGTCAATATCGCCATTATAGACAACAATCTTGGAGTTACCGCTCTCGATGAACATCTGCCTGAGGTTGTCGAGTGAGCACTCGTTCAGGTTTACCGCGTTAATCTCGGTGCGAGGCACCATACAATCCCGCACTTTGGTGTCAGGGAAGTCAAGCGCATTCTGGAATATCTTGACCTCGTCCTCAATATCGTCGTCATTTTTGGCATTGTCAATGCTCGACTGGACAAGATAGTCCAAATCCACTTTCGAAAATCCTTCGTCGTCATCGTCTTTACTCATGTGGATGCCGATGATGCGCAGCAGTATCTTGGATAAGAAAGTGGAGAACTTGCTGATGGGCCATAGCAAGATATAGAACAAATAAGCAGGGATGCTGAATACTGTCAGCAGTTTATTAGGATTGCTCTTAAAGAGAGTCTTGGGCAGGAACTCACCGGTAAAGAGCACTATCAACGTGGAAAGAATGGTATCTGCTGGCACGGTGAAGCCTGGCTCCATACCTGCAAAGATGGTGTTGTCGAAGAAACGGGCTATCAGAATGCCGTAAACAACCAGCACGATGTTGTTGCCAACAAGCATGGTGCTGACAAACCCGTTGGGATGGCGGTAGAAGGTGGAGAGCAGCTGCTGCGAAAGGCCATTCTTCTCCTTATCCATCTCTGCCAGCATACGGTTGCTGGATACGAAAGCCATCTCCATGCCGGAAAAGAAGGCAGAGAAAGCCATAGAGATGATTATTCCTATAATAAGTGGTATATCGACTGCGCTACCCATCATTGTTTTAGTCGTTTCTTAATGTGTCAAGGGTATGGAGGTGTTGCGACGGCGTGGAGGCGTCTGCGGTCTGACGGCAGCCTTAACAGTATCGGCAGCTGTCGTAAGCGTATCGCCGCCACTATCAATGTCGCCCTTCTCAAAAGAACCTTGCGTATTTGACACATAATATTTCGTCATCTTCTCGTCGCTGCGGAAATAACTGCCTTGCAACTGTCTTTCGGGAGTGATTAACTTGGAGAATACATGCGAATAGAGCTGATGTTCACGCTCATCCCAGAACAGCTGTTCGCTGTTAAAGCGGAGCCCGTCTTTGGTCAAGATGTGAACCCGTCCTCTCAATTCCCACAAGCGGTTCTCATTATAGTAATAGGCAGTATCGCACTGAATGAACGACTGCACGTGAAACTTTTCATCAAATTGTTCAAGGAACAGCCCCTTGTCGAATATCCACCTTTGCGGATTCCGGTTCTGGTTTACCTCCCATTTCTCAGTTACGATACGGTATTTGATGACGCCCGAATCCGATATCAACGTATTGACACCATAGCTAATCATTACTGCCACCGAATCTCGCGGATAGATGGCAGGAGCCGTATGTTCCTTCTGCTCCTCGCAAGAAGCGAGTGACAGAAGCAGACTGACTGTCAGCAACAATATAAAGAGGACTCTCTTCAAGACTTCGTTTTACTAATAAGCTATCATCAATTCAGCTTCCACTTGGCAAACCAGCGTTCATTGAAAGTCAAGCCAACATTGAGGCGGAATGTATTCTCAGTGATAAATCCTGTTACACTCTGGCGAGCCCATTGTACACTGATGTTGAGCATGGAACGGTTGTTCCACGTATTGATAATAGGAATGCCGAAACCCAGACTGGCACTGATTTCCTTTGGCCCATCGGCTCCATTAATCTTGTAATACGGAGTGGCATAGGAAACTCCGGCACGGTAGTGCATGCGCTGAGCAAAACCACGTCCCATTTCGTTAGGACAGAACTCCCCGCCAAAGGTAAACTTATGTCTGTCTTTCAACAATCCACTCTTGAGTGCATACTGCGGTTGGTCATTAACAACGCTGTATTCAGGAAAATCAATCTTTGCCCACTTCTGGAGACTATAATCGAGTCCTATCTTCAGGCGGTTGTGATGATTATACATCAAACCCGCACCTATCATGGTTGGCAGTTCGTAGCCATCTTTTATTGTCTGGACGGTAGAATCCGCCACCCCTGTTTGCAAATTCTTGGAAACCACCGTGCACGAGGGGTCGGCTTTCAGTTTGTGTCCAAGACCATAGGTAATGCCCAGCGTGACGGCATCTTTAGCAGAAAGTTGCGCCGTGTATTGCATACCTACATCAATTCGGTAGCTTCTCACGTCGGCTGCATAGTATTTTGAGAGCGTGTTTACAGAGGCATCACTGTAGCTATTGACAACAGAACGGGTGATATTGCCCCACAGATAAGACACGTTGGCACCAAAAGCAAAGCCTTTGAAAGGTTCCCATCCGGCTCCCAAATACACTTGGTGCAAACCTCCGGAACCGGAGTAGGTATTGGTAACGCTCGTGGATAGAGAATTGCCTACAAAACTGGAATTCGAATAATTATAGCCTACATTTGTAAAGGGAACCACACCAAAGCTGATACCTACATGTTTCAAGACTCGGAAACCTGCTACAACATATTCCAGATTGCCGTTTTTGGCGTTCTGTTTTTTGCCGTTTTCCTCGAAGTTCGTAATCTGTCCGGACATTCCGACATCAAAAATAAAACTCAGGGAATCAAGACTTGAATAAGATGCAGGATTAAGGAAGTTAATCTGATTGTGCTCGTGGAAGCCGATGCCAAGGCCATTCATACCTCGGTTAAAACCACTCGTCTGCTCTGTCAAAACACCTAATCCGAATTGACTATAAGGGGAATTAGTACCGCTTTGTGCTAAAGCTGTAGTTGAACATGCAGCCAGAACAACGGCGCTAAACAATATTCTTCTCATATTGAAACTCTTCAAATTCCTTAGATTTACGTGAAGTGTAAAGTTGCAGACAAAAAGCCCGCCTTTAATTATTGGTTGCAAAATTATCGAAAATTTTCGAAACAATAGCATGATAACTGCAAAATATAAGCTATTTTTGCATCGTGAAACATTTAAAACATATTTTGAGAGGCCTCTCGGCTGTTATTTTATTGTCTTTAACGACGGCAGTAGAAGCCCGTGAAGCTGTAGAAGAACAGAATCCTATACTCAAGAGCATGGATTCGGTAGAGGTAAGTCTGCTTACTTGTGGGCCAGGGCAAGAGGTCTACTCTTTGTATGGACACACCGCCATCAGGTTCCACGATATTGGCAGAAATCAGGATCTGAGCATCAATTACGGCATGTTCTCTTTTCAACAGAAGAACTTCATCCTCAGATTTGTTTTCGGGATTACCGATTATGAAATGGCAATTCAACCTTTTAATCTGTTTATTGAAGAGTACAGAAGCGACGGCCGTTGGGTTAAAGAGCAAGCTCTCAATCTCTCGAGAGAGGAGAAATGGGCCATCACTCAGGCCATTGACGAAAACTATCGACCCGAAAATAAAGTCTACCGATACAATTATTTCTATGATAATTGCACAACCCGTGCCCGAGACATGATAGTTGAGCATATCACAGGCAAAGTTTCCTATGCCGAAAACAGAAGTTATTCGCCAAGCTATCGCTCCTTAATTCACGACTACACCCACGGACATCCTTGGATGCAATTAGGTAACGACTTGCTTCTGGGTGTGAAGGCTGATGCCAAAACGAACCAGGAGCAGCAGCAATTTCTGCCGGTTCATCTTGAGAATGACTTCGATAATGCCATTATTATCAACAAAGACGGCTCGCGAAGGAAGTTAGTCACTCAATCCACTTATTTGCTTCCGCCTGTTGCAAACCACACCGACGGGGGTTTCCCCTTGTCTCCTATTGGCTGCGTATTGGTTCTTGCCGCGATTACTATCACAATTTGTTTCGTAGAAGCCTTTACCAAAAAGATTATATGGGGGTTCGACGCACTATGGCTTTTGGTTGATGGGTTGTGCGGGTTAATCATTCTGGCCATGGTTTTCTCACAACACCCAACGGTGAGTCTAAACTTTCAGATACTCATTCTCTGTCCATTGTCGATTATTTTCCTCATTCCGGTTGTCCGGAAGCTAAGGAAGCATCAGGCACACGGATATTTGAATGTGCTGATGGCATTCCTCATAATCGCCCTGTTCTTAGGTATTTGGCAAAGATATGATGTTGCCATGTACATTCTGGCATTGATTTTGCTAATCAGAATAGCAATCATTAAATACTGGTGTAAGAAGCCCAAACTGACAAATGAATAGATATCTCACCGCGATTCTCTTCGCTCTCTCGGCCACCGGGCAGGCTCAATCCTTACAGCCTGCACCCAAACTCGTGGTGAGCATAACCATAGACCAGCTTCGCACAGACTATATAGAAGCCTTCTCTCCATTCTACGGGCAGAACGGATTTCGCAAACTGTTGAGTCAGGGGCGTGTCTACGAGGCTGCAAGCTATCCCTTTACACCGGTAGACCGAGCCTCAGCCATTGCCTCCATATCCACCGGTACCTCTCCATACTACAATAGTATCGTCGGCACTCAATGGCTCGACCGGAGCACATTACGGCCTGTGGTATGCGTAGACGATAACAAATACACCGTTTCGCCGGCCAAGATTTCCACTTCTACAATAGGTGACGAACTCAAAGTCGCATCCAACGGCAATGCGCTCGTTTACTCTCTTGCCTCCAACAAGGATGCTGCCGTATTGTCAGCCGGCCATGCTGTTGACGGCGCTGTATGGATAGACGACCACTCGGGCGTCTTCACTACTTCAAATTACTATCCCGACAAGGGCAGAAAGTGGCTAAACGCATACAAGAGCATCTATTCTCAACGCACTGAAGATGAAGCTACTAAGAATATAGCAATAGTGCATGCAGCCAAAGAGTGCGTGCTTGCCAACTCAATGGGTAAGGACGACGTGACCGACTTACTCTGCATCACGCTATCAGCCAAAGGTAAAAGCGCGACAAACTGGCAGTTCGACATGGAGAGCATCTACCGCAAGTTAGACTCCGTACTGGGCGAACTGATATCCGGAATTGAAACTAACGTAGGCAAGCAGAATGTGCTTTTCTTCATCACAAGCACAGGATATACAGATGAAGACAAAACCGACTATGCCAAATTTCGCATTCCCACAGGTACTTTCTACATTAACCGCACGGCCAACTTGATGAACATATTCCTGAGCGCTATCTACGGTCAGGGACATTATGTCGAGTCTTGCTTCCACAACGAGATTTATCTCAACCACAAACTCATCGAGCAGAAGCGTATCGGATTGGGTGAAGTTCTGAACAGATGTCAGGAATTCCTCATCCAGAACGCAGGCGTACGAGATGTCTACACCACCACCCGACTGTTGTCGGGAGGCAACGATATCCTCAAGATTCGCAACGGCCATAATCCGGCCATCAGTGGTGATATCATCATTGAAGTGGCCTCCGGCTGGCAGCTATACAACGAAGATAATCAGGAAAAATATATCAGTCGCGTTTCCTTTGTTCCCTTCCCCATTATTGTTTACAGTGCAGGAGCCAAGGCCGAACGCATCAACACCCCGGTAACGGTAGACCGCATTGCGCCTACCATTGCCAAAGCCATCCGTATCCGGGCACCTAACGCCTGCAAAGCAGAACCTCTGTTCTGACCAGCCAGCATTTTTACAATCCAATTCTTTTTCGCTCTCAAACATCCAGTAACATTAAACATTGCAGCTGTCGTATTGATTGTTTTGAGACGAAATGTAGCTACAATGTAGTGCTATTCAGAATTTTATTCGTAAATTTGCATCCAATTACACATTATATTAATAGCAACAAATAAAACAAAATAAACAATGAGTTTCAACAACTTTCTTAAATCACTGTTCGGTGACAAGAGTACACGGGATATGAAACTTATTCAGCCGCTGGTTGAAAAAGTGAAAGAAGTATATCCCCAAATCAAGGCACTGAGCAATGACGAACTGCGCGCCAAGACTAAAGAGATACAGCAGTACGTCCAGGACTCGGCAAAAGAACAAAAGGCTCAAATCGATGAGCTCAAGGCAAAAATCGAAGAAACGCCTATCGAAGAGCGTGAAGACATCTTCAACGAAATTGACAAGTTAGACAAAGAAGTCCTCGATATTTACGAGAAGGCACTTAACGAGGTGATGCCGGTGGCTTTCAGCATTATGAAAGACACTGCTCGCCGCTTTGCCGAAAACGAGGAGACAGTGGTTACAGCCACCGATTTCGACCGTGAACTGGCCGCCAATCCCGCCAACGACTTCATTACCATTGATGGAGACAAAGCCATCTATCACAATGAGTGGACTGCCGGCGGCAACAAAATCAAGTGGGACATGGTGCACTATGATGTCCAGCTCTTTGGCGGTATTGCCCTCCATCAGGGCAAGATTGCAGAGATGGCCACCGGCGAGGGTAAAACGCTCGTTGCCACCCTGCCGGTATTCCTCAATGCCTTGACCGGAAACGGCGTGCACATGGTTACCGTCAACGATTATCTGGCAAAGCGTGACTCCGAGTGGATGGGGCCTCTCTATCAATTCAACGGCCTCAGTGTTGACTGTATAGACAAGCATCAGCCTAACTCCGAAGCGCGTCGCAAGGCCTACCAGGCCGACATCACGTTCGGTACCAACAACGAGTTCGGTTTCGACTATCTGCGTGACAACATGGCCATGAGCCCCAAGGATCTCGTACAACGTCGCCACAACTATGCTATTGTCGATGAGGTCGACTCCGTGCTGATTGACGATGCCCGTACACCTCTGATTATTTCCGGCCCCGTTCCCAAGGGCGACGACCAGATGTTCGAGGCCTTCCAGCCTTTGGTAGAACGTCTGTACGAAGTTCAGCGCAAGCAAGCTACCGAACTGCTGGCCGAAGCCAAACAGCTCATTACAGCCTCCCAGCAGGAACAGGACCGCAAGAAGGCCGCTCAAATGTCAGAAGAAGGCTTCCTTGCCCTCTATCGTTCTTTCAAGGCACTGCCCAAGAACAAGCCGCTCATCAAGTATCTCTCGGAAGACGGCATCAAGGCTGGAATGCTGAAAACCGAGGAATACTACATGCAGAACAACAACCGCGAGATGCCCAAGGCCATTGAACCGCTCTACTTTGTTGTTGACGAGAAGCTGAATTCTGCCGACCTTACTGACAAGGGCGGAGCCTGGCTGGCCAAGCAGACTGGTGACCCCGAGCTTTTTGTATTGCCCGACATTGCCTCGCAACTCTCCGCACTGGAGAACGAGACCAACCTCACCGACCAACAACGTTTGGACAAGAAGGACGACCTGATGAACCACTACGGTCTCCAGAGCGAGCGTGTGCATACCCTCCAACAGCTCCTCAAAGCCTACACCATGTTTAATAAGGACGACGAGTATGTTGTCATGAACGGCGAGGTTAAGATTGTTGACGAGCAGACAGGCCGCATTATGGAAGGCCGCCGCTGGAGTGACGGCCTGCACCAAGCCATCGAGGCCAAGGAGCATGTAAAGGTTGAAGCCGCCACGCAGACCTTTGCCACCATTACCCTTCAGAACTACTTCCGCATGTACCACAAACTTTCGGGTATGACGGGTACGGCCAGCACCGAGGCCGGAGAGTTCTGGGATATCTACAAGCTCGATGTAGTCGAGATACCTACCAACCGCCCCGTTGTCCGCATGGATATGGACGACCGTGTCTACAAGACAGCTCGCGAGAAATATGCCGCCGTCATCGACGAAATCATCGAGATGCGCAATGCCGGCCGCCCTTGTTTGGTTGGTACCACCTCTGTAGACATCAGCGAACTGCTCTCACGCATGCTCCAGATGCGCAACATTCCCCACAACGTGCTGAATGCCAAACTTCATCAAAAAGAAGCTCTCATCGTGGCCGAAGCCGGACGTTCTACCAACGGCCTCGGTGCCGTAACCATTGCCACCAACATGGCCGGTCGTGGTACCGACATCAAGCTCACCGACGAGGTGAAGGCTGCCGGCGGTCTGGCCATCATTGGTACCGAGCGTCACGAGAGCCGTCGCGTAGACCGCCAGCTGCGTGGTCGTGCCGGCCGTCAGGGCGACCCCGGCTCTTCCGTATTCTACGTTTCGCTCGAAGACAAGCTCATGCGCCTCTTCGGTTCCGAGCGTATTGCTCACGTCATGGACCGCTTGGGCTATGACGAAGGCGAACGTATCGAGAGCCCGATGATTAGCAAGAGCATTGAGCGAGCCCAGAAGAAGGTCGAGGAAAACAACTTCGGCATCCGTAAGCACCTGCTGGAGTACGACGACGTGATGAACAAGCAGCGCACCGTTATCTATGAAAAGCGCCGCCACGCCCTCATGGGTGAGCGCATCGGCATGGATATCGCCAACATCATCTGGGACCGTTGCATCAACATCATCGAGCGTAACGACTTCGAGGGATGCAAGGAGCAGTTCCTCAAGGTGCTTGCCATGGAATGTCCGTTCGACGAAAACGAGTTCCTCAGCGGCAGCAAGGAAGAGCTGGCCGAGCGTGCTTTCCAGAATGCCATGGCAACCTTCAAGCGCAAGACCGACAGGGTTCAGAGCCTCGTATGGCCGTTTATCAAGGAGGTGGAGGAAAACCAGGGAGGCCGTTTTGAGCGCATCGCCATCCCCTTCACCGATGGAAAAGGCCAATACCGCATTGCCTGCGACCTCCACGAGGCCTATCAGACCGAAGGCAAGACGGTGGTCAAGGAATTTGAAAAGCAAACTCTGCTTCACGTTATCGACGACGACTGGAAGGAGAACTTGCGGCAGCTCGACGAACTGCGCCACAGTGTTCAGAACGCTTCTTACGAGCAGAAAGACCCTCTCTTGGTGTTTAAGCTGGAGAGTGCGAAGATTTGGGACAGCATGATTGACGACATCAACAACCGCATTGCCTCCATCCTGATGCGCGCCCAGATACCTGAAATGCAGCAGGAAGAAGTTCACGAAGCCGCAGAGGAGCAGCATGCCCAGCGTTACAACGAGCAGAAGCAGGACCTCAACGACCCCGCCCAGCAGGCTGCAGCCAACCAGGACACGCGCGAGTCGGCACAGGCAGCGCAGCACACGCCCTACAGGGCCGAGAAGATGCCACGCCCCAACGACCCGTGTCCGTGCGGTTCGGGCAAGAAATTCAAGAACTGCCACGGCCGTAACCTGAGATAACAGCCGCACCCATACAACGAAGAATAAACAGAAAAGCCCCAAGACAGGCTTCTGCTTGTTCTTCGTTTTTTCGTTTATCCGCTTACACCCAAACAACTGTCAAGATGATACAACTCACCGACCTCAAGAAAACATACGGCGAAAAAACTGCCGTAGACATTCCCGAATTCACCATACACGACGGCGACATGCTGGGACTTGTAGGCAACAACGGCGCCGGCAAGACCACGCTCTTTCGTCTTATTCTCGACCTGCTCAAAGCCGACAGCGGCCGTGTGGGCATCACCCTGCCCCACCGTGACGCCGAGACGGAGCCAACCACCATAAACCCGGCTGAGAATGAGGAATGGAAGAACTTTACCGGAGCCTATATTGACGAGGGCTTCCTGATAGATTTCCTCACGCCCGAAGAATACTTTGCCTTCATCGGCAAGGTGAACAACATGGACGAAACCGCCATAGCAGAGCGGGAAAAGGACTTTGAGCGCTTCATGGCCGGCGAAATCATGGGGCAGAAAAAGCTCATACGCGACTACTCGGCAGGTAACAAACAGAAGATAGGCATTATCTCGGCGCTCTTCAACCGGCCTCAAGTCGTGATACTCGACGAGCCTTTCAACTTCCTCGACCCATCGAGCCAGAACATCCTGAAGAAGCTCCTCACCGACTATCACGATGCCACCGGCGCCACCATTCTGATAAGCAGTCACAACTTGCAGCACACAGTTAACATCTCCAACCGCGTGGCACTCCTGGAACACGGGCACATACTGCGTGACATACCGAACCTGGACGGAAGCGCCAAACAGGTTCTCAAAGATTACTTCGACATCAAGGAAGTGTAAAATCAATAGTCAACAACGGCCGAAAAGCACCTCTTCAGAGGCACGTGAGCATAGCTCATGAACTTTTACCAGATAGTGGTAAAGAGATTACCAGATAGCTGGTAAAGGCTTTACCACATACATGTAGAGCCTTTACCACATACATGTAGAGGCTTTACCAGATACATGTAGAACCTTTACCACATACATGTAGAGGCTTTACCAGATACATGTAGAGCCTTTACCAGATAGCGGTAAAGGCATTACCAGATAGTGGTAAAGATTACAAACCACATCTTCAGAACCTCCAAACCATCACAATTAGTAGGTATTTTGATGCTTTAGACCGCAGGAAAAGCCCTTATACCGTATTTTTATTGTATCTTTGCATAGGTTCTTAAACGGCTGAATGCGGTCTTAGTACCCAGGTCGCAAGTCCCGAACGGAAGAAAACAAGAAGACATGAAATTATCAGAACTGGCAACCGGTGAGAAAGGAATCATCGTCAAAGTCTACGGACACGGCGGTTTCCGCAAGCGCATCATCGAGATGGGGTTTATCAAAGGCAAGCAGGTAGAGGTGCTCCTCAATGCCCCACTGAAAGACCCGGTGAAGTACAAGGTAATGGGATATGAAATCAGTCTGCGCCACAGCGAGGCCGACCTGATAGAAGTCATATCCATGGAAGACGTGAAACGGCACGCACAAGGCAAGCAGCCAATTCCCAACATCAGTTCACCTGTCATTGATTCGGCCGACCCCGACGAACAGGCCATGACCAACAAGCTCTGGGAAGAGGCTGCAGAGCGCAGCCACAAAGTCATCAACGTGGCTCTGGTGGGCAATCCCAACTGCGGCAAGACTTCGCTCTTTAACTTTGCTTCGGGAGCTCATGAGCGCGTGGGCAACTACTCCGGCGTGACTGTTGACGCCAAGGAAGGGCATGCCGAATACGAAGGTTACGTGTTTAACCTCGTCGACCTGCCAGGCACCTACTCCCTTTCGGCTTACTCGCCCGAGGAACTTTACGTGCGAAAGCAGATAGTCGAGAAGACTCCCGACATTGTTATCAACGTCATCGACACCAGTAATCTGGAGCGTAACCTCTACCTCACCACGCAGCTCATTGACATGCACCTGCGCATGGTGGTGGCTCTGAACATGTTCGACGAAACCGAGAAGCGTGGCGACAACGTGGACTTTGATAAGCTCGGAAAGCTGTTTGGCGTGCCGATGGTGCCTACCGTTTTTACCAGCGGCGAGGGTGTAAGGAACCTCTTCCATGCTGTTATCGAGATGTATGAAGGTACAGAGGATGCCGACCCGCACTTTCGCCACATCCACATCAACCACGGGCACGAGATAGAGAACGGCATAGCCGAGATACAGGAGCATCTCAAGAAGGAGGAAAACCTGCGCGAGCGCTACTCTACACGCTATCTGGCCATCAAACTGCTGGAGAGGGACAAGGACATAGAGCGGCTTGTCAGACAGCTGCCCGATGCCGAAGAGATACTTGAACATCGCGAAACAGCCGCTGCCCGTGTAAAAGAAGAGACCGGAGACGACAGCGAAACGGCCGTAATGGATGCCAAGTACGGCTTCATACACGGAGCTCTCGAAGAGGCAAAATACAAGACCGGCACCAACAAGGATACCTATCAGATAACCCATCTGCTGGACAGCGTCCTGACCAACAAGTGGGTTGGTTTCCCTATTTTCATCCTCATTCTGTTCGTCATGTTTACGGCAACCTTCGTTCTGGGCCAATATCCCATGGACTGGATTGATGCCGGCGTGGCCTGGCTGGGCGATGCCATCAGCCGCAACATGCCCGACGGCCCCGTGAAAGCCATGCTGGCCGACGGCGTTATCGGCGGTGTGGGCAGCGTCATCGTATTCTTGCCGCAGATTCTTATCCTCTACTTCTTCATCTCCTACATGGAAGACAGCGGCTACATGTCACGTGCCGCCTTCATCATGGATAAGCTGATGCACAAGATGGGGCTGCATGGCAAATCGTTCATTCCGCTCATCATGGGTTTCGGATGCAATGTTCCGGCCGTCATGGCCACCCGAACCATCGAGAGCCGGCGGTCGCGTCTGGTCACAATGCTTATCCTGCCGCTGATGAGTTGCTCTGCCCGGCTGCCCATCTACATCATGATTATAGGCAGCTTCTTTGCCGTAAGGTATCAGTCACTCATCATGTTGTCGCTCTATCTCATTGGAATTCTAATGGCCGTGGTCATGAGCAAACTCTTTACCAGGTTCATGGTCAAGGGCGAGGACACGCCCTTCGTGATGGAACTGCCCCCCTATCGCTTCCCTACCTGGAAAGCCATAGGCCGACACACTTGGGAGAAAGGCAAACAATACCTCAAGAAGATGGGAGGCATCATCCTCGTGGCCAGCATCATTGTGTGGGCGCTGGGCTACTTCCCCCATAACGATCGGCTTGACGCACAGGCGCAGCAGGAGCAAAGCTACATCGGCCACATAGGCAAATTCGTGGAACCCGTGTTCCGCGCACAGGGCTTTGACTGGAAGCTCGACGTAGGACTCATAGCCGGTGTAGGTGCCAAGGAGATTGTGGCCTCAACTATGGGAGTGCTTTACTCCAACAACGACAGCTTCGGCGACGATATAGGTTTCAACAACGAAGGCGGAAAATACGCCATTCTGCGGCAGCAAATGACGAAGGACATAGCCACCCTGCACGGCATCAGTGCCAGCGAGGCTGGTCCCGTAGCTACGCTCACGGCCTACAGCTTCCTGCTTTTTGTGTTGCTCTATTTCCCCTGTATAGCGACGATAGCCGCCATCAAAGGCGAAACGGGGTCGTGGAAGTGGGCCGGCTTTGCCGCCATCTATACGACCTGTCTGGCTTGGTGCGTCAGCGCTCTGGCGTTCCAGATTGGCAGTTTGTTCATCTGACAGGAACTTAACTATACATAAAAAGCTCACGCGATGGCAATATCACGTGAGCTTTTTGTATCTTTGTACCCATGAAATCATTAAGAGAATTATACAGAATAGGTAAAGGCCCGTCGTCCAGCCATACGATGGGGCCAAACAAAGCAGCCCAGATATACCGCGGACAGCATCCCGATGCAAAGTCGTTTGACGTAACACTGTACGGCAGTCTGGCGGCAACAGGCAAAGGGCACATGACCGATTTGGCCATAGAAGAAGTGCTCCGTCCCGTTGCTCCCACAACCATCAACTGGCAGCCTCAGGTCTTCCTGCCCTTTCATCCTAACGGCATGAAGTTCAGCCACGACGGAGGAAAGGATGAATGGACGGTTTACAGCGTAGGCGGTGGCGCACTCTCGGAAGGTAAGTCGCACGGTGACAGGTTTGATACGGAAGACATCTACGACATGAACACGCTCACCGAAATCATGCGATGGTGCGAAAACAACGGCCGCAGCTACTGGGAATACGTGAACAAGAACGAAAATTCTGACATCTGGGACTACCTGATGGAGGTGTGGAAGAAGATGCAGGAATCCGTAGAAAGGGGCATCAACCACGAGGGAGTGCTGCCCGGGCCGCTCAATCTGGCTCGTAAGGCACCCGTCTACTATGTAAAGGCGCGTGGGTACAAACAATCTCTGCAAACCCGGGGACTGGTTTACGCCTATGCGCTTGCAGTGAGTGAAGAGAACGCTTCGGGCGGAACTATCGTCACGGCGCCCACCTGCGGTTCGTGCGGTGTTATGCCGGCAGTGCTCTATCATCTGGCCAAAGGACACGACTTCAGCGACTCTCGCATTCTGCATGCGCTGGCTACAGCCGGCCTTATCGGCAATATCGTGAAACAGAACGCCTCTATCAGCGGAGCCGATGTAGGCTGCCAAGGAGAGGTGGGCGTTGCTTGTGCCATGGCGTCGGCAGCAGCCTGCCAACTGTTTGGCGGCAGTCCGGCTCAGATAGAGTATGCTGCCGAGATGGGATTGGAGCATCATTTGGGCATGACTTGCGACCCCGTGTGCGGCCTGGTGCAGATTCCGTGCATAGAACGCAATGCCTTCGCGGCCTGCCGGGCGCTGGACTCCAATCTCTATTCCGCCTTTTCAGACGGTAAACATCGGGTGAGTTTTGACCGCGTGGTAGCCGTCATGAAGCAGACCGGGCACGACCTGCCGTCGCTCTATAAGGAAACGGCGGCCGGCGGACTTGCAAAAGGCTATACGCAAATGTAACAACCCACATAATGCAAACAGGGAACCGCGCCTCAACACGGTTCCCTGTTTGTTTGTAATCAGCTACTGTCAGAACGAATAGGCAAAGCCAATGGAGGCATACTCCTTCAGCTGCCAGAAACCGTGATGGTCGTCGCGCGAAGCTCCGTCATCAAAACGCGGATAAACAAAGATGTTGGTGGAGATGTACTTGTTGAACTGGAAAGAGAACGTATTCTCCCACTCTAATTCCGAACGCTTATAAGTCGTGTAGGCATAGAAGCGAGTTTTCCAACTGATGTTGTCGGTCATCTTCCACAAAAGGTTGATATCGAATTCGGAACCTATATCGTTGAGCGCGTGCTTGCCCTCGTCCAGGCCGTAACGGGTGGACAGTTCGAGGCGCTGAACATATTTAAAGTTGTAGGCAAACGGCGCCAAATGAATGGTTCCCGTGAGCCGCTTGTTCAGCCACTCCACGGTATAGTCCATACCAAGTGAGAGGTTCACGTTGAGCGGAGACATAAAATCGGAATAAACAAAGCTGTCGTTGCTCTTGTAACCGCGCAGGAACTGGGTGTACGCAACCATCTGCAGCGTGTAGTACCAATGAGTGCTTGCCTGCAGACCTAAGCGGCTGGTATAGCGCAAGAGATCTTCGGAAGTTTTCATGCTGTGCAGGGTGTCACCACGGCTGGCCTGCATACCGAGTTTCATTTCCAACTTGTTTTCCCACTTTACTTTCTGTTTATTATTGTAATTGGCATTCAGTGTTACAGCGCCAACAGCCGAGTAGTTGCTCTCACCGCCTTTATACCAATTGGACGATACGTAGTTCTGGAGGAACTGCAGATAGTAATCGCCAGAGATTGTCCAGAAGTTGGGCTTCTTAATCATCACCTCCGTCGGAATCACATCAGGCTCTATAGGTACAGGAGCTACTTTCTCTACGATATTGGTTTCCGTTTTCTGCTTCTTGGTTACAGGCTCTATTATGTTTATGCGGTCGAGTTGGCTCTCTGTATTGCTTATCAATTCGGGGCGGTGCAGGTAGATGCCAAGCAGAGTCTTATCTAAATCGGAGACATCAGCATCTAAAGAAAAAGACTGATGGGCCACACCATTGTAGAAAGTGAGTGGCAGAAATAATGTAGAATACCGTTGGCTCTCCAAGCGTCCTTCTGCTGTCTGCCGGGCTACGGATATGTTATAAATGCTGTCGAGCCGCTGATTAACCTGTCGCAGGGAATCCATATAGCGATCGGAAAAAGCTGAACTGACAACACCTCTGTTGAAGACACGATTTCTCACCTGTGCCGCAGCAGACACAGAACACAGGACAAACGACAAGACGAACAAATATTTTACTTTCATAACAAGTTCTTGCATTTGGCTGCAAAGATAGTAATAAAAGTTGGGAGTTGCTTGCCCGTTTCATGTTTTTATTGTAATTTTGCACCATCTTTAATATTTAATTTTCACTATCGTGGCTGAAACAAAATATATCTTCGTCACAGGCGGAGTAGTATCATCGCTTGGCAAAGGAATTATCTCTTCTTCCATCGGGAAACTTCTTCAAGCAAGAGGTTACAATATCACCATCCAGAAATTCGACCCTTATATCAACATCGACCCGGGAACGCTGAATCCCTACGAGCACGGAGAATGTTACGTAACTACCGACGGTATGGAAACTGACCTGGATTTGGGACATTATGAGCGGTTTACAGACATCAGGACCACCAAGGCTAACTCGCTGACCACTGGTCGTATCTACAAGGCTGTGATTGACAAGGAGCGACGTGGCGACTATTTGGGCAAGACTATCCAGGTTGTTCCTCACATTACGGATGAAATCAAGCGGAATGTGAAGCTGCTGGGAAAGAAATATCACTATGACTTTGTTATCACCGAAATCGGCGGCACCATTGGAGACATTGAGAGTGCACCATTTATGGAGGCTATCAGACAGTTGAAATGGGAACTCGGCAAGAATGCTATCAACGTACACTTAACCTATGTTCCCTATCTGAAAGCAGCCGACGAGCTGAAAACAAAGCCAACCCAGCACTCTGTCAAAGAGCTGCAGAGTGTAGGTATCCAGCCCGATATTCTCATTCTGAGAACCGAGAAGCATCTGAGCGATGCACTACGTAAGAAGGTTGCAGCTTTCTGTAACGTAGATTTTGACTGTGTTATACAGAGTGAAGACTTGCCAAGCATCTACGAAGTTCCGGTAAACATGCAGGACCAAGGCTTGGATCAGGCTATCCTCCGCAAAGTAGGAGAACCTATAGGCGAGAAGCCCACCCTGGGTCCTTGGAAGGCTTTTCTGGAACGCAGGAACAAAGCTACGGAAGAAGTGCATATAGGTCTTGTTGGCAAATATGATTTGCAGGATGCTTACAAGAGCATTCGTGAGAGCCTCTCGCAGGCCGGAACCTATAATGACCACAAGACCATTATCACCTTTATCAATTCAGAAGGCCTCACAGAGGAGAATGTCGGTGAGAAGCTGGATGGTCTGGACGGCATCGTCATCTGTCCGGGATTCGGCCAGAGAGGTATCGAAGGAAAGATTATAGCTGCCCACTATACACGCTCCCACGATATTCCGACATTTGGCATCTGCTTGGGCATGCAGATGATGGTTATTGAATTTGCCCGCAATGTTTTGGGATATGCCAATGCCAACAGCCGGGAAATTGACGAAAAGACGGAATACAACGTAATTGACATCATGGAGGAACAGAAAAATATCACAAACATGGGTGGCACAATGCGTTTGGGTGCCTATGAGTGTGTATTGAGACAAGGCTCACGAGTGTTCGACATCTACAAAAAAGAGCACATACAGGAACGCCACAGACACCGCTATGAATTCAATAACGATTATCAAAAGGAATACGAGAAGGCCGGCATGATGTGCGTTGGACGGAATCCGGAAAGCGATTTAGTGGAGATAGTAGAAATCCCGGGACTTAAATGGTACATCGGAACTCAATTCCATCCGGAATATCAAAGCACAGTTCTCAAGCCGCATCCCTTATTTGTAGACTTCGTGAAAACAGCAATCAAGAATAAAAAATAATATCAATATCGTCCATAAACCTTTACTCCTTGATATAAGACTCACTGGGGTCTGAAATCAAAACGGGAGCGAAGGCTTGTGGATAAATCATAAAAAAGAAATGGATAAAAACACTATCATCGGTTTTGTGCTGATTGCAGTGGTACTGATTGGGTTCAGTTGGTGGAGCCAACCATCGGCAGAAGAACAGAGAGCAGCTTTCGTTCAGGATTCTATTGCCCAAGTTGCCAGACAAAAAGCAGAGAAACAAAAACAGATGGAGGCAGCTGCCAGGCAAACGGCAGTCAAGACCAAGGTGCTTGAAGATACCACAGCTCTGTTCCATGCAGCACTTACAGGACAGCAGCAAAATATTGTCTTAAAAAACAAAGCTGTCGAGTTGACATTCAGTTCCAAGGGAGCAACGGTAGAGAAAGCTGTCATCAAAGGCTACGGAGACCGTTTGGGCAACAAACAACTCACGCTCTTTGACGAGAAAGACCAAAGTCTAAACTATACCCTTACGGCTAAAGAAGTGAACATCAGCACACAAGATCTGTACTTCCAACCGTCGGAAATTACTGACTCGTCGGTAGTTTTCACAGCTCAGGCCGGTACAGGCAAGAGTATTGTCATAAGCTATACGCTGGGCAAAAACTATATACTGCACATGAAGATGAATGCTATCGGCATGGCTGGTATCTTTGCCCCAAACACCTCGACCATGGATGTAAACTGGCTTGATAAATGCAGGCAACAGGAGAAAGGCTACACTTTTGAAAACCGCTACGCCACCCTCACCTATCATGATGTTGAAGGAGGAACTGACTATCTCAACGAATCAAAGGAAGTCAAGGATAAGGAGATAGAAGAAAAAATTGATTGGGTAGCATTCAAAAATCAATTTTTCTCTGCCGTAATGATAGCCAAGAACGACTTTCAGCAGAAGTCCTTGATGACCAGTATCCCCCACGAGAAAGGCTCCGGCTATCTGAAAACCTACCAAGCCAAAATGAAGACATTCTTCGATCCCACTGGTAACACACCGTCGGAGTTTGATTTCTACTATGGCCCCAACGATTTCCGTCTGCTCCAGAAGGTTGAAAAGGAAAGCTCATTCGGCAAAGACCTGCAGTTGCAACGCCTGGTTTACCTCGGATGGCCACTATTCCGAATTATCAACAGATGGTTCACTATCTACGTGTTCGACTGGCTCAGCAAGATTTTCCCCATGGGTATTGTGCTCATTCTCATTACAATGTTGCTGAAGGTTATCACCTTCCCGATGGTAAAGAAGAGCTACATGAGCTCCGCAAAGATGCGTGTACTCAAACCAAAGTTGGATGAAGCCACAGCACAATACAACAAACCGGAAGACCAGATGCAGAAACAGCAGGCAATGATGGCGGAATATGCCAAATATGGTGTGTCGCCACTGAGCGGTTGTCTGCCTATGCTCATACAAATGCCTATCTGGATTGCCATGTTCAACTTTGTGCCGAATGCTATCCAACTTCGCGGACAGAGTTTCTTGTGGATGAAGGATCTCTCAACGTACGACCCCATTTGGGAATGGAACAAGAACATTTGGCTGATTGGTGACCACCTGAGCCTCACCTGCATTCTGTTCTGCGGAGCACAGATTCTGTATTCATGGTTCACCATGCAACAGCAGAAGGATCAGATGGTAGGTCAGCAAGCAGAACAGATGAAGATGATGCAGTGGATGATGTACCTCATGCCGCTGATGTTCTTCTTTATCTTCAACGACTATTCTTCGGGGCTTAACTTCTACTATTTCATCAGCCTTTTCTTCAGTGCCGCTATCATGTGGACACTCCGTCACACCACAAACGACGCTAAACTTCTGGCCATCCTGGAGTCTCGCTACAAGGAGAATGCCAACAATCCGCAGAAGATGAAAGGCCTTGCTGCACGCCTGCAGGCCATGCAACAGCAGCAGGAAGAGCTTCAGCGCAAGCGTGAAGAACTCGACAGGAAGAAACGTAAACTATAAGAACAGTACAGATGCACAAAGCTATGACAATAGTTGCAGCAGCCCTCATGGCATGCAGCAGCATGAATGCGCAGAATATGATTGGTAAGAATAATATCCAATTGCAAAGCGACACGATGACTCCCGAAGCTCTTTGGGCAATGGGGCGCATCGGCGGCAGTGCAGCTTCGCCCGACGGCAAGCGAATTGCCTATCAGGTTTCATACTACAGCGTGGCTCAAAACAAAAGTCACACTGTGCTGTATGTCATGAATGCTGACGGTAAAAGCCAAAAGCAACTAACCACTGACAGCAAGAATGAAACCGATGCAGCCTGGATAGAGAAAGGGCAAAAGATAGCTTTCCTTCGCGAAGGACAACTGTGGAAAATGAATCCCGACGGCTCCGGTCGCCAAAAGCTCACCAATTCGGAAACTGACATTGAGGGCTTCCGCTTTTCACCCGACGAGAAGCATGTCGTGCTCATCAAGTCGATACCCTATCACGGCACCATTAAAGAAAACCCATCCGACCTGCCTCTCGCCTCGGGAAGAATTATCACCGACATGAATTACCGCCACTGGGATCATTATGTCGAGACCATCGCACATCCGTTCCTGGCCGAAGTAAATGGCAACAACGTAGGAAACGATATCGATATCATGAAAGGCGAACCATACGAAAGCCCACTGGCACCGTTCGGAGGCATAGAGCAGATTGCATGGAGCACTGATTCCAAGAGCATTGCCTATACAAGCCGAAAGAAAGAAGGTGTAGAGTATGCTATCTCCACCGATGCTGACATATACCTATATAATATAGAGAGCCGCGAGACTAAGAACCTTTGCAAGCCCGAAGGCTACAAGAGTCCGAAAGTAGACCCTACCAAGACGCTGGCTACCCAAGTGGTAAACAAGCAGAACGGCGACCTGAACGTAGGTTACGATGTCAACCCCCGCTTCTCTCCCGATGGTCAGTATGTAGCATGGATGAGCATGAAACGCGACGGATACGAAAGCGATCGCAATCGTCTGTGTGTCTATAACCTCAAGACCGGAGCAAAAAATTACGTGACAGAGCAATTCGACTCCAATGTAGACGATTACACTTGGGCTTCCAACTCCAAAGAACTCTACTTCCTGGGTGTATGGCATGCCACAGAGATGATATGGAAAACCAATCTTAAAGGAGAAGTTACACAAGTTACCGACGGATGGTTTGATTATGGTTCTGTCCAACTGCTCAACGACGGCAAGCAGCTGTTGGCTTCGCGGCACAGTCACCAGTCGGCCGACGAACTTTACCTGATAAAGCCCGGCAAGGAGAAACAGGCAAAGGTGCAGCAGCTTACCTTTGAAAATAAACATATCTACGACCAGCTGGCATTAGGCAAAACGCAGCAGCGCTGGGTAAAGACCACCGACGGCAAAGACATGCTGGTATGGATTATCCTGCCTCCACACTTCGATGCAAACAAGAAATATCCTACGCTTCTCTTTTGCGAGGGCGGCCCACAAAGCCCGGTTTCGCAATTCTGGAGTTACCGCTGGAACTTCCAGATAATGGCCGCAAACGGCTATGTAGTCGTTGCACCAAACCGCCGCGGTCTGCCAGGTTTCGGTTCCGAGTGGAACGAAGAAGTTTCCGGTGACTGGACAGGACAGTGCATGAACGATTACCTGAGCGCCATTGATGATGCCTGTACGCTTCCCTTTGTCGACAAAGACCGCTTGGGATGCGTTGGTGCCAGCTTCGGTGGTTTCTCCGTTTACTATCTGGCCGGGCACCATGACAAGCGCTTCAAGGCTTTCATAGCCCACGACGGTGCATTCAATCTGGAGTCCATGTACACCGATACTGAAGAGGCTTGGTTCTCCAACTGGGAGTACGACGATGCCTACTGGAATAAAGACATGACCGACCGGGCCAAGCGTACCTACGCCAACAGCCCTCACAAGTTTGTCGACAAGTGGGACACCCCCATCCTGTGTATCCACGGCGAGAAGGACTACCGCATCAATGCCAACCAGGGTTTCGGAGCTTTCAATGCAGCTCGCATGAGAGGCATCCCGGCAGAACTACTGCTTTTCCCCGACGAAAACCACTGGGTTCTCAAGCCTCAGAACGGTGTGCAGTGGCAGCGCACCTTCTTCAGTTGGCTTGACAAGTGGCTCAAAAAATAAGATTTGAGAGATAAAATATTAAATTATGACAGAGCAAATTCAAAAAACACTCAGAGATTCCGCTGCCCTTCGCTGGACGGCGCTCTTACTATTGGCACTGGCCATGTTCTGTGCCTACATCTTCATGGACATCCTCTCCCCCATCAAGGACCTGATGCTCACCCAGCGGGGATGGGATTCCACCGCTTTCGGTACCATGCAGGGAGCCGAAACATTCCTCAATGTTTTCGTGTTCTTCCTTATCTTCGCAGGTATCATTCTCGACAAGATGGGCGTTCGCTTTACGGCGGTGCTCTCGGGAGCGGTGATGTTGGTAGGTGCCTGCATCAAGTACTATGCCATCAGCAAGAGTTTTATGGGAAGCGGACTGGAGGCCTGGTTCACCAATAACCTTAACCACATTCCCGTCTTCGAACAGTTAGGCGTATCGCCTTTCTATGAGGGCATGCCCGCCTCTGCCAAGCTGGCTGCCTGCGGTTTCATGATTTTCGGCTGCGGAGCCGAGATGGGGGGCATCACCGTAAGCCGCGGTATAGTAAAGTGGTTCAAAGGTCGCGAGATGGCGCTCGCCATGGGTTCGGAGATGGCCTTGGCCCGTCTGGGCGTAGCCACCTGCATGATATTCTCACCGTTCTTTGCCAAGCTGGGCGGCGTAGTTGACGTGTCCCGTTCGGTAGCGTTCGGAGTTGTACTGCTGTGTATCGCCCTGATTATGTTTGTTGTTTACTTCTTCATGGACAAGAAGCTGGATGCACAGACCGGAGAGGCAGAAGAGAAAGACGACCCGTTCAAGATCAGCGACATCGGGCAGATACTCAAGAGCAGCGGCTTCTGGCTTGTTTCGCTGCTGTGCGTACTCTATTATTCCGCCATTTTCCCCTTCCAGAAGTATGCAGTCAACATGCTGCAGTGCAACCTCACGTTCCGTGAAGTACCCGCAGAATCATTCTGGGCTTCTTCCGAGGTAACCATCATCCAGTACCTCATCATGATTTTGGTGGCTGCAACCGCCTTCATGAGCAACTTCATGAAGAAGGCAAAAGTGAAATACTCGCTGCTCACCCTCTCGGTTCTCCTGCTCATAACCTACTGCTACATGGGCTACATGCGCCAGTCGGCCGAGAGTATCTTTGCCGTATTCCCGCTGCTGGCCGTGGGCATCACGCCAATTCTGGGCAACTACGTTGACCACAAGGGCAAGGCTGCCTCCATGCTCGTCCTGGGTTCGCTGCTGCTCATCGCCTGCCATCTTACGTTCGCCTTCGTGCTACCCGGCTTCAAGGGTAACGATGTGGGCGGTGTGGTTGTGGCCTACCTCACCATTCTGGTGCTGGGTGCATCGTTCTCACTCGTTCCGGCAGCCCTCTGGCCCAGCGTGCCAAAGCTCGTTGACGCCAAGATAATAGGCTCGGCCTACGCGCTCATCTTCTGGATACAGAACATCGGTTTATGGCTGTTCCCCCTCCTCATCGGCAAGGTACTCGACAAGACCAACCCCGGCGTAACCGATGCCACCCAGCTCGACTATACTGCTCCGCTGGTCATGCTGGCCTGCCTGGGCATTGCGGCGCTCGTCATCGGTCTCATTCTGAAGATTGTAGACAAGAAGAAAGGCCTCGGTCTCGAAGAACCGAACATCAAAGATTAATTCACCGAAATCCCGTCAGGCAGCCGTCCCGCCGAATGGATGTTGATGATAGCAAATTATGGAAAGGCAAACAGGCAACCACAGTTCCATCCGTTCAACATCCGTAGAGCCGGGCATACCTGACGGGATTTCTTCTCTGTCCGTCTCAAGGCGCAAGCGCTGGGGCGTTCTTTTCATCGTAGCCTTTGTCATGATGATGGGTTACGTGTTCTGGGATATCATCTCCCCTCTCTCCACTCAACTCAAAGCTCCGGTCGATGAGGGCGGAATGGGCTGGACGGCTACCGAATACGGATTTTATGCCGGCAGCTATTCCATCTTCAACATCTTCCTGCTCATGCTGTTTCTGGGCGGCATCATACTCGACAGGTTCGGCATCCGCTTCACCGGCTTGCTGGCTACGGGCGTTATGCTGCTGGGTTCGGCCATCAACTACTATGCCGTTACGGCCATTTCGCCCGCTACTTATGCCAACCTGCCCTTCACCCTCTTCGGCCTCATTCCTGCCCACATCAAACTCCAGGTGCTGATAGCGGCATTGGGCTTCGGCCTCTTTGGCATGGGTTGCGACATCACGGGCATCACCGTCTCGAAGATTGTAACCAAGTGGTTTACCGGTCACGAGCTGGCTTCGGCTATGGGTGTGCAGGTGGCCATGGCCCGACTGGGCACGGCATCGGCCCTGAGTTTCAGTCCGCTCATCGCACTCAGCTACGGCCTCCCGGCACCACTGCTTGCCGGAGCCATCGTGTTGCTGCTCGGTTTCGCGATGTTCATTCTCTATGTGTTCATGGACCGCAGGTTCGATAAGGCCGCAGGCGGCAACCTCGCTGCACGGGTGGCGGCCCCGCAGACACAGCCCATCAAGGACGAGAGTTTCTCACTCAGCGACTTCATGACCGTGCTCCGCAATCCCGGTTTCTGGCTCATCGCCATCCTCTGCATGCTCTTTTACAGCTCCATCCGCCCGTTCATGAAGTTTGCAACCGACCTGCTCATCAACAAGTACGGCGTGGCCGAAGTTACGGCCGGATTGATAGTTTCCGCCATTCCCTACGGTACCATCGTGCTGACCCCGTTCTTCGGCAACCTGTACGACCGCCTGGGCCACGGCGCCCGGCTGATGCTTATAGGCTGCCTGCTGCTCGCCGTGTGCCATCTGTGCCTGGCTCTGCCCATCATCAACACCAGTTGGTTTGCGCTGTTCCTGATGGTTTTGGTCGGCGTAGCATTCTCGCTCGTGCCGAGTGCCATGTGGCCGTCGGTTCCCAAGATAGTGCCGCTCAGGCAGTTGGGCACAGCCTACAGCATTATCTACTACATTCAGAACATCGGGCTCATGCTCGTGCCCATTTGGGTGGGCCATGTCATCGATGATTACACGGCTGCCGAAACCGGCCATGTTGACTATTTTGTCCCCATTCTCATCTTTGCAGGGTTCGCTCTGGCAGCTGCCGTGGTGGCCGCCATCTTGCTGATGGCCGACAGGAAGCACAATTACGGTTTGGAGCAGGCCAACATCCGGGAGGAAGGATGACGGCAACGGCCTCAAATTGTGTATGATGAGCGGATTTGGGGTGAATGCAAAAGACACCTGTCGGCTGCCGTTTTTCTTTGTTGCCAGATGCCTTTTTACCGGAAGCACTTAGTGTTTAACGACAAGCCAGCTATTTTACCAACTATCTACACCTATCTGGTAATGCCTCTACATGTATCTGGTAATGCCTCTACATGTATCTGGTAATGCCTTTACCACTATCTGGTAAACGCTTTACCACTATCTGGTAAACGCTTTACCACTATCTGGTAAACGCTTTACCACTATCTGGTAAGACCTGGTAATGTATGAAATACAAAAGAAACCGCAGCCTTCTCTCCTGTTGTAAAGAGATGGCTGCGGTGCCTTTTCTGTATGAACCGTATTACCGAACGATTTGTTTTTTGCCGTTTATGATATAAATTCCGGGCAGCAACGGCCTGTTAACACGGCGCCCTTGCAGGTCGTATATTACCTGCGGGCCAGTCTCCGTGCCTTGCAGAACGCTGATGCCATTAGATGTGTTGTGCTTTGTACCATAGAAATTGATTTCATTGAGGCACAGCAAATTGCCTCCGGTAATGCCGCTGTTAAAGGTAATGCGCACATAGGGAGCGGTTGCAGGCTGGGCCAGCACCATGTTTTGCTGGGCGAAACTGAAGAGCACATGGTCGCTGTCGAGCACCTGCCAGTTAACATTGTCGGCGCTCTGCTCTACCGTAACATTGGCTGCACGGTAGCGGTCGGCCCTTGCATAACAGAACTGCAGGGTGCGCAAGGTGTCGCAGTCGGTACGTTTCAGGGTGATGCTGTGCGGATAAACCGTTTCTCCACCCTCCCATTTAGAGTGCCAGAAGGTTTTCTCGTCGGCGTCTATGGCTTGGTTGCCGGTGGCATTCTCTGAACTGTCATAATCGCTCACCGATACAAAAGAGAAATTGCTCTTGGCCAACAACTCGCCTACGACAGGCTCGTTGGCGGCCGGGTCGAAGTTCAGGGCGAACACACCTTTGGACTCGGTGTAATAGTTCACCGTGTTGGCAAATCCCGTGAGCTTTCCTTCGGCATGTCCGCAGGCATCAACGGCATTGCCGTCGGGCTGGTTAAACTGCCAGTAGGCCAGCAAGCCCCGGTTCTGCATAGCTGCATTGACATCGCTGATAGGGGCTACAGCCACTTCACGCAGATTGTTTTGACTGAGCGCACGGTTCCATACGCGCAGTTCGTCGATGCTGCCTTTCATCGGAGCAGCGGTTCCGCCGAGGGTAAGTTGTGTGAACGCGTTGCTGAAATCGGCCACACCTATATCAATAGTGGTGCCCACTTGCGTTCCGTCACGATAGAAGCTGACAGTAGTTCCGCTGTGCGTAATGGCATAATGATGCCACTCGCCAGGGATATAGAAGCCGTCGGCCGATGCTGATGCCTCGCCGAAGCTTAGTTTTACATTGCCGCTGGCATCTGAAACAATCTTCATGCCAGCTGCTCCATTGCTGTCCGCAGTCTGTATTCCCAGCGAACTGTTACTCAACTGCAATGGGTTGAGCCAATAATCTATTGTCCATGCCCCAAATGGAGCAGCAGATAAGGTGGCATCCATGCGCTGCGAACCGCCTTCGTAGAAGTTGAGCCCCGTCTCAGAAGCTGCATTGCATACTATCAGCGCGCGGTTTGCTGTTATGGAAGAGTTTCCTATCTCGTTGCCAACCGTATAGGTGAGGGTGTAGATACCGGGAACTTCGGGGGTTATCTCGCCCTCTTTGCCGACAAAGGCAAAGTAGCTGTTGCTGCTCCTGAAACTCCATTTCCACGACGTGGGCGCATAACCACTCTGGTCGGTAAGCTGCACCGGACTGCCTTTCACCACCACTTGCGGAGTTATCTGGTAAGCCGTAGCCGGCGTACTCTTACGCACCTCGAAACTTTGGGTTGAGGTGTACGTTGCTCCGTCGGGGCCGGTAACAGTGAGGGTTACTTTCTTCGTGCCCATCGTAGCGTAGCTGGCGCTGGCATTGGCCGTAGAGGCCGTTTCGTTGTCGGCACCTGGCATGCTCCACAGGTAAGTACAGCCGGGAGCCTTGTTTTGGGCTATAAAGCTAATTCGGTCGTTGCCCGTGGTTCCTTCGCTGCTCAACACAAAATCAGCGGTAGGCATAATTTGCTCTATTTCAATCGTAGCTTCGGCCTCGGCCGTAGCTCCGGAGAGGTCTGTGGTTTTGAGTTTCAGCGTTTGTATGCCTGTTTTATTGAAAGTAAAGGTAGGCACGCGCAGCGTGGAGGTAGCAGGAACAGCATTGGTGGCAGTCCATGTATATGCCGTGGTAGCCACGCTTGTTGCGGCCTGAATGCTTATCGGCTCGCCCATTACGGCCTTGGCCGGTGCCTGTATTATTGCTACGGGCTGGCTATCGCGGCTTATCGTGGCGCCGTTGGTTTGTGCTGCAGTTCGGGTACCGCCTAAAATTTCGGCATCATGTCCGCCTACCCAGTCTTTTATGTATGTCTTGCCGTCCTTGTCATAAGTATCCATTTTGAAGTAAGCCTGCAAGTTGGGTGTGTGCGTGGGGTCGGCAATGGGCTGGTGCATGTTTTCCTTGATGTCGGCGGCCGAGCGTGCACAGGTCCACAGCCTCAACTCATCAATGGTGCCGTTGAGTGAATTCTTATCTCCAAAATAAAGGCGTCCGGCCCAATAAGCGGGGAACCCGCTCACGCTGCCTTGCCCTTCGGCCACAAGGTTTCCGTCGGCATAAATGCGGTGGTTGTTACCTTCTATAACGAGAGCAATGTGAGTCCATTTGCCAACAACAAGGGTGTTGGCAGGCGTATCGATTCTATCTGTATTGTTGTTCCAGCCCGCTGATATGCTACCGTCTGCCGAGGTGTGCATCAGGTATTTAGCGCCCCACAAATTGTGGAACATAAAATCGGCCCAGTTAATCAACTTGTTGGGATTGAGCCACATTTCAACCGTGTAGCTGTCGTGCGCCTCGTTTACAACATCCGGCACAAAGAACTTACCACTCTCAAAAGCCAGAGCGTTGTTGTCATAGGCTTGCTCCGCTGTCAGTGCTGACGAGGCACCCACTAGGTTGCTTGCCGCCGATAAATGTTCTGTACCATTTATCATGTAAGCAGCCTTCACGCAATAGCTTCCGGCAGTTCCATCAGTGGTAAAGTTAGTGCTGGTGCTTTCTCCTACTTTATTGTCATCCCTGTATATATAATAAGAGGTGGGAATATAGGGTGTACCCGTAGGAGCAGTCCATGAGAGCTGGTTGCCAGAGAGGGTGAGGTTGGTAGGCGCATGCAAGGGTTCTCCCTTCACCACAACACTGATAATGGTTTGTTTGCCGGCCGTCTGAATTTCCACGTTCTTGCTGTCTAAAGGAAATTCCACGCCAAGCTTGTTGAACTCATAGTCAATGATGCTGGCCGCATGGATGTGTCCGTTGCCGTCGGCAGTTGATTTTGAATTAACTATCAAAAAATACTTCAACGGCCGGCTGCTGTCTAATCCATCGGTTAAATCGGTAAGGTCGATGCCGAACTCCATAGGTTCTGTATGCGAAATTCCGTCATTCCATGTTCCTAAAAGCGGAGTGGCAGCATCTTTGCCGTCGCCATCGCCGTCGCCCGTATAGTTGATATAAGCAAATTGGAATGTTTTCTCGGGTTTTGCTGCCGCGGTGTCTTGAGCCACACCGGCTACGACGCTTATCTCAGAGCGTTTGGAGTAGTCCATAAGCACTTTCATTGTACGCAAAGGTGTATAGTCTGTGCGGTAATGGTACACATAGGGCTGCCAACCGCCATACTGTTTGTATGCCTTTTTGCCGGCAGGGGTTGTTACCTCTTGGCTCACACCGCCGTCAAGCGCATACGGGCAGTAAACAAATCCGGCGTTACCCCAGCCCGCGCCATAACTCTGCGCCATAATCCAGGCTCCGTTCTCATTCTGTCCAAGGGTGTTGGTAATCTCCCCCACTTGTCCGTTGCCATCGAGGTCAAACTGTATGCGGTCATCGTATCCTACCATACACATGGCGTGGTCGTAATTACCCGAGCCTATATTCCAATGTTCCAAATAGCGTTGGCCTACAAAGCCGTTGGCTCTGTTGATATCAGAGGCCGGCACCGTGGCAAGGCCACTACTGGCAATGCCAACACCCACGCACGCCGTTCCACCACGACCGCCAAAGGTTTCGTCTCCGTTATGATTATACAGATATGCTTTCACGGCAGCTCGCCCCTCCTCGGTGTTTGTTGACTCCGGAAAGTTCGAGGCATAACTGATGCGGTGCAGCATGGCATTGTAAAAGCTCTTGTAACCCTGCATCCAACTCCAATTGGAGCCTTTGTGCTCCGAAGGCATATAAATGCTGCTCTCGTAGCGTCCGCCGTACACATCGGCAGTGGGGAAGCCTACATACAAAGCCATATCATCCTTGCCCGGCCCGTTATAGGTGAAAGGGTATTCAAACATGGGGGTAAGCTGGTTCTCGGGCAACGATGCGTCGGTATTTTGCCAGGCGTTCAGTTCCGAAGTCATCATGTAGCCCACGTGCGAGCTTACTCCGCACGAACCATAGCCGCCTTGTGAGAAGATTGGCGGGAAATAGCGCTGTGCGCCGGTGTTCCAATGGTCAGGGTAAGCAGCTTCAGCACCAGGGGCACGACTCATGCGCTGCCTGCGAAGGGAAAGCGAGGCGTCTGGTTTCACCACAGGATTATAGCCGGGGTAATAATCTCCTTTAGGCAAATCCTTGTAGAGCTGAGCCTGAGCTGTTGCCGAGAGCAACAAAGTCAAGGCTATCAAGGTAAAGTTCTTCATTGTTTGTATATTTTAGTAATAATAGATAGCAAACTTCCAAAGCGCAAACCCGTATAAATAACGGGGCGCTTGGTATAAAGCATATTGCTCGATGCTTTTAAGGTTCTGACAAAAATCTATTCTTTAATCCTTTTATATATCGACTTGAAAGTATTCCCATCACAAGTTGACTGTAATGCTTGTCCTGTAAGAAATCGCATGTACTTATTTATGTTTTTAGGTTTTAGCTTCAGGCAATAATACACATGGTCATTCTAATAGTTTGGCAAAACTAAGATTTAAAATTGAATTGGCAAAACAAAAGCAGGAAAATCTTCAAATTTCTGTGTATTTAGCTGCTTAAAGTTTCTGTCTGGTTATTTTGTTAATCATAGTTTTACTGTCACAGCCGGCATTTATGAGTTAAAGACGAACACTACGAAAAGAAAAATCCCTTGCACTTTCCGTATTTCAAGGAAACATGCAAGGGATTTATACACTTCTAAGAGCCGCATCAGCAAACTTTCTCGAGCTTCTTCATGATAGCCATCATAAAGACGAACGACAGCAAGCAGAGCACGATGAAGACGAGCCAAACCGTCCACAGAGGCAGTCCACCCCACAGGAAACCACCTACGGAAACAAGCATATTGCCGAAAGCGGTGGCAACAAACCAGCCTCCCATCATCAAACCTTTGTACTTTGGAGGAGCCACCTTGCTCACGAAACTGATGCCCATGGGGCTCAAAAGCAACTCGCCGAAGGTAAGTATCAGGTAAGTACCAATCAGCCAGTTGGCCGATGTAAAGGTTGCATTGTCGCCGGCGGCTGCCTGTGCATCGGGGGTAAGCAAACCGACAGAAGCTAAAATCATAAGTCCGTAAGCCGAACCGGCCACCAACATGCCATAGGCAATCTTACGAGGAGCTGAAGGTTCTTTGCCTTTTGAGGCCAGATAGCTGAATATACTCATGCTGACTGGTGTCAGCGCAACCACATAGAAGGGGTTGAACTGCTGGAAGATGGGAGCGCTGACTTCAACAGCACCTGATATCCGGGTGTACTTATAATACAATACTGTACACGCAGCAAGTATCACGGCAGTAGCAATACCCTTCCCTTTGCCGGTCTTGCTCTGGAAGAAACCAAACAAGCCGTACACAATGAAGATAATCATTACCAGATTAACAACATCAAAAGCCATGCTCTGAATGCCCTCTGATGTCGGCTTAACGAACTCATTGGCAAAATAGGTAAGGGTCAATCCGTTCTGATGGAAAGCCATCCAGAAGAAGACAACCACTGCAAATACAAGACAAAGTGCGATGATGCGTTCCTTGGTTTCCTGCTTTGACAGTTCTTGCACTTCGCCTTCGGCAACGGCATTCTGCTTTGAGTTGCCCTCTACATGACGGAAAGTGGAACGGAAACCGTAATAAATGGCTATGGAAAGAATGAGTGATGCGCAGGCTACAGCGAACGAGAAATGATAGGCATCATTGCTGGCATAGCCGATACTTTCTGCCCATTCCTTAATCTTAACGGCTGCCGTTGGTGCAAACAGCGCACCAATGTTGATGGCCATATAGAAGATGGAGAAGCCGCTGTCACGCTGTTTGGAGTATTGGGGCTCGTCATACAAGTTGCCCACCATTACCTGAAGGTTGCCTTTAAACAGGCCTGTTCCAAAACTGATGAAGACCAATGCTGCCAACATACATACCATGGCAAAGGTATCTCTGCCCAATGGAATACTCAGAAAGAGATAGCCGGCAAACATTACAAGCACACCGGCTGTAACCATCTTGCCATAACCGAACTTATCGGCAAGAGCTCCGCCCACCAACGGCATGACATACACCAAAGCCAGAAAGATGCTGTAGATAAGTCCGGCTGTACCGGGAGCAAGTCCGAAATTTGCTCGGAGAAACAAGGCAAAGACGGCAATCATGGTGTAATAACCAAATCGCTCGCCTGTGTTGGCCAATGCCAACGCATAAAGACCTTTGGGTTGATTTTCAAACATAATATTAAAGGTTTAAGTTTATGATTATTTCTTGGTTTTTGTTATATCAAACAGATAGCTCAACTTCACGACAATATTCCCATAATTAGAACTTCCGAAGAAATCGCGTTTTGTGTCTCCGTATATGTTTCCGAGCCCATAATAGTAGCGGGCCTCAAGCAGCAGATGGCCTGCTTTGGGAATACTGTACTCTGTTCCGAGACCTACAGCGATGCCATAGTCGAACTTCTTCTCTACAGCCATTGTGTCCTGAGCCACTACGTTCACGGCTCTGTCGGCGGCATTTCGCTGCTCGAGAGTAAAGTTTGCATCCGTACTTTCGCTCAAATAAAAGCCAAACTGGGGCCCCAAGTTCACAAAAAAATTGAAGCCTCGGTCTTCTCTGCCCCATGCCAAGTGTGCAAATACAGGTACCTGCACGTAGTTAATGGTTCGGCTGTAGGCTTCGGCCACACCGGTAGTTCCGTTGATGACTGGCTCGTCGGTAACGGTACGGATGTCTTCCTTCCATCCCAACTGGGCATAGTTTACTTCTGCATATACCGAGCAGATGGTGCTGAAGTACTTCTCACAGACATAGCGCAACGATAAACCACCCGTGAAACCACCGTGGTAGCCTTGGGGAACCTTCGGAGTGAAACGTACATTACTGAGCACATAGCCTCCGTTGACGCCGACAGCGAAGTCATTGCGATGTTCGCCTATCTGTGCTGCTGTGGTTTGAATAGCCAGCAGGCCGGCTAATGCCATCAAGCAAGTTTTTATTCGATTGGTCATTCTACAGCTATCAATAGTTAACCGATTCTATATTATGGTTGTAGGTGTAATGAATTAACTGGAAATTGGCATTCTGGTAGCCGCCCTGCCCTACCTGTTTGAAGTACAAGGGAGTCTGCATGGGCATGTAGACATTTTCTGCTCTGCTGCCAGTAAAGTTCTTTCCGTATTTGTGCAAGCCGCGCAAAAAGAACATGGCCTGATCGTAACCCGTCAACGCGAAACGCGGATAGGCATACTGCAGGTCGGTCTTGAACCAACGCCTGAAGTTCTTCTCGAAACCTTGCGTCCTTGGCGAAAGTGCATTATAATAATAGGTAGAGGGTATATAGGTGTCGAACTTGAAGAAGTTGTTCAAGTTCTGCTCTGTGTACATGAGCCATTCGTTATAACCGAACAGGGTAACAACTATGCCGGGATAATTTGTTGTCAGTCCGTTTATTTTGGCGAGCGCCACATTCAACTCCGGTGAACGCCCGGTGTTCAGAACCACAATGTTGGGTTGCGTACGCGAGAAGGCCTTGGCAAACATCTCCTCGCTGCTCGCCGTATTGGTAACATTATACCTGATACCTTTCTTCTCAAGCTGGGCACGCAGCCCCATGGTGAAGACACCCTTCTTGCTCGTCTTGTCGTTGCAGTCTATAAACACGGGGTGATGTTTGGGGAAGCGGGAAAGGAAAGCGTTGATGGCATCATTGTTGAGATTGTCTTCTTCCTGATAAACCTGGAATATCTGTGGGTTACGCGTCACTTCATCGCTGCTGATGGAGAACGGAATCACCAGCTTGATATCGTTAGCCTTGCAGAAATCGCCCAAAGGTTTTACCTGATGGGTGTAGAGAGGGCCGAAGATGATGTCGCACTCCTTTGCAGCATTGTCGAGCAATGTCTGGTGAATGTCTGCGTCAATGGGCACGTTCCACGTATGAACTTCGGTTGAAATGCCGATGCTGCGTAAACTGTCACACGCCATCAGCACGCCCCGGTAATATTCCACCATGCGACGCCCATCGCCGTCTACATTGTGAATGGGCAGCATGATGCCCACCCTAATCTGCCGCCCCGTAACAGGAACGGCTTTAGTCTGTTTGGGCGTCGCAACAGGCTGTACGCTCTTCTTCGCAAAAGGAATAAAAATCGTGTCGCCTTTCTTCAGTTCATAACCCGTTTGTTTCATCTCCGGATTGGCTTCCATCAAGTCAGGAACGGTAATATCGTATTTTCTGGCAATGCCGAAAAGGGTATCTTTCTTCTTTGCCGTATAGACATCACGCCACTTGTTTATCTGCGCCATCGACTCAGCAGCCGTTGCCAGCATGAGCAACAGCACCATATATCTTAGTATTCTTTTCATATCCACGAATTGATTTTTCATTTGCAAAAATACAAAAAAACTCTAAACTCTAATTCTATATCTGTAATCTTTTTGCTATCTTTGCATGATTATAGGACTTGAAAATGATTTTTAAACACATCTTCACGATACTGCTGGCACTGTTTTACTCTGTTGGCATCACCGCACAAGATATACCGGGCATCTCTCCCACAGCCAAGTTTACAGACTCGGCGGGTGAAGAGGGAGAAAGCCCTTTCTCCGGTTCCGCTCCCGTTATAGGCATCTTCAAAGCCAATCCTGAGAATGTAGGCTCCTGGAATGCCCACTACGAATGGCGCTTCTATACCGAAGGAAATGCCAGCAACCCCTATCTAATAAGGTACGAGCAGGACACGGAGTTCACTTTCAACAAGGCCGGAGTGAACTTTATCGTATGTTACGCCACGTTCACCCAAGGCAACGACACAGTTGCATATGCCCGGGAATATTGGGAAGAGGCAGGCCCGATGTCGGTTTCCATATCCGACAGCAAGCTCGAAATGCCCAATGCCTTCTCTCCCAACGGTGATGGCATTAACGATGTGTACAGAGCAAAAACCGGCTATCAGAGTATTGTGGAATTTCATGCCTACATCTTTAACCGCTGGGGACAGAAAATATACGAATGGAGTGACCCTTCCGGAGGATGGGACGGTACCTTTAACGGCAAGGATGTCAAGCAAGGCGTCTACTTTTGTCTCGTTAAAGCCAAGGGGGCTGACGGCAGGAACTTCAATATAAAGAAGGATGTAAACTTGTTGAGAGGATACACAGAAACAACTGACTGACAATAGATTAAGGTTCACAGGATAAAGGCAAGAGATTTAGGACGTAGACTACAAGATGAAAAGAGAAGACGAGAAGATTAATGTTTGGGGCGCACGCGTACACAATCTGAAAAATGTGGATGTGATGATTCCCCGCAATTCACTGACAGTAATTACTGGATTGTCCGGCTCGGGCAAGTCGTCATTGGCTTTCGACACCATTTTTGCCGAGGGCCAAAGAAGATACATAGAGACTTTTTCTGCCTATGCACGTAACTTCCTGGGCAACATGGAGCGACCCGATGTAGACAAGATAACGGGCCTCAGCCCTGTTATCAGCATCGAACAGAAAACAACGAACAAGAACCCGCGCTCTACCGTGGGCACCACTACCGAGATATACGACTATCTGCGACTGCTTTACGCACGGGCGGGAACGGCCTACAGCTACATGAGCGGCGAAAAGATGGTTAAATACACCGAAGAGAAAGTTTACGACATGATACTCGATGAGTATGCCGGCAGGCGTATCTTCATCCTCGCTCCGCTGGTACGCCAACGCAAAGGACACTATCGCGAACTCTTCGAGAGCATGAGGCGCAAGGGATATCTCTACATCCGGGTTGACGGCGAAATCAAGGAAATATCCAGAGGAATGAAAGTCGACCGATACAAGAACCACAACATTGAGGTCGTTATCGACAAGATGCAGCTGCCCCAGAAGGGCGCCGAAGGTTCTGCCGATGCTGAGCGGCTTCGCCACTCCGTATCTCTGGCCATGAAACAAGGCGAAGGCGTACTCATGATAATGGACAAAGACACCGGCGAGATACGTAACTTTTCAAAGCGACTCATGGACCCCGTGACCGGCATATCGTATGGTGAGCCCGCTCCCAACATGTTTTCGTTCAACTCGCCCGAAGGTGCCTGCCCCCATTGCAAGGGTCTGGGGTACGTGAACGAGATAGATCTCAAAAAGGTTATACCCGATAACAAGCAGAGTATCTACGAAGGAGCCATTGCTCCACTGGGCAAATATAAGAACCAGATGATATTCTGGCAGATTGATGCCATTCTGCATCAATACGACTGCACCTTGAAGACGCCCGTTAAAAACATTCCCAAGGAGGCAATGGACGAGATTCTGTACGGCTCGCTGGAGAACCTGAAGATTTCAAAGGAACTTGTTCATACATCGACCGATTATTTCATTTCATTCGACGGAGTCATTAAATATCTGAAGTATGTCATGGAGAGTGACGACAGTGCTGCAGGCCAGAAGTGGGCCGAACAGTTCATGGCAGAGGCCGTGTGTCCGGAGTGTCACGGGCAGCGACTGAAACGGGAATCGCTCTCGTTCAAGATATGGGACAAGAACATCTCCGAGGTTGCAAGTCTCGACATTGCTGATTTAAAAGAATGGCTGGAACACGTGGAGGAACACATGGACGACCAGAACAGGCAGATAGCCACCGAGATAGTCAAGGAACTCAGGAGCCGCGTCAACTTTCTTCTGGAAGTGGGACTCGATTATCTGTCGCTTAACAGGCAGTCGGCCAGTCTCTCCGGCGGTGAAAGCCAGCGTATCCGCTTGGCCACCCAGATAGGAAGCCAGCTCGTCAATGTGCTCTACATCCTCGACGAGCCAAGCATCGGTCTCCACCAACGCGACAATGAGCGGCTCATCAACTCGCTCAAGGAATTGCGCGATCTGGGCAACACGGTCATCGTTGTAGAGCACGACGAGGATATGATGCGGGCGGCCGACTGGATTATCGACATCGGACCGAAAGCCGGACGCAAAGGAGGTGAGGTGGTATTCCAGGGCACTCCTGCGCAAATGCTTCGCCAGCACACGCTCACCGCGCAGTATCTTACGGGCGAACAGCAGATAGAAATACCCTCGGCACGCCGCAAGGGCAACGGCAAGAGCATCGTGCTGCACAACTGCCGGGGCAATAACCTCAAAAACGTAGACATCGAATTTCCGCTCGGCAAGCTGATTTTAGTCACAGGCGTATCAGGCTCCGGCAAGAGCACTCTCATCAACGAGACGCTGCAGCCCATCCTCTCACACCAGTTCTACCGTTCGCTCAAGAAGCCCATGCCCTACGATGATATCGAAGGAATGGAGAACATAGACAAGGTGGTGAACGTAGACCAAAGTCCCATCGGGCGCACACCACGTTCCAATCCGGCTACTTACACAGGCGTGTTTTCCGATATCCGCTCCTTATTTGTCAATCTCCCGGAGGCAAAAATCAGAGGTTACAAGCCCGGCCGTTTCTCTTTCAACGTAAAAGGAGGCCGCTGCGAAGCCTGCGGAGGCAACGGTTACAAGACGATAGAGATGAACTTCCTGCCCGATGTGATGGTGCCCTGCGAGGTTTGTCACGGCAAACGGTACAACCGAGAGACACTTGAAGTGAGATTTAAGGGCAAGTCGATTGCCGACGTGCTTGACATGACCATCAACCAAGCCGTGGAATTCTTTGAAAACGTGCCACATATACTGCCTAAAATCAAGACCCTGCAGGATGTAGGTCTGGGCTATATCAAGTTAGGACAGAGCTCTACCACCCTGTCGGGAGGCGAAAGCCAGCGTGTGAAACTCGCCACCGAGCTGAGCAAAAAAGATACCGGACGCACCTTATATATATTAGACGAGCCCACTACCGGTCTGCACTTTGAGGACATTCGCATACTGATGAACGTGCTGCAGAAGCTCGTTGACCGCGGCAACACGGTTGTCATCATAGAACACAACCTCGATGTAATCAAACTGGCCGACTGGGTTATCGACATGGGACCCGAAGGCGGGCGCGGCGGTGGCAAGGTGCTGGCAACCGGTACACCCGAAGATGTGGCACGCAGCAAGCAAGGCTACACGCCGAAGTTCCTGCGCCAGGCGCTGAAAACCAAGTAAGCATTCTGCTCGCTCACCCGTTCCAAGCCCCGATGGCCGGTCTTCCACTTGCTTACTGACCTGTACTGAATAAGTTGACAGTTTACATCAAGCAAAAGAAGTAAAAAGTCATGAAACAGTACAATGAAAATCGAAAAATTAGAGTTATTACGTCGGTACCTCACGAGTGGCCTGTCGATACGCGCCTTTTCCACAAATGCCGGCATTCCCGTGGCGACATTCTTCGGATACCTCCGCGCGTACGGCCACCCCGACAACTCATCAATTCCCTTGCTTATGAAACACGAAGAACTGCCAACCACGCTCGACGA
>NZ_FOHY01000001.1:0-75825 GCF_900111525.1 Prevotella sp. kh1p2
CGACGATGCCTTCCTCGTACCGCTGGACGCCAAGGAGCGCCCCATCCTTTTGGAAATCATCGAAGACCGCCATGACAGGAAGTCAATCGTCATGGCCTCTCAACTCCCTGTGGAAAACTGGTATGATGCCATCGGTGACCAGGCTGTCGCCGATGCCGTGCTTGACAGGATCGTACACTCATCACACCGCATCGAACTCTTCGGCGAAAGCATCCGCAAGATGAAGGCTAAGAAGTAAACAGGGCAAAATAAAAATGACCCCGCCAGTCAGGACTTTAGAGGGGGCAAAATAAAAAAGTTTTCAGGGGGCAACGTCGCTTTGCCCTCGGGGGTCAAACGCGCTCGGCTTTTCCAATCCCACAGGCAGGACAACAATAAAACATTTACCAAACAGATTCGCTTATGGATTTTGCCAGTTTACACGAGCTTCTACGCTCGACCTACGACGAGATGATGCCCCTCTGCGCCCAGATGACGGGTATTGCCAAGGGGATAGCGGGCTTGGGCGCACTCTTCTACATCGCCCTTCGGGTGTGGGCTTCCATTGCCCGTGCCGAGGCGATAGACGTGTTTCCGCTGCTCCGTCCCTTTGTGCTGGGCTTCTGCATCATGTTTTTCCCGACCATCGTGCTGGGTACGATGAATGCCGTACTCTCACCTGTGGTGCAGGGTACGGAGATGATGGTGCATCAGCAGGAGGGCAACTTGGCGGAACTGACCGCCAAGAGGGATAAGTTACAGGAGGAAGCATATCTGCGTAATCCCGAAACTGCCTATTTGGTCTCCAACGAGAAGTTCGATGAGAAGATAGAGGAAATGGGTATCATCGGTCCGGAGGATGCCGTGACGATAGCGGGGATGTATGCCGAGCGTGCCGCCTACCAGACGAAGCAATGGGTTATGAAATTGGTACACGATTTCTTAGAACTTCTCTTCCATGCTTCGGGGCTCATCATCGACACGCTGCGTACCTTTATGCTTATCGTCCTCTCGATACTCGGTCCGATTGTCTTCGGCATTGCCGTTTGGGACGGGCTGTCGGGCTCGCTCACGGCTTGGTTCTCACGCTATATCTCGGTCTATCTGTGGCTTCCTGTAAGCAGTATCCTGACGGCACTGCTCACCAAGATACAGGTCTTGATGATGCAGAAGGACATCGAGGCGCTCAGCGACCCGAACTATCTGCCCGATTCGGGGACGTGGTATTACATCGTCTTCTTCCTCATCGGTATCGTGGGCTACTTCTGCGTGCCTACCGTGGCAGGCTGGATAATCGAGGCAGGCGGCGGTATCGGCTCCTACGGTCGCAATGTCAATCAGACGGCACAGCGTGGCGCACAGGGTGCATACACGGGCGGCAAATATGTGGCAGGTGGCGCAGGTGCAGCCATCGGCAACGTGGGAGGTCGTATCAAGGGCAGGCTGTTCAAGGGAAAATAATCACCAATAAAGAAAGGAAAGAAATGGAATTCAAATCACTCACCAATATCGAGACTTCCTTCAGACAGATACGGCTCTACGCCTTTGTCTTCGCCATCGTGTGCGTGGCAGTGAGCGGCTATGCCGTCTATGCCTCGTATGCCTTTGCCAAGGAGCAGCGGGAGAAAATCTATGTGCTTGACCAAGGAAAGTCGCTCATGCTCGCCCTCAGCCAGGACGCAAGCCGTAACCGTCCCGTGGAGGCAAGGGAGCACGTCCGCCGTTTCCACGAACTGTTCTTCACCATCGCGCCCGACAAGGATGCCATTGAGGGAAATATGCAGCGTGCCTTCCTCTTGTGCGACAAGTCGGCTTTCAACTACTACAAGGACTTGGCGGAGAAAGGTTACTACAATCGTGCCATATCGGGCAATGTAAACCAGCGCATAGAGGTGGACTCCATCCGTTGCAACTTTAACGCTTACCCTTACGAGGTAACGACCTACGCACGACAGTTCATCGTCAGACAGAGCAACGTCACGGAGCGAAGTCTTGTCACGACCTGCACGCTGCAGAACTCCGTCCGCTCGGACAACAATCCGCAGGGCTTCCTGATGGAGCATTTTCTTGTGCGTGAGAACAGGGATATTCAAACCTATAAACGATAAGGCTATGGCAAGGAAAGGAAACCATCCGCTCGCCCGCCATTATCTGAGGCTTCATCTGTGGCTCCGCCATCGGTGCGAGAAGCTCACGATAAGACAGCGCAAGGAAATCGTCTATGGGCTGAGCATTGTCTATCTTATCTGTTCCCTTTGGATGATAGCACAGCTCTTCCTGCCTCCAAAGGAGGAGAAACTGCCTATCCCCAAGGGAACGATAATAGACAGTAACATCTATACAGATAGTGTGTTTATACAACTTTATCAACGATATTCAACTAACAGCAATGAAAATGGATAATAAACAGAAAGAACAACTGAAGAAAGGCCTGGTCTTCGGAGGGCTGGGACTGCTATTCGCCCTCTCGATGTGGTTCATCTTCGCCCCGTCGGGCAAGGACAAGACCGCTGCCGGGCAGGGCTTGAACGACAGCATACCGCAGGCGACCACCGAGCAGCTGACGGGCAACAAGCTCAAAGCCTACGAGCTGGGCGACAAGGCGCACGAGCAGCAACAGGCACGCGAGGAGATGGGACGACTGTCCGACTACTTCGCCGAGAATACGGCTCCAACGGAAGCGGAACGTGCCGAAGCAGCCGCTTCCACGGCAAAGATTGAAAGCTCGATGCGCCGTTATGAGGAAAACAACCGTCTGCTTAACTCTTTTTATGCCCCCGATCCGCATGAGGAGGAGCGTGAGGCAATGCGTCAAGAGATAGACAACCTCAAAAAGGAATTATCCTCCAAGGACAGCAGGGAGGATGATGAGGAGAAACGACAGCTCACCCTCATGGAAAAGAGCTATCAGATGGCGGCGAAGTATCTGCCCAAGACATCTGCCATTCCTCCGTCCTTGGGCAATGCCTTCTCGGACGGCAAGGAAAGCACCGCCACAATCACCGATATGGAAACTGCAAAGGGGCAGGTTACGCAAGCCAGCACTCCCACAATGGAAGTATTGGCAGAGCGCAGGCAGGTGGTGTCCTCGCTTAATCAGCCGATGAGCGATGCGGATTTCATTGCGGAATACGGCATGAAAGCACGCAATTTAGGTTTCCATTCGCTCACAGGCACGGCTGTTTCCACGATGCGCAATACGCTCAAAGTGGTGGTGGACAGGACAACCACGCTCAAGGAGGGCGACAATGTGGTACTCCGCCTGCTGGAGACTGCCAAGGTGCAGGGACTGCGTATTCCACGGCAGAGCCGGTTGATAGCCGCTGCCAAGATTGAGGGCAACCGCATGCACCTGCTCATCAGGAGCATTGAGGTGGACGGGCATATCATAGCCGTCAAACTCTCGGCATACGACACGGACGGACAGGAGGGTGTGTATATCCCCGGCTCGGAGGACATCAACGCTCTCAAAGAAGTCGGGGCGAACATCGGCGGCTCGATGGGGACTTCGTTTACTTTCGCTTCATCCGCCAAGGACCAGATTATTTCCGAGGCAGCCCGTGGTGTGATGCAGGGCGCAAGCCAGCTTCTCCAAAAGAAACTGCGTACCATCAAGGTAACGCTCAAAGGTGGTTATCGCCTCTTTTTAGTACAAACAAAATAAAACCATAAAACATTCAAAATAATAGCAACAATGAAGAAACTTATTTTATCACTGGCTTTGCTTGCCACGATGGGAGCGACAGCCACTGCACAAGACATCGACAACGGCACACCGCTTGTGCCTAACCGCCCTCTCTCTTCGGGAGAACTCTTTCAAGGCATGAGCCGTGCCATTCCTGGCGCTCGTGTCGTCCTGCCGTACGGCTTGGACGTTACCTTCGACAAGACCGTGCATCTCATCTTCCCCTCTGCCGTCCGCTATGTGGACTTAGGCTCGCAGAACATCATTGCCGGAAAAGCGGAGGATGCGGAGAACGTGCTGCGTGTGAAGGCTGCCGTGAAGGACTTTGAGACGGAAACCAACATGAGTGTTATCTGCGAGGACGGCTCGTTTTATGCCTTCAACGTAAAATATGCCGACGAGCCGGATAAGCTCAGTGTGGAGATGAAAGACTTTCTGTCGCCAACAGACGGACGATTGCCAAGCAACCGTGCCGATATCTACTTCAAGGAACTCGGCAACGAGTCGCCCGTATTGGTTAAGCTGATGATGCAGACCATCTATCAAAACGACAGACGCACCATCAAGCATATCGGCACACAGCAGTTCGGCATGAAGTTCCTGCTTCGTGGGTTGTATGCCCATAATGGTTTGCTGTATTTCCACACCCGTATGGAAAACGGCACGAATATGCCGTACTCGGTGGACTTTATCACGTTCAAGGTGGTGGATAAGAAGGTCGCAAAGCGTACTGCCATTCAGGAGCAAGTATTGCAGCCCTTGCGTGCCTACCATCAGGTGATGCAGGTGAAAGGCAAGGATAGCGAGCATTCGGTGTTTGTGCTGGAGCAGTTTGCCCTCTCGGAGGACAAGCAGCTGGAGGTAACACTCTATGAGCGAAACGGAGGGCGCACGCTGACCTTTTATGTCGAGCAGGAAGACCTGTTGCTCGCCAAGAAGATTGACAACCTCAAACTCAAATGGTAGGTGCTATGAAGAAGAAACTCATTTTATCGGTTTGCGTGGCGGTGGCAATGGCTTTTAGTCTGCCATCGCACGCACAACGGCTGATACCCAAACAGAAAGGAATGGAAGTCATGGGCAGCGTTCCCCTTATCAAAGGAGAAAAGTTCTTTGCCAAGGATAACTTCGGTGTGGGTGTATCGCTCACCCGTTACTTGAAGCGTGAGAACTATACCTTTGTCTTGGCAGAGTATGAACAGCAGAATATGCCGTATAGGAATTATGGCATAAAACTCAAGGATGCCCAGCTTCACTTGGGCTATATGCACCCGATACTCTCCGACAATGGCAAGAACGTGTTTCTCTATGGTGGCATATCCGCCTTGGGTGGCTACGAGGAACTGAACGAGGACAAGAAGCTGCTGCCCGATGGGGCAACATTGCTCGACCGCTCGCGCTTCGTCTATGGCGGTGCCGTGCATCTTTCCTTAGAGTGCTTCCTGACGGATAATGTCCTCCTGCTGCTCAAAGGGCAGGGACGGATGTTGTTCGGTACGGATGTGCATCGTTTCCGTCCTGCACTCTCGGCAGGGCTTAGGTTTAATTTTTAAGCAAGAAGAAAAATGAAAAAGAAGAATTTAAGTTCAATATGGGTAATGGGCGTGCTTGCCTTTGCCGTGTTTTGCTTATCTGCTTGTGATAGGGAGTTGGATGTGGAGCAGTCTTATCCGTTCACGGTTGAGACGATGCCCGTTCAGAAGGACATCGTCAAGGGACAGACGGCGGAGATACGCTGCACCCTCAAACGAGGGGGCGAATTTGCCGACATACGCTACACCATCCGATATTTCCAGCCCGACGGCAAGGGAACACTGAAAATGGACGACGGGACGGTGTTAAAACCCAACGACCGCTATCCGATCACGAAAGATGTGTTCCGCCTGTATTACACCTCGCTCTCCACCGACCGCCAGACGATTGACGTGTACGTGGAGGACAGTTTCGGTAAGATGCAGCAGCTGACTTTCAGTTTCAACAACGAAAAGGCGGAGGATAAGGAAAAATCCGCCATAGTAGTAACCAAAGCCTTGAACGATGCGAACGGCTAAACGCCTTGCCTTATTCTGTATGGTGTGCCTGTTCTGCCAGCCGATCCTTGCCCAGCGCAAGATGCGGTTGGCGGACTTGCCGCCTTTTGAGCGTGCCGTGGCCGTCGTGAAATACTTTGAGGGACTGCATGGCTGGAAGGATTATCCATACGTCGGATATGGTCATCAGTTGCAGCCGGGTGAGCACTTCACGGCAAACATGACGGAACGGCAGGCGGACTCGCTGCTCCGTGCCGACCTTTGGAAATGCTTTGAACACTTCAAGGGATATGGCAAAGATGCCCTGCTGCTGACCTTGCTTTCCTACAATGTGGGTATGGGGAGGTTGCTTGGCTATGGCAAGCAATCCAAAAGCCGACTGCTGCGAAAAATAGAGGCTGGGGATAGGAATTTCTATCGGGAGTATGTCTCGTTCTGCCGATACAAGGGCAAGGTCTTGAATGGATTGGTCAAACGCAGACAGGTGGAGTTTGTGATATTTTATGTACCTTGATAGAGTAAAAGGTCTGAATTTTAAATAGGTCTCTGTATTGTATGTATACTATATGGCAGTAAACACCATTCTTTTTCTCCAATATTATATGATAGTATAGAAATTTTTATTATCTTTGCAACCGAACATGTCAGCCAAGACGGGTTAGCTTCTGTTACTATCAGAAAATATCAGCGGAAGTTTCTAACTAAACAGTTAATATGGTTTGATGACCATAGGCTTGTATGCTCCCAATAAGGGGGTACGGAGAAGTGCTTTTTAGGGAAAATGTTCCCACAACGCTTCTTGACATCAGTATAGGGCAGCCCTAACCGTTGTGTGAGGTACTGCTTGCGTATTGAATTATTAATTGTTTAGATGGAATATGGCAACAGTAACAGAATTTAATGGCAACGAGCACATTGTCTCAATTGTCTATGATGAACCATTTTGGATTGCTCTTTTCGAGTCATTCTATGAGGGTACTTACTCTGTAGCTCGTGAGGTAATCGGAACTTCCGAGCCTACCACTTCCGATATTGTTATGTTTTTGGAGAATCTCGACTGGCAGCGGCTACATTACACGGTGCCAACAGTTGAGGAAAGGCAGAAAAAGTACAAGGTTAGTTTCAAGAAGCAACAGAAATTAGCGCAAAAAACTATGAAATCCTCTAATTACAAGTATGTTTACAGTAAGGCGCAGGAAGAACTGAAAAAACAGCAAGAGCAAGACCACAAGACGAAAAAGGCTTTGGCAAGACACCAAAGAGAAGAGGATAGAGAACGGAAATTTGAAATTCGGCAAGCTAAGAAAAAGCAGAAACATAAAGGAAGATAAATAGTTATATATGATGTCATTTTCTCTCAAATATGATGTCATATTTAGTTGGAAATGATGTCATATTTTCGTATATTTACCGTTGAAAACCTAAGAACATGCCAGCCGACAATGGAAAGCCCCTCACCTTGACTGGTGGCGAAGCATCAAAAAAGAGGAGCAAAACTAAATATCAAACAACTATGGCAAACAGACCATTAGCCTACACGCTTACCGAGCGTAAGGCAACCATCGGAGCGATGGCGGGGAAGACCGTGCTTCAGGCACGCCCCACAGGGCGCAAGCGTATTGACCACCGCAGTTTTTGCGACGAAGTGGGACACGCAACGACATTCACAGGCGCAGAGGTGGAGGCTGTGCTCCGCCTTGCCGCCGAAATTGCGAAGCGGCACGTGGAAAACGGAGACATCGTGGAATTTGGCGACATCGGTACGCTCACGCCATCCTTCCAGAGCAAAATCGTGGAGAAGGGCAAGACGGAGTTCAACCCCAACATCCACATCACCAAGCCAGTCGTGCGTCTTTCGCCTTCGCGCAAGTATTTCACGCTCTCGGGCGTAAGTTATGAGCGTGTGGAAGCACCGGCGAAGAAAACGAAACCGTCAGGTAGTAGTACTGAGGAAGAGGATTTACCGTGATTTTATTTGAAAGCGGAGTGATAACTTGTGGGTATCGCTCCGCTATTTTTATGCCGTCGCTTTCATTCGTTGGCTGATTAGCCTTCGGTTGGCATTGACAAGATTCACTATCTGCTCGTGGTATTCCGTGTTCTTGTTGCACACTCCACGACTTTGCACCACTTCCAAAGTCTTTAATGACACCTCTATCGTCTCTATCCGTTTGCCCTCAATGGTAGCCGAAAGGATAAGTGAGTCCTCTTTGAGATAATACTCATTGGAGAATACGCAATGGTGCATGGTCGCTCCCTCCTCCAAATGCTCCCGCACGCTCTCCAATACGTGGACTTGGATTGTTCCGTCCGTGAATGATATACCGAAGAACTTGGATTTTAGTTCTTGGAAACGCTTTTCATCTTCCATCGCCTTTTGCCGTTTCGTGGCAATCTCCTCCCTTTCCCTTTGTCTGTTGAGTTCCGTATGTCTGCGGTCGTGCTCGGCTTTAAGGTCGGCAGGACAAAGGTACTTCAGGCTGTGTGTGTCCCTGCCCAATCTGCGGAGCATGTCCACATAGTCGCACCAAAGGGAAATGTCGGTTATCTCGTAGCCGTTGCGGACTGCAATCTTATAGGACTGCCAATACTCGTCAAACGCTTTTCTTTTGCCAAGAAAATAGCGCAGGTGGTCTGTACGTCCCGACTTCATCAATGTTTCGGCTCGGCTGTCGGAAAGCAACGCAGGTATCAGCGTTGTTGGCTCTATGCCATAGAAATTGTCCTCAAAGCCATTCCTGCGCAGGGTGTCCGACACCTTGAACTTCGGATATATCGGGGAAGTGGCAGCATATCGGTAGGCATCGTTGTCGTTGCGTATTGCCATAGGGGTGTAGAACGAAAAGGTATCGACGTACCAACCCATCGTGCGTGGAATGGCGACTATGGCTTTCCTTCCCTCAGCGTTCCACCAATACTGCCCGATTTCAAGCGCATGATATTCAGCCTTGCAGCCTTTCTCCATTTCAGCCACGAGAAGGAACATTCGCAATACTTGGTACTCTCCGCAAGCGGTAAGCGTGGTGAAATACCGTTTCTGTTGCAATTTACGTTCAAAGGTTTCTCTGACCTGCAACCTTGCCCTGCAATGGGGGCAGGTGCAGGTTTCTTTGGGTTTGCCCATCACCCAACTAAGTCCGCAGTCCATACAGGTGGTGCGACCTTTGGGCAGTCGGTAGGCAAAGTGGCTTATGCACTCACGGAAAACCCACCTGCTCTGTGTCTTGGTTATCGGGCGAAGGTGCTTGCTCTCGGCAAGTATTGCCTTCTCAAACTTGTTTCTCGGTTTCATTTTCTGTCCTCCTTGTTTTTACTCGTCACGGAATACATATCCGCTCTCAAACCAATACCCCTCGTCAAAGAGTTCGTCTGCATACTTGTCATAATCGAAGTACCGCTCTGCAAACTCGGATAGTTCGTGTTCCATTCCTACTATTTCCCTTGCAAAATCTTCTTTGCTCACATATCTGCCCACAAAAGCGGAATGAAATTGCTTCATTAGGAAATAAACGGAAGAGGTCAAGTCCTTGCCGGTATTCTCCACCCATATCCAAAAGGCACTCATGTTCATACTGTCCAATTTCTCCAACTCGTCCCGAAGTTCAAAGAAGTTGCTGTCCAAATGCCCCTCGTCAATGAGTTCTTCGGGAATGTTCTCCCAATCTTGGAACATCAATTCGGGTTCTTCCTCGTCTTGGTGGAGTTCGTGGCACACTTCCATAAACTCGTCTTGGTCGTAACAACTCGAAAGGTCTATCCACTTACCTTTTAGTGAGCCTTCGTTGTACTTCCCATAAGTACTTACATAGATGCGTGCTTCGCTTAAATCGTATCGTTCCATAATCTTTACTTTTAGATGTCAAACAATGAAGGCTGTATCACCTCTGCCGTTTCTTTCTTTTGAGGTCTTGCATTACGGCTCTGTATCTTGGCAAGTTCCTCACGTTGATATTGCGCAATGGCTTGCTTGCGTGCTTCTGCCTTCTCCTCCTCCGTGAGTTCCACAACGTGGTTTACCATTACTCGGCAGTCGGTTGCCTTTCCCACCTCTATCTCGTCCTCGTCATAGTAGTGGACTGCCATAGAGTAGATTTCATCGTCGTCAAATCCGTTGCAGCCACATTTCTGCACTTGATTAAGAATGTAGGTTACACACTCCTCAATGCTTTTTTTAGGTTTCATCAAGTTGGGGGCAAACAAAGGGTCTGTCATAGCACGCTGATTGAGGTATTCGGCTATCGTGCGTGTGAAATGTTCTGTTCCTTTCATAGTCGTATATGTTTTGATGTTGTTAATACTTGGGAATTTGGCTTTCACTTCGTCCGCCGATTTACAATTCCACAATCTGATTGATGCGTCCATATAGGTAGGCTCTTAGGCTCGTTCTGTCGGGTGCGTAATACTCTGCCCATTGTCCGTATTGAGCCACAAGGTATTTCTTCAGCACATCGAAGAAGTCAAATCGCCAACCTTGCAAGGGAACGGCTGTACGGAAGTAGGTGTTTGAGTTCACGGCTTCACATAGCCAGTCCTTTTCTTCACGGCTCATACGCTCGCCACGATTGAGTTTCGCACGCAGGAGGTACACCTTGCTGTTTGAAAGGCTCTCCAATGGGTTCACGTCCCATTGCACGAACTTGGTTGCCAACACTTGCTCACTTTGTCCAACCACAGAGTTAATGCGGTAATGAGAGGAGGAGCTATATCCTTTTTTCTTCATCGAAGATGTTGTATATACTTTCTGCTTATCCATAGCGACATTTTTTTATGCGTCCAAAGATCGGAGTATGCTGATTCCTTTTTGTAGCAATACACGAGGTAGCGGGGCGGGGCTTGCACAAGGTTTTGGCGAAAAATACTACCCGCAGGGATGGAGATTTTTCAGACAAACCGGAGGCACCGACCTTGGGAAAACCGCAAGCCCCGTACTACCTTTGCGGATAAAAAGGGAACAGCATCCGTCTTGCGACATCGCATATTGTGGAGATATGGAAGAGAAGCGAAAGTGCAACGCCTGAAACGGAAAACAAAAAAGGTGGCTATCTGCAAAATGCGAGATAACCACCTCATGAAATATAAATGAAAAGTTTACAGAAACGTGCTTCTCAAAGCACGCAGAGCAGGATGGCGCAGAGTATCGCCAGCCAGAACAGAAAGCTCAGAAGCGTAAATGTCACTTTCAGGATTACACGGACTATAAAGCGCAGTATCAGAAAACCTGCAATGACTGACACGGCAGTTACGACTTGCGGCGTTACCATCTTTGAGATAAGGTAAACTGCACCGATGACAAGGGAAAGCAGAAGGACGGGTTCGATGAAGCGTGTCCAACCGAAGCGGCGGACTTGCTTGGGAGAAGTAGGCTGCTGCCTGTTCCTGTCGGTCTTGTTCGATGCGTCTGCCTTGATGAAGGCAGGTGTGTGAACGTCTTGATTCATGATGATTGTATTCATAATCGGGGCTTTTAATAGTTCAAGAGCGATAACAAGATGCGCAGACTACACAAAGGCAAGTGTTTGCAGAACTCTTGGCGTGTGGAGTGGAGCGTGTATCTTGGCTCTTGACACTACAAAAGCTCCCGATGGTGTTACATCAAGTTATGCTCTCACTGCCTATCGTTGGCAGACCATTGACCTCGATGAGCAGAACGATTGTCCCTGTCAGCTCGGTGTATAGTTTCTCATACTCCGGACTCGCACTGAAGTCGTCCGTCAGTTCATACTTGTCGAAGACGCTTTGCACAGCCTTGTTTTTCAGAAGTATCGGGGAAAGCCTTTCGGGAAGTGGGGAGGGCAGTTCCTTCTCAAACTCATTTTCCAGCACGGAAACAAGCGTGTCGTATTTGGAGAAATGTAACCCTCGATGCAGCACCTCGCTTGCCATTGTCTCCGCTTCCGGATGCGAGAAGCCTTGCGCCACTGCATCGCAGTAAGTAGTAAGGGCATCATCGGCTCTTGCCGTTATGAACGGCTTGTCACTCAGCATTTCGGGGAAATGCTCACTGAGGTAGTTCTCCAACTTCAGACGGAAGTAGGAAAGTTCTTTCTTTGTCGTTTCCATAAATCTTTTATTTTAGGGTTGTTATACTTTATTTGTTATCGGATCCCCATCGCCTTGTTGAACTTGTCGAGCTTGCCAGAAAGTTGCTCCATATCATGCTCTATCTTCTTGTTGGTGATGCGGGCGTAGATTTGTGTGGTCTTAATATTGGTATGTCCCAGCATCTTCGACACGCTTTCCATCGGAACGCCCTTGCTCAGTGACATCGTGGCGAATGTATGGCGGGCAAGATGGAAGGTCAGATTCTTCTTGATGCCACAAATATCGGCAATTTCTTTCAAATATGCGTTGGTTTTCTGATTCGTTAATATGGGAAACAGTTTGCCGTCCCGATAGGTCTTGTGGCTGTACTTGGCGATGATACTCTTGGGTATATCCAGCAAGAGTACATTTGTCTCCACGCTGGTCTTCTGTCTTTTGGTCATAATCCACTGCTTGTCATCGAGCGTAACGATGTTGTCTGGTGTGAGATTGGACACGTCAATATATGCCAGTCCCGTGAAGCAGGAGAATATGAAAACGTCCCTTACCAGTTCTAAGCGGTGGATATCCAGTTCTTTGTTAGCAATCTTCATGATTTCCTCGTCCGTGAGAAAGCCGCGATTGACAGGCTCCAAGTGAAAACGGTGGTTGAGGAAGGGGTCGTGAAGAAGATAGCCACGTTTTTGCGCATAGATGGTTACGGTCTTGAGTGCCTTCATTTTCTTGACAGACGTGTTGTATGCGCAGCCTGCCACCGTGCTCAGATACAACTCAAAATCCTGTACTACGGATGGTGTGAACTCTGTGAGCCCTATATCCTTCCTTCCATGCTTATAGACAAGGAACTCTGCGAAATGTCTTCTCAAAACGCTGTATTTCTGAAGGCTGTCCTTGCTGATGGTATGTCCTACACGCTGTCTGACATCTTCGTTGAACCTGTCGAATACAGGGAGAAAAGTTGTGTACTCCCTGTCTTTCCCCACAAAAAACGAGCGGATTTTCTCCAATGACAGGGAGGGGTCGTCCTCAAATTTGTGATAGATGTTATTCAGTGTAGCAGAAATAGAGTCCAATGCGGCATTGGCGGATAAGGCTTCAGCCGTCCGGCCTTTGAGCCGACTTGTGGCATTGTTCCATACAGTCTTGTCCACGAAGATTTTCGTAGATCCAAAATTAGCCATCTCTCCGTTAAGGAATACCCGGAGCATTACAGGCGACTTTCCTTCTTTGTTCTCATAGTTTGAGCGTAGGTAGAAGGACACCTTGAAATTTGTTCTCATAATGCATCTTTCTTTTGTGTAGCACTCGGCTGCAAAGTTAATACTTAATACGTTGAAAAAGAAAGAGTTGATGCCGTCAATATGGTATTCAGAATACCGTCACTGCTACATTTTTTGCTGCTGCATTTTTTGTGTAGCAGTATGTGTAGCAGAAATTGACCGAAAGATGACCGTCAAAACATAAGGTTATGCCGTCAGGCAACGGAGGTATATACAAAGAAAAATCGTTGTAAAACCTTGATTTTACAACGATTAGCTAATTTTTGAAGGCTAAAATGACAACCTTTGTGAAGTCCTTTTGAAGCCTATTAGCGGAGAGAGAGGGATTCGAACCCCCGGTGCCTCGCAGCACGACGGTTTTCAAGACCGTTGTAATCGACCACTCTACCATCTCTCCTAATGATGGCCCATGTTGCTTCCTTTTACAAAAGCGAATGCAAAGGTATAAATTTCTGGTCAAAACCATGAACAGGAAGGACAAAAATAACAGTGTATTAACCTATATTAACTATACAAAATCAATGAGCGTTCCTTAAAAAAAGTAATTTTGCACACTGATGACAGAAAACTTTCTCATTAAATACAGGAGGTTTTCTCATTAAAAGAGAACGAGATGATATACCCTACAAACTTCGAATCAAAAATAGGTTTTAACGAAATACGAACCTTGCTCAAGAAACATTGCATGTCTATACCAGGCAAGGAACTGGCCGACGGGATCGCTTTCCAGAGCCAGGCCGACACCATCAACACCCAGATGGAGCAAATACGAGAATTCAGGCGCATGCAACAGCTGGACGAGGAGATACCCTTCAGCAGCTTTTCCGATCTAAGAGAAACCCTGAAACGTATCCGCATAGAAGGCTCATTCATGGAAGAGGAAGAGCTTTTCGACCTACGACGCTCACTCGACACCACCCGAAAACTCAAGGAATTCCTGACTCGCGGCACTGCAACTACAACTGCCTCGCAACCAACCGAACCCAACGAAAACGAAAAAGACACGGCCGAAGCCCTGTTCCCTGCCCTGGCCGCATTGACCGAAGGCGTTATCACTTTTCCGCTCATCATTCAACGCATTGACCAACTGCTCGACAAATTCGGTCACATCCGCGACACTGCTTCCCCCGATCTGGCACGTATCCGACGCGAGTTGGCACACACACACAGCTCTATTTCGGGTATTCTGAACGGTATCTTGCATGCCGCACAACGCGATGGGCTATTAGATAAGGACGTTGCTCCAACCATGCGTGACGGCCGACTGATGATTCCAGTAGTGCCACAGATGAAACGCAAGATACATGGCATTGTTCATGACGAAAGCACCTCGGGCCGCACTGTCTATATTGAACCGGCCGAAGTGGTAGAAGCCAACAACCACATACGCGAGTTGGAGGCGGAAGAAAGGCAAGAGATAGTCCGCCTGCTAAAGGAGACCACCAAGCTCGTGCGGCCTCATGTTGCCGAAATTCTCTACTCGTACCAGTTTCTGGCTTACATAGATTTGGTGCAGGCCAAGGCCGAACTGGCAAATGATTTTGACGCTTTTGAGCCGACGGTTGCCGACACTCCCGTAACCGACTGGATAAGGGCACGCCACCCGTTGCTGGAACAGAAACTCAAACGGGGTGCCGAAGCCACTCGCGGCATTGTGCCCTTGGACATCACCCTCACCCCCGAGAAGCATATCCTCATCATCTCCGGCCCCAACGCAGGCGGAAAATCAGTCTGTCTCAAGACCGTAGGTTTGCTGCAATACATGGTGCAGTGCGGCCTCTCCATCCCCGTGGGCGACCGTTCGAAGGTTGGCATCTACCAGGATTTGATGATCGACATCGGCGACGAGCAGAGCTTGGAGAACGACCTTTCCACCTACTCCAGCCATCTGTTGAACATGAAGAACATGATGCGGCAGGCTTCTGATAAAACGCTCATCCTCATCGACGAGTTCGGCACAGGCACCGAGCCGCAAATTGGCGGCGCCATAGCCGAAAGCGTTCTTAACCAGTTCTGCCGTCGTGGCGCATGGGCCGTCATCACTACCCACTACCAGAACTTGAAGCACTTTGCCGATACGCACGAATGCGTAGCCAACGGTGCCATGCTTTACGACCGCCACGAGATGCGCCCCCTCTTCCAGCTGTCCATCGGAAGACCGGGCAGCAGCTTTGCCATAGAGATTGCGCGCAAGATAGGATTGCCCGAAGAGGTCATTGCCGAGGCCAGCGAAATCGTTGGCTCCGACTACATACAGAGCGACAAATACCTGCAGGATATTGTTCGCGACAAGCGCTACTGGGAGGCCAAACGCCAGGCCATACACCAGCGGGAGAAGGAACTGGAGCGCGCCATGCAGCGCTACGAGATCGACCTTACCGACATGGAGCGCCAGCGCAAGGAAATTCTGCGCCGAGCCAAGGAAGAAGCCATGCAGCTGCTGGCCGAAAGCAACAAGAAGATAGAAAACACCATACGCGAGATAAAGGAGAAACAGGCGCAGAAGGAAGAAACCCGCAAAATTAGAGCCGAACTCAACGAGTTCAAGGACCAGCTTGCGGATGTCGACACAAAAGCCAAAGACGAGGAGATTGCCCGCAAGATAGAACAAATCAAACAGCGCAAGGAGCGCCACCAGAAACACAAGGAAGAGAAGGCCAACCGGCAGAAGCAGGCAGCAGAATCGCTGCGCAAGGCTGCCATGCGCCCTTCGGAAGAAGACCTAAAACCGAAGGTGGGCGACACCGTCCGCATGAAAGGTCTGTCGTCCGTAGGTACCTTGGAGTCTATTGACGGCAAGATGGCAGTGGCCATCTTCGGCGGCATGCGTACCAAGCTGCGGCTCGACAGGATTGAGAAGTACCTCCCCCACCCTGCCGACGGCACGGCAGAACAACCCGCCAACAAGACCAAGGCCGCAGAGCTGCAAGAGAGCTTGCAATCCTACAACATGTCGCACATGACGCAGGAAACCGTAGACAGCCACAAACGTAACTTCCATCAGGATCTCGACGTGCGCGGCATGCGGGGCGACGAAGCGCTCAATGCCGTGCAGTATTTTATCGACGACGCCATCCTGGTGGGCATGCCGCGCGTGCGCATCCTGCACGGCAAGGGCAACGGCATCCTGCGGCAGCTTATCCGCGACTATCTGGCAGGCATTCCCAACATCACCCGCTACGCCGACGAGCACGTACAGTTCGGCGGTGCCGGCATCACGGTGGTAGACATTGGATAAACTCAGCAGGACATAAAAAAGAAGAAATGAAACCCATCATTTCATTCCTTCTCTTGTTTTGAGCCTCTTGTCGGATTCGAACCAACGACCCCGAGATTACAAATCACGTGCTCTGGCCAACTGAGCTAAAGAGGCGGGTGGGCAAGCTATTCATATCGCGCCGCTACAACCAAGTACCCTTGCTATGTTCCCATCCTGGGGGATTCCGAGGGAGCTGGCCGTATGAGACTTGCCCATATCACTTTTGCGGGTGCAAAGTTAGCGTTTTTTCTTCACTTCCGCCTCTCTCCAGCCATAAAAACCCATTTGCTTAGCATTAATTAACAAAGGCTATAGTCCAAGCAGATAGAGATAAAACGCAGGAGCATGCAGCAGAATTACAGGCACAAACACAGAACAATCGTTCCTCTGCCTCATGCCGATGAATACAAGGTGCACAATGCGGCACGGCCTAACGCCAAAGATTCCATCCACTTAGTTTTCTGATGAGTTTGTGAGTTCCTTCCATCCGATAATCCTGTCTTTGTCTTCGTTACAGATTACGCGGGCAGTATGCTTCTCTTTAGCACCGGTTCTTGAAACTACATAGTACACAACAGTGGCAGCGTAACGCACTTCGTTATTTTCCTTATAGTCCGCGCTTAAGAACTTTTCGCCAAATTCAACCCTCTGCCCATTGGTAAGCCGAGAGGAAACATAAGTAACGACTGCTTTCTCAAAATTCTTGTTTTCCCAGTTTCCATGTCCAGGCAAGTGTATATGCCCGCTTGTAACAAACGCAACCAACAGAACCAAAGCTATGCAAGCTGCAATCTTCATAAATTTACTTTTCTCCATCTTTGTGTAAATTCTATTATATTAAACATTGATACAAAGTTACCATCGCATTTTATTTTTCAGTGTATTTTCAAATTAACTGCACACTCCACAGGCAAATATACGCTATATCCCTCATATCTGCAAGCGTGGGGCAGGGTTTCCATTTGCTCATCGCCTACAAGGAGTCTGTTCTCCTCGTCCCACTTGAACTTCTGCTCGGTAACCTTCTATTCCTCCTTGCCGTAACGTTTTACACGGCTGGTGTTGATATAGACAAGATTACGCTGCCTTCGGTGATTATTCTCACGCTCGGCAAAGCTCAAACAAGTTTGGCTCTGCTCTCGCTCAATCGAATAATTGGCATCGTAAGTATAGCGGTGACCGTTATTCACTTTGTCGTTCTCACTGGCTGTTCCTTCCGTGCGATAGTTCACGTCTCGGACATTCGCCAGCTGGAACTTATGTCCCGTAGAGTCCTGATAGGTGTAGGTGAGGTCGTAGCCTGCACTCAGTGAGCCATTGAACTGCACGTTCTGCTGGGTCAGGTGCTGCTTCTTACTCGTGATGCGGTGCATGTTATCATAACCCATCGCAAGGGTGTAGGATGCCGTCTTGCTGTCAGCTCCCGTGTAAGTACCCGTTGCACTTGCCAGACGGTACAGCGCATCGTAGGTGTACTGGTGGTTCATCTGCCCACCGGCCTTGCCGCTCTGCGGAAGCGGGGCACCGTTCTTCACGCTGAGCACGTTGCTCACCGCGTCGTAGGTATAGGCGTTGTCCATGATGGTGCCCGCCTTGGCATTCACTACGAGGTTCTGCAATCTGCGGCGCTGCGGGTCGTAGCTATAGAAGGTTTCGGCACCGTTGCAGTACTTCAGATAGGTGCGCTGCTCGAACTTGTCGTAGCCGATCTTGTTCACATAGTCGTAGCCGTAGGACTTGTAGCCACGCACATGGTCAAGCTGACCACCGAGGTTGTAAGAATAAGTAATCTTCTCCTCGTCGGGATAGATCATCTCCAGCAGTCGGTTGTGGCTGTCGTAGGTCCATTGCGTCACGTAGGTGGCAATAGCCTGATTAGGCACAATCATCGTGCGGCGGGTCTTGACAACCTCGCCCATCTTGCCGTAGAAGTATTCGATGGCACCGCTGCCGTCCTCACGAAGCATCAGCCTGCCGATACGGTTCTGGGAGGCATTGCGCCCACCATAGTAATACTTCACGTTATTCTCCGGATGGTCGGGATAGTTGATGGCCGTCAGACGTCCGTAGTCATACTCATAGTTGATGGTCTTGCCTTCTTTCTTGAGGTTGGCGGTCTGCTTGGTCACCACGTTGCCCAAAGCGTCGTAGGTGAAGGTGGTGATACCGCTGGCAGGATGATTGACCTCCGTACGACGGTCGCCCATGTCATAGACGGATGTCGTCACGTTGCCCTCGGTGTCGGTTACCTTCATATGCCCATAGCCATTACCACTCATCAGATACCATGCAAGTTTCAGGAATATATTTGCTCTTGAACCATTCTGGAATTTTAAATAGCTTTGAAACTATTCCATATTCACATCCATCATATAAAACAAACAGCTTAATTCCTCCTTTTCTAATTTCCATTTTCTGAATGTAAGCACCAAAAGAGTTTATTCTTTCTTCGTTAATAATTTTTTCTTTTATATATTTGTTTAGTGTCAACTTCTCAAAGTAAACACAATGAGTCTTTTTTAGCATTTCTTTTATAATAGTATTTTCAATGCTTGGGGCTTGAATTAAACATTCTGCCGTTTCAGGAAGAATATTTAGTACGTCTATAAAAAAAACATTTTCTTCTTGTTCCATTTATTCTAATCTTTATGCCCATTATTCGGAAGAACTTTCTTGTTAGGGTGCAAATCGACATTCATGTGTCTTTGCGGTGCCATTCCTTTTCCTCCTAGGGTCTGAACCATAGGAAGCAAAGTCACCGAGCTTGCCGACAACACGCTGGCTACCGATATAGGATTGCTCCAAGACTGATGTGAGCATTGCTTATGTCACCTGTTGACAGAGAGGTTTCACGCACGATACGGTCAGCCACCATCCTGTTTGTAAGGTGCTGTTGCGAAACAGACTGTGCGAAGTACACCGTACACCTTGCGCTTACCGATAGGCTGCGTCTTTGATTTTACCTCTAATTCAATCATACTCTTTAATTATTTATGGTTATCAATTATTTAACATCTTTCTTTCCTGTTTATTGCTCTCGTCTTTTGATACCTTTATAAGGGTAATAAGAGACACCCCTTATATGGGATACGGAAGCATACCCTTGTATGGGTATTTAGTTGTTATTATCAATGTTTGTGAGAAAATTGTTATCTAAACTTTTGAGGAATATGTCTACGCTGATTCTCCCATGACCACATTGTGGGGCGTTTACTCTGTTGAAACCATTTACAACCAGACTTCATCCAACTCTCTCTTCTCTATACTCCTTAATTGATTCTATTGTGTAATCCTCATTACCAAATTCCACACCACAACAAGGACATATTTCAGGTCGGAGTTTGTCCGTCATCTCCCCACGGCTCAAAACTTAGTTTATAGCCACAAACTTTACAGTATTCCATTTTTACTTTTGATTTTTCCAATACTTAATATATTCTTTCGTTAGATATTTTTATGACTTCCAAATAATCACAATAAAACAATGATATTACTCACCATGCGTCAAATTTAATACACATCCATTATCCTTATTAATGGTCATAAATACAACACCTCCTTTCGTTGTATGCAATGTTCCTTCTATCGTCCAGTATTTATCATTGACAAGTGTTATTTGAAGTGGCAATTCTGAGTTTAACTGCCGCTCTCCATACACTGCTTTAATAATGGGAATAGCTACTTTACATGCTGTTTCGGCATCGGGTATAACGTCCTTTTTAAACAAACTTTCTGTATTTCCGGAATTTACCGAAGTTGAGTAATTTATACCCTGAACCGAATCTTGGGTTTCCTTTTCTATTGCTATGCCTTTATTAACAAATAGAGTTCGTTCTTTAGTGTTATAGGTGCGATAATAATACCCTCCAAGGAAACAGAGTATTGCTAATATCGGAGCAAAAATATATTCTTTCTTCATTATCTGTCAATTATACTTATTACTTACCTTAAGTTTTTAATATCGCGCTCATGGTTGATGCGGGATGTAGTTCTATATAACTTGATACAGATTTCATCCTGCCCGGCTCTCTATTGTCGCTTGGCATATTATTGCCAAGCACTTTTGTTTTCCCCGTCCTTAGATTAAATGATTGCAAAGAGCCATTTGGCGTAACGAGGAAAGATAATTGTCCTTTCATAAATATTCCCATAGCTTTCGTCCTTTAAAAGATTCTTTTATCAGCAACACCCCTGGGAGAATTAAAAGCATGTCTAAGAACATATAGAAGATGTATAGGTGAGGATTTACTTTTTCTTGTATAACACTCTGATCCTTGGCTGAATAGCGGACAAGAATAGAATCGCCAATGGAAACAGAACTATCTATACTGCCTGCATCATAGAATTGATTTCCTATTCTTACTGTCGCACTTCCAACAGGTCTGGAGACACGGCCTTCTATAGCAACTACTTCTGCATTGACCAACTGCCCGTTTACTCTAACATCCCAGTCTGTCATAATAAAATAGGCAATCATGCTAAAGCAGATGATGCACAGAAGACCTAAAGAAAGCAATATGACATTAATCTTCATTTATTCTCCGTTCATTATCATTGAATGTATAGCCTTTTCTTCACCGCCCCAGCCAACCATCTCTTCAAACAACACAGTTTTGTCTTTCTTTATCTGATAATATTGTATCACGCTCTTTGTACAGTCGGTGCCGAACAATCTATACTCGATACCGCTCCGCCGGTTGGTTTGTGTTTTTGAGCGGATGGATATGTCTATGCACAGAAGTCCGACTTGATACCCGGCATTGTCTTTTCGTTCTTTGCAGAAATATTCTTCATACATATTTATCAAATAGGCCGGAGTTGATGATTTCTCATTCACTTCATGCTCTAAGGGGAAAATCTCATCACCTTGCATGAGCATGGTAAAGGGAAGGAACTCCCCAAATTCTGAAAGGAACGCATAGAGATATTCTTTTGCTCTCTCTATCAAGGCTAACTCTTCATCAGTCAGAAACATAGTCCTATAGGGTATTTATTTCACGGTTGGTTTATAAACCCGAGTATTGAGATGCCGACTTCACACAAAACAGAGTTGTGCAGAGGCATGCTTCGCAGCTCCGGTTATGTTTCATTGAAAACAATTACACTCATGTTTCCACCTCCTTTCTGAATCGTCATTGTTTTGCAGGCAAATATACGTTATTTCTCTCATACAAGCAAGAGCTGGGTACGATTTCCGTTTGTTCGCGCTTGGTTACAAGGCATAAAGCTGCACGACTTGGCAACAGCTCACTGCGTTTTCTCCCTCCGCTTCCATGTAGTAAAGCGGCCTTATCTTATTACATTCTTTTTGACAAACACCCTCTGTAGTTTTACGTTTTGACGAACGGAGGGGCGTTTGGGCGCAAATACGCAAAAATGGGCGGTGCATATAAGAGGCTGATAACCAGATGCTTGTATTTTACTGATATTTTCACGCCCCTTTGGAGCTGTCCTTCAAGGGTGGAAAAACTGATTTTTCGGGTGCCGAAAACCATGTTTTAACCGTCTTGGAGCTATCCTTTAAGGAGGCTGAAGGCGTGCTTCAAGGGCGTTGGCGGCATGCTTTTGCGTGGCAGATGGTGATTATCGGAGGTCGAAAGGGGTGTTTGAGAGGCGTCTGTTTTCTACTTCGTGCGAAATCAGTGCACGCTTTTCAGTCATGTTTTCTTGACAAACAAGCCAGCTGCCCCCTGCCCTCCCGGCCGGCAAAGCACCCTGAACCGGGCACAGGGCGAAGCATGCCGGACTGCAAAGAGCCCGGAGATGGTGCTCTACCTGTACCCATCCGGCCCGCCGCTGCACCCAATTCGCACCGCTCGGGCTAAGGTAACGAGGCCGACGGAGCAAGTTTCTATCAAAAAAATGTAAATGTTGGCAAACTTTCTCTGTTATCTGAATGAAAATGAGTACTTTTGCATCGCTATGAATATGGGATTTGCGCAAGCGTTAGTTCAGCTCAAGGCTTTCGCCCGACAGGATGGCCTCATCGTGCTCCTGCTATGGACGGCCAGCTTTGCGGCCACCATTCTCATGCCCCAAATGCCCTGGGGCAACCTGCTGGCCCTGGCCACGCCATTCGTTGTTTACTGGCGGCTGGCCGGCTTCCGCGACTATGCACTCGGCGGGAGCATCAGCTTCTGGCGCGCCTTTGCCTACTCGTGGTACACGCTCTTCTACGCATCGCTGCTCTTCTGCATCGTGCAGTACGTGTACTTCCGGTTCCTGGATGGCGGCCGCTTCTTCGATATCATGAACTCAGGGCTCAGGATGCTGGAACCCATCTACAAGGAGCAGGGGCTCTCAGTGCAGGAACTCAAGGACTCGATGAGCCTCCTGCAGACGCTCAAGCCCATCCAGCTGGCCTTCGTGGTGCTCACGCAGAACATCTTCATAGCCGTGCTGCTAAGCCTCCCCATTGCCCTCATAGGCAGGCGGAAGAAAAAAGGCTGACGGCCGGAGACCGACTTTTGACAGTGAATTTTGATTTTTTGAAATGGATATATCAGTTGTAGTACCTCTGTACAATGAGGAAGAATCTTTGCCGGAGCTGCATACCTGGATACGCAGGGTGATGCAGCAGAACGGCTTCAGCTACGAGATTATTTTCGTAAACGACGGCTCCCGCGACCGCTCCTGGGACGTCATAGAGCAGCTCGCGGCCCAGGACGAGAACGTGAGGGGCATCAAGTTCCGCCGCAACTACGGCAAGAGCCCTGCCCTGTACTGCGGTTTCAAGGAGGCCGAGGGCGACGTCGTGATTACCATGGACGCCGACCTGCAGGACTCGCCCGACGAGATACCGGCGCTGTACCGCATGATTACGGCCGAGGGTTACGACATGGTGTCGGGCTACAAGAGGAAACGCTACGACCCGCTTACCAAGACGCTCCCCACCAAACTCTTCAACGCCACGGCCCGGAGGATTTCGGGCATACACAACCTGCACGACTTCAATTGCGGCCTCAAGGCCTACCGCAGGGACGTAGTGAAGAATATTGAGGTGTACGGAGAGATGCACCGCTACATTCCTTACCTGGCCAAGAGCGCCGGCTTCGTCAAGATTGGCGAGAAGGAGGTGCACCATCAGGCCCGCAAGTACGGCAAGTCGAAGTTCGGTATCAACCGTTTCTTCAACGGATACCTTGATTTGCTCACGCTGTGGTTCCTCAACAACTTCGGTAAGAAACCCATGCACGTGTTCGGCTTCTTGGGGTCAGTGGTCTTCTTCATCAGTTTTGTAGCCTTGGCAGTGCTCGGCGCCGGCAAACTCATTGAGCTCAGCAACGGCGTTTACGGTCATCTGGTTACCGACTCGGCCTGGTTCTACATCTTCCTCACCTCGATGCTCATCGGCACCCAGTTCTTCCTGGCCGGCTTCATCGGCGATCTCATCAGCCGTTCGAACCCCGGACGCAACGATTACCAGATAGAAAAGACCATCAAATGCGAAAAGTAACCGTACTCCTGCTCATCGGCTGCGCCGTGCTGGCAGCCTGCTCGACCGTAGACTGCCCGCTTAACAACACGGTAATGGCCACCTACAAGCTCACCGGCAGCGCCGTTCCGCTTTCTGCCACGCTAACAGTAAGCACCGCGCGGCCCGACGGCAACGACTCCGTACTGCTGAACCAGGCGCAGCAGGTTGACAGTTTCAGCCTGCCCATGAGCTACAGCCATCCCGAAGACGTGCTCTACTTTGAGGTGCAGGGCACCGCACAAACGCTCAAGGACACGGTGAGGATACAGAAAACCGACAATCCTCACTTCGAGTCGGTGGACTGTAGTCCGGCCATGTTCCACACCATCACGGGCGTAAGTTCCACCAACCACGCCATCGAGTCCATAGAAATCAACAATCCCAACGTCAGCTATGACACATCCAAGGCTCAGTTCCTCCTTACTTTCAAGAGCAATATCAATTAGTCTCCTGCTCCTTGCAACCCTCACGGCGAGTGCCCAGGGGCAGCACAAGAAGATGGTGCAGCAGCCTGACACCATCCCTCTGCTGCGCGGAGTGTCGGTATCGGCCGACCTTGTGGGACTGGGTCAAATGCTCTGGAGCGACTATGGGCAGTACGAAGCAGCACTGAGGGTGAACCTGAAAGACAAGTTCTTCCCCATCGTAGAGTTAGGTATCGGCAAGGCGGATGCCGACGACGTGACGACCAAACTCACTTACAAGACCTCGGCTCCCTACGGGCGTATCGGCATGGACTTCAACGTCATGAAGAACAAGCACGACGACTACCGCGTCTATGTGGGGTTCCGCTACGGCTTCACCACGTTCAAGTTCGACGTTTCCGGCCCCCCACTGTCCGACCCGGTGTACGGAGGAGAGGCGCCCTTCAGCTATACCGGCAACAAGAGCACGTGGCACTGGCTCGAAGGAGCGGCCGGTGTAGACGCCCGGATATGGGGCCCCGTGAGGCTGGGATGGAGCGTGCGGTACCGCCGCCGCATTACGGCAAGCAACCCGCAGATAGGCCAGCCCTGGTACGTTCCAGGCTTCGGCAAGGCCGGAGGGTCGCGACTGGGCGGCACCTTCAACGTAGTTTTAGAGATATAACCCCCGAGGCACGATGAAAAATCGCAAGCAATTATACTGGCAGCTGCCGTTCCTGCTCTTCCTGATTGTGGGCACGGTGTTCGTCATCAGGCAGCAGCATGCCATGCCCTACCGCCAGAACCACGGCATGATATTCGGCACCGTGTATAACATCACTTACCAGAACGACGCCGACCTGCAGCCGGAAATCATCCGGGAGCTGCAGAAGGTGGACCGCGAGTTCTCGATGTTCAACCGCCGGTCAACCGTTACGGGCTTCAACAACAACCGCTCGTGCGAGATGAGCAGCATGTTCAGCGAGGTCTACGAACTCGCTGCAGAGGTGAACCGAGAGACCGGCGGCGCCTTCGACATCACCGTGGCACCGCTCGTAAACGCATGGGGATTTGGCTTCAAGACCCGCCAGATGCCCGACAGCAGCCAGGTTCGCCGTCTTTTGCAGGGCGTGGGCATGCGTCATCTCACGAAGAAGAAAACAGGCGGGCGCACGCTTCTGGTAAGCAACAACCCGCTTACGATGCTCGACTTCAGTGCCATTGCCAAGGGCTACGGCAGCGATGTGGTGGCCCGACTGCTGCGCCACAAGGGCATCAAGAACTTCATGGTAGAGATTGGAGGCGAAATCGTAACGAGCGGCATGAGCCCCAAGCGCGTGCCGTGGCACATCGGCGTGACCAAGCCCACGGACGATTCGCTGCAGCAGAACACGGAACTGCAGACCGTGCTCAACGTAACAGACAAGGCGATGGCCACGAGCGGCAACTACCGCAACTTCTACTACAAGGGCGGCCGCAAGTATGCGCACACCATAGACCCGCGCACCGGCTACCCTGTACAGCACAACATCCTCTCTGCCACCGTGCTGGCAGCCGACTGTGCCACGGCCGATGCCTACGCCACCAGCTTCATGGTGCTGGGTCTGGACGGTGCAAAGAAGGTCTTGGAGAAGCATCCCCGCCTGATGGCCTACCTCATCTACTCCGATGCCAAGGGCCGAAACGCCGTCTGGTTCTCCCCTTCTCTCAAGGATAAGATTATGCAATAGATTTGGGTGTTGGGTGGTAGGTGATGGGTGTTGGTGAATGGTTTTGAAACTAATCATTAACACGAAGCTCCCAATTTCTACCATCCGAACTACCAACACCCAACACCACCATTCATTAACACCCATCACCTAACACCTAACACCCGTAAATCCAACACCCAACACCTAACACCCAAAAAGAATGATAACCCTCAACCATCAGCTGCTTCAACTGCCCCTGTTCCTGGGAATGAACCGTGACGACCTCTCGTGGGTGGTTGCCCACACCAAATTCGGCTTCATGAAGTACGCCGAAGGCAAGCCGATTATCAACGAGGGAGAGGTCTGCACGCGCCTGTTTTTCCTCGTGAAAGGCACCGTGAGCATAACAACAACGGCCGACGACCACGAATACAGCTTTACCGAAGATACCGCCGCGCCCGACCTGCTGCAGCCGGAGTGCCTCTTCGGGCTCAACCAACGCCACACTCACAGCTACACCGCGAAGACCAACTGCAACTTCATTGTACTGGGCAAGGACGAAATCACGCAACTCTCTGACCAGTTCCTCATCTTCCGCCTCAACCTGCTCAACCTCATTTCCACCCGCCTGCAGAAGCTCGACCACCGCCCCTGGCGCCACCAGCAGGACGACTTGCGGAGCCGGCTCATCCGCTTCTTCCAGGACCACTGCCTGCGGCCGGCCGGCTGCAAGGACGTGAGCATCCGCATGACAACCCTCGCCCACGAGCTTAACGACAGCCGGCTCGACGTTTCGCGCGCCCTGCACGGTCTCCAGGACGAAGGCCTGCTCACGCTCAGGCGCAGCGGCATCCACATTCCCGCACTCGAGAAACTCATCCTCGCCTAACCTCCGGCCCGCCCGTTGCAGCCCGGCTGGCGTCTTGCCGTTGCCGCTTTTCGGTCTCAAAGGATAGCTTCAGGAACTTTCGACAAGTGTCGCACATGAATTCGACACTTGTCGCACGATTGTGCGACACCTGTCAAAAGTTCCCCCAACGCCCCTTCCGGCACCCATCACCCCGCACCCGGCACCCGTCACCCACACCACGACGCACGCCGCATATAATATTCGTTAAAAACAAGGATTGCTGTTTAGCGGTTCATAATCTTTTTACTACCTTTGTAAGGTAAAGTATCACAATTAGTATGAGTGAAAACCAGATAGAGACAAGCCAACGAACAAATCCCTTTTTTACCGACTATCATACGCCGCATGACACGGTGCCCTTTGACCGTATAGGCACTGCTGACTACGAGGAAGCATTCATGGAGGGCATCCGCCGTGACGACGAAGCCATTGACAAGCTCGTGAACGACCCCGAGACGCCCACCTTCGAGAATACGCTCACACGCGTTGACCTAAGCCACGGCGAGCATTATTACGACCTGCTGGACCGCGTGAGCAACGTGTTCTCGTGCATGCTGAGCGCCGAAACCAACGACGAGCTCGACGCGCTGGCCCAGAAGATGAGCCCCATACTGACCCGCCACGCCAACGACGTGAGCCTGAACAGCAAGCTCTTTGAACGCATCAAGTACGTGCACGACCATCCCAACCGCCCACTCAACGCCGAGGAGCAGATGCTGCTCGACACCAGCTACGACGGATTTGTACGCAGCGGAGCCCTGCTGGACGACGAGGGAAAGGCCAAACTGCGCCAACTCACCGAGGAGGCAGGCGTGCTCACGCTGCAGTTCTCGCAAAATCTGCTGAAGGAAAACAAGGCCTACGAGCTGCACATTACCGACGAGCAGCAGCTGGACGGACTACCTGAAACGGCTCGCGCAGCGGCAGCCCAGGCGGCCAAAGAGCGGGGGAAGGACGGCTGGGTGTTCACACTCGACTTCCCGAGCTTCAGCCCTTTCATGACATATTCTACCCAACGCGAGCTGCGCAAGCAGATGTACATGGCCCGCAACACCGTTTGCACGCACGCCAACGAGTACAACAACCTCGACATCTGCAAGCGGCTGGTTAACCTGCGCAGGGAGATGGCGCAGCTGCTGGGCTACAACACCTATGCCGACTACGTGCTCCAGCACCGCATGGCCAGCAACACGGCCAACGTGTACAAGCTGCTCAACGACCTCATTGACGCCTACCGGCCCGCCGCCATCAAGGAGGTAGAGGCCATCGAAGCCATCGCCGCACGCGATGTCCAGCCCTCATCACCCAACACCCAATACCCATCACCCACCACCCAACACCCATCACCCATCACCCAACAGCATCTATCACCCAACACCCAACACCCATCACCCGCCACCCCGCTACGTCCCTGGGACTTCGGCTACTACAGCCACAAGCTCCAGATGGAACGTTACAACCTCGATGCAGAGATGCTCAGGCCCTATTTCAAGCTGGAGAACGTCATCAAAGGCGTGTTCGGACTGGCCACGAAGCTGTACGGCATCACCTTCAGGGAGAACAACGAGATACCCGTTTACCATCCTGACGTAAAGGCCTATGAGGTCTTTGACCAGGACGGAAGCTATCTGGCAGTGCTCTATGCGGACTTTTATCCGCGCAAAGGCAAGCAAGGCGGCGCCTGGATGACGGAGTTCCAGGGCCAGTGGATTGACTACAAAGGCCGTAACATACGCCCCCACGTGAGCCTGGTGATGAACCTCACCAAGCCCACCGCCGACAAGCCGGCCCTGCTCACGTTAGGAGAAGTGGAGACGTTCCTGCACGAATTCGGCCATTCTCTGCACGGCATGCTGGCCAACACACGGTTCCAGAGCCTGAGTGGAACCAACGTCTGGTGGGATTTCGTTGAGCTCCCGTCGCAGTTCATGGAGAACTATGCCGTGGAGAAAGACTTCCTCCGCACCTTCGCCTTTCACTATCAGACGGGCGAACCCATCCCCGACGAGCTGATAGACCGCATTGTCAGGAGCCGCAACTTCAACGCTGCCTACGCCTGCATGCGGCAAGTGAGCTTCGGATTGCTCGACATGGCCTACTATACTAAGGCCGATGAGTTCACGGAGGACATTATTCCATTCGAGAAAAAAGCCTGGGAGAAGGCCATCATCATGCCCCAGCTGCCCGATACCTGCATGACAGTACAGTTCTCGCACATCATGGCCGGAGGCTACGCTGCCGGCTACTACAGCTACAAGTGGGCCGAAGTGCTCGACGCCGATGCCTTCAGCGTGTTCAAGAAGAACGGCATCTTCGACCGCAAAACAGCCCGGAGCTTCCGCGACAACATTCTCTCACGGGGCGGAACAGAGCACCCCATGACGCTCTACAAACGCTTCCGCGGTCAGGAACCCACCATAGACGCGCTGCTGGAACGCAACGGCATCAAAACAAAACACTAACATGGACAAGCAGACATTACTCGACTACCGTTACCTCCGCATGGCTCAGATATGGGCGGAGAACAGCTATTGCAAGCGAAGACAGGTCGGCGCGCTCGTTGTAAAGGACAAGATGATAATCAGCGACGGCTATAACGGCACGCCGAGTGGCTTCGAGAACGTGTGCGAAGACGACAACAACGTAACCAAGCCCTACGTTCTGCATGCCGAGGCCAATGCCATCACCAAGCTGGCCCGCAGCAGTAACAACTCCGACGGGTCAACTCTCTACGTCACGGCATCGCCCTGCATCGAGTGTGCCAAGCTCATCATACAGGCCGGCATCAAGCGAGTAGTGTACGGAGAGAAGTACCGCCTGGAGGACGGAATAGACCTGCTGCGGCGTGCCGGCATCGAAGTAGTGTACAAGGAGCTGCCGGGCAACGAATGAGCTGCAGCCCACACACGCAACAAACAAATACGAATTACGCAACAAGAAATATGAATTACAACAAGTCCAACCGCTACATGCCGCTGCTGATGGCGCTCTGCGTCGTCCTGGGCATTGTGATAGGGTCTTTCTATGCCAATCATTTTTCGGGCAACCGGCTGAACATCATCAACAGCGGAAGCAACCGACTGAACAACCTCCTGCACATTATCGACGACCAGTACGTTGACAACGTGAACATCGACTCGCTGGTAGACAAGGCCATTCCGCAAATTCTGGCCGGCCTGGACCCCCACTCCGTCTACATCAGTGCTAAGGATGTGCAGCTCGCCAACGACGGACTGAAGGGCTCGTTCTCCGGGGTCGGCATCGAATTTACTATCCGGCAGGACACCATCCACGTGCAAAACGTCATCAAGAACGGCCCGGCCGAGCGCGCGGGGATTATAGCAGGAGACAAGATAGTGAGCGTAGACGACAAGCCGTTTGTGGGCAAGATAGTAACCACGGAGGAAGCTATGCACCGCCTCAAGGGCCCCAAGGACACCAAGGTTAAGATTGGTGTGGTGCGCTACGGCAGCAAGAAAGTGCAGTCGTTTACCGTTACCCGCGCCGACATTCCGCAGAAGAGCATCGCTGCAACCTACATGCTCGACGACACGACGGGCTACATCCGCATCAAGAGTTTTGGCGAAACGACCTATGCCGAACTGCTTATAGCGCTGGCAAAACTGTCGCAGCAAGGCTTCAGTAACCTCGTGATAGACCTGCGCGACAACACGGGCGGCATCTTGCAGAGTGCCGTACAGATGGCCAACGAGTTCCTTCCCAAGAACCGACTCATCGTTTACACCCAGGGACGGAAGAGCCCCCGCCAGGATTACCGGTCCGATGGCCACGGCAGCTACCAAGACATACCGCTCGTGGTGCTCATCAACGAGGGGTCTGCTTCGGCCTCCGAAATCTTCACCGGAGCCATGCAAGACAACGACCGGGCAACCATCATCGGCCGCCGTTCGTTCGGAAAAGGACTCGTGCAGCAGCAGATAGCCTTCCCCGACGGCTCCATGATACGCCTCACCATAGCCCGTTACTACACGCCCTCGGGCCGTTGCATCCAGAAACCCTATACGCTTGGCGACGACGCCGACTACGAGCAAGACCTCATTACACGCTATCAGCACGGCGAATTCTTCTCGCAGGACAGCATCAAACACACCGGACCGGCCTACCATACGAGCATAGGAAGGGTGGTTTACGGCGGCGGCGGCATTACGCCCGATATCTTCGTGGCCGAAGACACCACCGGCATGACTTCCTACTACAAGCAGGCCGCCATGAGCGGACTCATCCTCCAGTTCGCCTACTCGTACACGGACGACAACCGGCTGAAGCTGAACAACTTCAAGGAAATGATGGAGCTGTCGGACTACCTGACCAAACAGAACATGGTAGACAAGTTTGCCACCTACGCCGACAAGCGCGGACTGCAGCGCCGCAACCTGCTGATCATGAAGAGCCACAAGCTGCTCGAGGAGTTCATCAACAGCCGCATCATCTACAACATGCTCGATGAGCAGGCCTGGATGCAGTACCTCAACGTGGACGACCCGGTGATACGAGCCGCCCAGAAGGTGTTCCGCGATAACGCGGCCTTCCCCAAGAAGCCCGCTCCGGCACCAAAGGAGCGCAAGGCATGAACACCGCAAACCTTTCAAAGCAACAGTTACGCGACTACGTACGCCGGCAGAAGCGCCTCCACACACCTGAAGAGCTGCTGCAACTCTCGCACGCGAAGGAGGACAGGCTGCTCGCCCACCCCCGCATACAGCATGCCCAAATCATCCTGCTGTACTACTCCCTGCCCGATGAGGTTTGCACCCACCAGGCCGTCGAACGGCTTACAGCGCAGGGAAAGACCATTCTCCTGCCCCGCGTAGTTGACGGCGAACGGATGGAGATACGCCGCTATACCGGCCCGGCCGACCTCAGCGAGAGCAGCTACCACATCATGGAGCCCACCGGCCCGCTCTTTACCAGCTACCGGGAGATAGAGGTCGTGGTGGTTCCGGGCATGGCCTTCGACCGCCACAACCACCGACTGGGACGCGGGCGGGGCTACTACGACCGCTTTCTGCAACAGGTTCCGCAGGCATGGAAATTGGGCATTTGCTTCGATTTCCAGCTCTTCGACACCATTCCCGCAGGCCCCTACGACGTGCCGATGGACGAAATAATAGGGTAAAGGGCGAGCTTACACCTTATATATAATAGCAACTTAGAGAACCATTTGCTTCTTTTTGCGTCCCAACCTTTACCTTTCTTGCTCTTCACCGGGCTGTAAACCGGCTATGGCTCATCAGTTATCAACCCTTCCTCCGCCTCCCTTTTCCAAGGGGAGGATACCAGTTACCGTTGTTGCTTTTATGCAGCTGTTTATACGAACATATCGGAAGAAGCGCTGCAAAGGTTCCTCCCCTTAGAAAGGGGAGGCGGAGGAGGGGATGATTTACTGTCAACTCGCGTTGCTGAAAGAATGCTTCGGAAGTACAAAAGATATGCTTCACGAACTTTCGACACTTGTCGCACGATTGTGTGACACTTGTCGAATTCATGTGCGACAAGTGTCGAAAGTTCCCGAAAGGCATCTTTAACGACCACGAACAATAACGCAGGCAACCGGAAAGGGCAACGGCAAAAGCCGCTGCCGGGGCTTGCGGCCAAGAAGAAAAGAAGATGAAAAAACTTTAATAGAAACGGATATCGGCAATGACCTGCGCACCCACGTGTTCGTTCAGACGCCTGACGAGCTGCGAACGCATCATACTCAGGTCCTGACGGAGGGCCGGATTCTGTATCTTAACGTACAAAGTTTGGTTGCGGATGAACTTTTCGGCCGTGTAACGGTCGACCGACGGGCCCGCCACCTGCGCCCACGCATCCACCAGCCGCTTCTGCATGAGGGGCGTCTCGAGGCCTTCCTGCCGCAGCAGTTTCTTCAGTATCTCGCTCAGAGGCTGTACATCGCGCTTGAACATGGCTATTCCTTGAATTCACCGTTGTGCACGGTAAAGAGTTTGTAATCCAGCGCCGAGTGGCTCAATATCTTGTCCAGATGGTCGCGGTTGGTGTCGGTAATGAAGATTTGGCCGAACTCCGGGCGCGATACCAGCTTCACTATCTGCTCTACGCGGCCGGCATCGAGCTTGTCGAAGATGTCGTCGAGCAGCAGCAGCGGTGTGGTGTTGCTGGCCGTGCGGCGCAGGAAATCGAACTGCGCGAGCTTGAGCGCCAGCACAAAAGTCTTGTTCTGCCCCTGGCTTCCCTCGCGTTTCATCTGGTAATCGCCTATGAGCATCTCCAGGTCATCACGGTGTACGCCGTGCAGACTGTAGCCTACGGCGCGGTCCTTCAGGCGGTCGCGCCGGATGACATCCAGCAGCGGGCCGCGCTGGCAGTGGGACACGTAACGCAGGGAGACGGTCTCTTTTTGTGCTGAAATATCTTGATAGATTTCCTGAAACACCGGAACCAGCTCGCGTACAAACTCCTCCCGCTTGCGGAAAAGTATCTCCCCCTGCGTTGCCATTTCCTGTTCCCATATCTCCATGAGCGCCATGTCGGGCTCCTGCTCCATGCGTAACAGGGCGTTGCGCTGCTGCAGTGCCTTGTTGTAACGGGTCAGGGCGTCGATATAACTGTGGTCGTACTGCGAAATGACGGTATCCATCAGTCGGCGCCGTTCTTCCGACCCGCCCTCTATGAGCGACGTGTCAGAGGGAGAAATGAAGATGATGGGGATGAGCCCTATGTGCTCCGAGAGCCGCTTGTACTCCTTCTTGTTGCGCCTGAAGTGCTTGCGCAAACCTTTCTTCATGCCGCAGTAGATGTGTTCCTCGTCGCCGTTGTCGTTCAGGTAGCTGCCCTCCAGGACAAAGAAATCACAGTCGTGAGTAATCACCTGCGAGTCTATGGGGTTGAAAGCGCTGCGGCAGAAGGACAAGTAATATATGGCATCAAGGAAGTTGGTCTTCCCTTCGCCGTTGCTGCCGATGAGACAATTCATCTTTGGAGATAAGTCCAGCGTGGCTGCGCGTATATTCCTGTAATTGACGATGGATAGCTTGCGGAGTATCATAGACTGCAAAATTAATCAAAATAGGCGAAAAACGAAAAAAACAGGAAATATATTTCACCATCTCCAAGAAAAAGAGTAATTTTGCAACTTGTGGGAAAACAGGGCTCCGAGCGCCCCTGCAGCCTCACCGGGCACCCGCAGCAGAGGCCGCCGGCAGACCGGGGGCACAACCTTGAAAGAATTAAATAAAAAAGCAAAACATAAAATGGCAAACAACAAAAAACAGGCAAATGCAGAGACTTACGACACATTTGCAAAATCAGAGGCATTCTTCGACAAGAACAAGAAGCTCATCCTTGGCGTGGTAGCAGCACTCATCATCGTCATTGCAGGCTGGTTCTGCTACAAGGCGTTCATTGGTGGGCCGCGCGAGGAGAAGGCACAGACCGCGCTGGGTCGTGGCGCCGAATACTTCAATGCCGAGCAGTTTGACAAGGCACTCAATGGCGACGGGGCCGGATATGCAGGCTTTGCGAAGATTGCCGACGAGTATGGAAGCACCGATGCCGGCAACTTGGCCAATCTGTATGCAGGCCTCTGCCAGTTCAAACTCGGCAAGTACAAGGAGGCAGCCGACTATCTTGAGAGCTATGATGCAGGCAGCGATGCCATGATTAGCCCGGCAGCACAGGCTGCACTCGGCAACACCTACGCCCACCTTAACCAGCTGGACAAGGCTGTGAGTGCCCTGAAGAAGGCTGCCGACATGGCCGATTCCAAGGCCGTTGACAAGGCTAACAACAGCCTCTCACCCACTTTCCTGCTGCAGGCAGGTGAGATTTTGGAGAGCCAAGGCAACAAGGCCGAGGCTCTGAAACTCTATCAGGACATCAAGAAGAAATATGTGAACTCTGCACTCGTACAGGGCCAGGAGATTGACAAATACATCGAACGCGCTTCAAGATAATGGCAACTGCTTTACATCACCTCTCCGACTACGACTTTGACAAGGTTCCCGATGCCAGCAACATGTGTTTCGGCATCGTGGTGGCCGAATGGAACAAGGAAATTACGGGCGCATTGCTTGACGGAGCCGTGAGAACACTGCAGAAACACGGCTGCCTGCCCGAGAACATTCACGTGAAGACGGTGCCCGGGAGCTTTGAACTGGTGTACGGAGCACAGCAGATGACGAAGAACGACGGGTTCGATGCAGTCATCATCCTGGGCTGTGTCATCAAGGGAGAGACGCCTCACTTCGACTATATCTGCCAGGGCGTGACCTACGGCATTGCCCGTCTCAACGCCTCGCAGAACATTCCGGTAATCTACGGACTGCTGACCACGAACGACTTTCAGCAGGCTCAAGACCGCAGCGGAGGCAAACTGGGCAACAAAGGTGACGAATGCGCAGTGGATGCTATCAAGATGGCAAAATTCTGAAAGTGGTTGAAAGACTTCGCAGCAATAGACTTTGAAACGGCAAACGGCTCGCGGACGAGCGTTTGCAGCGTTGGTGTGGTGATAGTAGAGAATGGTGAGATAACCGATTCATACTATCACCTCATTCGTCCTATACCCAACTTCTACACCATGTGGACCACGGCCGTGCACGGACTCGTGTATGCCGACACGGCCGATGCACCCACTTTTCCGGAGGTGTGGGCAGAGATAGCTCCCAAAATCAGGTATCTGCCGCTCGTTGCCCACAACAAGGCGTTCGACGAAAACTGTCTGAAGGCTGTGTTCAGTGCCTACGGCATGGAATATCCTGATTATCCTTTCTATTGTACCCTGATAGGTGCACGGCGCACGTTCGCCCGCGGCACGCTGCCCAACTACCAGCTGCAAACCGTGGCAAAGGCATGCGGCTACGACCTGACGCAGCACCACAACGCCCTGGCCGATGCCGAGGCATGTGCTGCCATTGCACTGAAAATACTGTAACCATCCCTTCAGGAGAATGCTCATGGACAACGGCATGATAGCAAACATAGAAGATCTGGAACGGCTGATAGCCCACAGAGGCTTCCTGCCCTTCTTCTTCAGCGGCATTCCCTACTTCTCCTTAGATTACTACACGCCGCAAGAGCTGTGGTTTCCGGACGAAGGCATGGGCGTGTGGGACTGGAAGGGGCCGTCTATCATCGAAGGAGGATTCGCCTACGGCAAGTTCTTTGACGGCAAAGCAGGATGGATTAGCATGGACTGGTTCCCTGACTTCGTGAACTACAGGCGGAGTATCAGCAAGCTGTCGGAACAGGAGAAGGTTATTCTTAGCACGATAGAAGAGCACCAGTCGCTGCTGTCAAAAGAGCTGAAGAAGCTCTGCGGCTACGTAAAACCTCGCCGGCAGGTGGAGCGAAACCCACTGCTCAAGCTGTCGCAAATGGCAGAGAAAGAACTGAAGGCAGCCCATCCAAAGCGCACGAAAGGCAAGGAAGGCTTCGACACCGCCATTACAAAACTGCAGATGGCCACCTACGTGGTGACTGCCGACTTTGAATACAACTACGACAAGCAAGGCCGGAGGTACGGATGGGGCGTGGCCAGGTACTGTACTCCGGAGGATTTCTTCGGTCGGGAGAACTTCTCGCAACTGAAGCGCACGCCAGCCGAGTCGCACGAACGCATCTTCCGCCACCTGCGCAAGCTGCTTCCGCAAGCCTCGGAACAACAAATACTAAAGATAATAGGATAAGATATGAAACTCATTCACCTCATGCAGGCTTATAATTTCGAGGAGATTATGCCTGTTGTTAACGACATGTTTCCCGGTACGAGCAAGTATCGCGAACCCCTGAAGAAAGCCTACGACATCCTTGTAAAGATGAAGCCGGTTGACTCAAAGAAAGCTATACGCTACAAAGTGATGCACGACGAGGCCGGCAACCAGAACTACATGGGCGCAGAGGACTCATGCTTCACCTCCACGTGGGAGGTGAGCTTGGGCAAGGAAGTGAGCCGGGAGAAAGGCGTGGACTTGTCGGACGTAGAGCTGGCAGCCAACTGTCTGGTCAATCTTTGCTTCCTTGGCAAGTATCCCAAGGAGTTTGAAGAGGCCCGGAAGCAGCTGATGAGATAGGCCGAAAACAACAACCAACAGCCCCGGAAACAAAAAGGACTATGCAGAAAGGTGATGTTTCACCGCTTTTCTGCATAGTCCTTTTGCTATAATATATATAAGGTAACGCGCCTGGAGCTACATTCCTTCAGCCTCGGCGGCATCAATCTCGGAGCCTCCTTCGGCCGCACTGCCGCCCGTATCCAGCTGAGTATCCTTGCTGATACTCACCTCGCCGAAGCGTGAGAGCTTCAAGACAAGCGGAATAAAGTCGTCGCTGCTCTTGTCGGGAGACCCTACGCTGGCTGCAAAAAACAGCATGTCGCCCTCCGTACGGTCATAGACAATGCCCGTCAGCGCACCGTTCTTCTTGTAGTTCTCGCCTATGTAAGCGGCAAAATCACCCTTCGTAAACGTGCGGTTGAAGAATTCCGAGCCGTCCTTTCGGGTGATGCGGAGCGTTATCTTGTTGTCGTAATACTTCTGGTTGCCGTCGAGTACGGTCGGCAACGATGTGTCCGCAGCGAACCGGATGCCCACGGTATAGGTGCTGCCCAGCCACTCTATCTTGTGCGACTGCGAATAGTCGCCCATCTTCTTGGTACCAACGGGCTTTACGATGACGGGCTTCTTGGCGATGATATCCGTTGATTCAACTTTCTTCTTGCACCCGGCAAGGCTGCAAAGCATCATCAACGCGGCGAGCGCAGAGCATGAAATCTTCATTGTTTGCTTCATTAACGGGGGCAAAGGTAGTAAAAATAGTTGGTATAAACATAAAAAGCACCTCCAAAAAATGGAGGTGCCTGCTATCCCGAGCATATCTCATACCCTTATGGAGACATCACACAAGGTGATGAATGTTCGGTTTCCATAGGCCAACCGGCCTTTAATCATTGCCCGGCAGACGCTGTGGACGGTGATGGAAGCCCTGCCTACGCTGCTTTCGGTCTTGCTGCAGCTTGGCATAAACATCGTCGCCGAGGATGTCCTTCAGTTCCTTTTCATAGGCTGCACGGTTCTTCTGCACTTCCTCACGACTGAGTTTGAAGTCTTTCCTCTCCCCACGGAAGCGGCCCATCGGCAGCTTGTCGGCATACTCCTCATTCAACTTGCGCAGCTTGGCAGCCTGCTTGTCGGTCAGGTTATACCGCTTCACCATGCGGTCGGTGCGGTCTTGTTTCACCTGGGTAGTGTCGCAACACTTGCCGCACTGTTCCTTACATTGTTTTTCCTGTGCAAAAGCAGATGTGCTCATTGCCAAAACGGCCACCATGGCCAGTAACATTTTCTTCATATTCTCTGTTCTTTTAAGTTTCCTATAGAGGCCGACTCCTGGTCATGCCCCGTACATTTTATTTTGTTGTAACTGATTGTTTGACGCGCCGCAGGATATAAAGTTTAATCTTCCTGCACTTTTTAATCCGAATAAAATACTCTTTGACATATTTTTGCTATATTTGTCCTGTCCGCAGATAAACCTGCTATTTAAAGACAAGCTCAATGAAGAAATACGGCCACAACAGCCTCAACGGCTTCTTCACTGGCCTGTTTCCGGCATGAAAACGCAAATATCAGAAATACAAAAAGATGAAACTTTGGCAGAAGATTACAGGGATTGTCATCCTGGCCGGCATTGCCTGGACCGGCTTCTGGGTGTGGATAAACGCCCTGGTCGACATGAAGTACATGGTGGAACCATTTGCCCAATCAGATAAACAATGGGGAATGGTAGAGAATTACTATACCCTCGTTACCCACATTTCCATCGCTTTGGTCATCAGCCTGCTGTTTTCCGTCTTCCTCTTTATCTGTCTCTGGCGGAAAGGAAATGAATTACAGGAAACTAAGAGCGCGAATATGAAGAAAGAAAAATCACTAACCTATTGGCACATTAACGTCAACGGAGAACACCTCTATATAGAAGTAGAGGAGCCCGCCCACGAATGCAGCAAGATTGTGTGGGCAAAGCAAGACGGCAGCATGGAGTTCTGCGGCTACCCAGACAAGTCTTGGGAAGAGATGACAGAAGCGGAGCAAGAGGATGCCGAAACACTCGTTTCTCCCGAATTTGACGCTTTGATTGCCCAGATAGAGGACTACCGACATGAGTGCCGGTTAACCTACAGCCTGCAACCGGAGGAAGGCATCAGCAAGGAAGAGTTCTTCCGCCTTTGGAACCAGAACGACTTATGCTACTCCACAACCTGAAACAACAATCCCGAAAGCACCCTACAGATGAAACGATACCAAAAGATTACAGGCGTAGTTGCCTTATTGGCACTGGCTGCATACGACTACTATGCCGTGACAAGTGCCCGAATAGGCATACAAACTTATAAAGGAGCGTTTATCACCATAGCCGATGTAAAGGGCTATACCATATCACAGATTGACCGGATAGGGCTTCTTGTTCTTGCTCATTTTGTCCTCTTAGTCATCCTCTTCATCTGCCTTTGGCACAAAGGAAAGAAGTCATAGACTGCCGATAGCCCAAGCCATTCGGCCGGCAGGATGGCTCCGGCGGAAGCGATAAACACGTGCACCAACCTCACTTTTTGCCTCCGCCGGCGCGCCATGTCATTTTTTTTGCCTACATTTGCAGCGTCCGCGCAACACATAAGCGGCAAACCACAACCCAGAAGATGATGAAACGACTACCTATTTATATTATAGGGCTCGCGCTGTTGATGCTTTCGTGCTCCGAAAAGAAGACGGCAGCAACGTCGAAGCCCATAGACACCATTCCCATGATGGTGATGCAGATACAGAAGTGCTCGCGTCTGTACGCCACGGAGATGCGCCTGCACAAAATCATTACACACGACGACAGCAAGCGACTGAGCGGAACATTCCTGAACAAGGACTTCTCCATCGACCTGCCTCTTGGCAAACGGAAGGTGGCCATACCCATAGACGCCACCGTGAAGGCCTACATCGACTTTGCCGACTTCAGCGAACGCAACGTGAAGAAGCACGGCGACAAGGTGGAAATCATCCTCCCCGACCCTCGGCTCACCCTCACCAGCACCAAGATTAACCATGAGGAGGTAAAGCAGTACGTGGCTCTTACACGCGGCAACTTTACCGACGAGGAGCTGACCAGCTACGAGCGCCAGGGCCGCGAGGCCGTTATACGCGACCTGCCCCAGCTCCAGATATTCGAAATGGCACGCAGCAGCGCCGCCCGCACACTCATTCCCATCATCGTGCAGATGGGTTACAAGGAGCAGGACATCACCATCACCTTCCGCAAGAAGTTCACTCTTGACGACATACCCGCCATCATCGACAAAACGACAGTTGAACATGCAAAACAATAACCCTACCCCCACGCCGGATGAAAAGAAGCCGGTACCGGCCGGCTCGTCGTTTTCGCACGACCTGTTCTCCTTTCTCAAAACCGTCTCCATGACGGTATGGATGGTCATCTTCTCTGCTGTACTGCTGGCGGTGGCCGTGGTTTTCATCGTTGTATGGCTCAACCGCGACAACAGTCTGCGCCTGGAACAGAACGGCAAGATTGACATCACGCCCACGCAGGTGCGCTCCATACGCGACATAGGCGAATGGGAGTTCCTCTCAGTGAGCGATGAAGAGCTGGTGGACACCGTGAGGCACGGCTTCTTTGGCGACGACGAGCTGGTGCGCATCTACTACGGCACCCTCCGGCTGGGCGTAAACCTGCACGAAGCCAAGCCCGGATGGCTCAAGGCCAACAAGGATACAATAGTGGCAACGCTGCCGCCCGTGAAGCTGCTCGACGAGGACTTTATCGACGAAGCCAAGACTAAATCCTTCTACGAAGAGGGCTCCTGGAGCCAACAAGACCGCGAGGCACTCTACCGCAAGGCCTACCGCAAGATGAAGGAGCGCTGCCTCAACAGCCGCAACATAGCCAGCGCCGAGCAGAATGCCGCCCGCCAGTTCGACAACCTGCTGCGCTCCATGGGCTTTGAGCATGTAAGGGTGACATTCGAAAAGCCGGAAAAGAAGAAATAAGCTGCCGCGTTAAACGCGCTGCCAACAACCTGCAGCCCGACGGCGGCAACCGCCCGGCGGGTAAAAAGGCACACGCCTGGTACAAGAAATCCCCGGAGCAGCACTCCGGGGATTTGCAATCACTAAAACCATTTAAAACCTAATAATACTTCAAAATCGTTATTCTACAAGAATAACACCTGACTTTTATAACTCACAACTAAACCTTCAACAATCTTTTTTACCAAGAACCAATTCCTTGATTGAATGCTATTCCTGAAAACGAGAATACAAGTTTCCGGGTACAAAGTTAGGGGCAAAAAATGCAAAAGGTTCAGTTATTTGTATAAAAAATGTATTTTAAGAGGGCAAACGATTGCACAATTCAGAAAAAAATGCTTCCTTTACGCAGCTATAACCAATCACATCGCAACATGAAACAGAAACTTCTACTGCTCTTGTGCGTCACTCTGATAACGGGATGCACGCAGGCCAACAATCAAAACGATATGGAAAAAGATTCTTTCAAGACACGTAGCGGCAAGTCCGTTACCCTCACTCCCATCAAACATGGCAGCCTGGAGATAAACTACAACGGCACGGTGTTCGAGATAGACCCCGTGGGCCAGGCCGTTGCTCCGGCCACCGACTACGCCAAAATGGCCAAGGCCGACTTCATCTTGGTAACTCACGAGCACCAGGACCACTTCGACAAGGCCGCCATCGAGGCCCTTACCAAGGACAACACGCAGCTGATACTCAACCGGCGGTGCTTTGACATGATGGGCAGCGGTACCGTAATGGCCAACGGCGACTCACTGCAACTCTTGCCGGACGTCATGCTCTACGCCGTTGCTGCTTACAACACAACGCCCGGTCATACGCAGTTCCACCCCAAGGGACGCGACAACGGGTTCATCCTCCAGCTCGACGGGCTGCGCATCTACATTGCCGGCGACACGGAGGACATACCCGAAATGGCGCAGATACGGGACATCGACATCGCCCTCATGCCCTGCAACCAGCCCTACACCATGACACCCGAGCAACTGCACCGCGCTGCCGCCATGGTTAAACCCAAGGTGCTGTACCCCTACCACTTTGGTAATACGGACACGGAGCAGATGGTTGAAGCCACCAAGGGCATGGGCATAGACGTGCGCCTGCGCTCCTTCAAGTAGCCGCTGCCGGCTCCGGGCAACATTACGTGCCATAGGGAAGCCCGAGGCACCGGACATCGGTCTCTCCGTATGCAGCCTCTGCACGCAGCTCGGGGGTTGTATGCGGGGTGTTGCGTGCCTGCACTCATCACCCAACACCCCACCTTCTGGAACTTTTGACAGGTGTCGCACAATCTTTCGACACTTGTCGCACGACCGTGCGACACCTGTCAAAAGTTCCAGGAGCATATCTTCAAGCCCCCCGGAGGGTAATTCCGGCACCCCTGGGAGCGCCTTTTAACGGTACGAAAAGTCAGATGTAATAGTCGGCCGAGTCAACAAGTCCGGCGCGGAGGGCATACTTCGTGGCCTCGTGCACGTTGTTGACGCCTAACTTACGGAAAATGTTCTTGCGGTGGGTGTTCACGGTGTGGAAGCTGGAAAAGCGCTTCTCGGCTATCTCCCTGGTAGTCATGCCGAGGGCGATGTCCTTCAGTATCTCGGTTTCTGTCTTGGTTAAGTTTACCTTTTCGTCCCTTACGGGCTCGGGATGGAGCAGCATCTCCATCATGCGTTGGCAGATAAAGCGCCGCCCGCTGACGGCGTAGGCCAGCCCTTCTTTTATCTCCGAGAGGGGCGACTCCTTGAGCAGCACGCTGAAATGCTGGCTGCTGGCAAGCAGGAACCTTACGAAGTCCACGCTCAGGTCCTCGCTGAAGAGCATCCACTCCACCTGCGGAAAGCGCTGGTTGAGGATGAGCAGCTCGGCTGCATCGTTGATGTCGAAGAGCGTGTAGTCCACAACAACCACGCTCCCGGGGTGCTGCACGAGCTGTAGCAGCAGTTCGGCCTTGTCCGGAACGTACTTGTATTCCACCCCGGTCATGCGTTCGCAGAGGTACATCAGCCCTGCGCGGGTGATGCCTTGATTGTCGGCAATCAGTATGTTCATGTGCTGGCGTAAGGTTTCTACATCGGTAACAGCTGCTCGTCTTCCAGCTCGCAGTGCGTAAATCCCATCTCCTGGGCCTGCTCCCGGCTGCAGGCATAATAGGTGGCGGTGCCCTCTACGCACACTGTTCCATCGGCATTCTCTATCTGCACGTCGATAAACACCATGCTGCGTTTCTGCTCCCGTATGCAGGCGCGTATGGTCAAGTCGTCCGTTACGCGCACGGGGTGATGGTAACGCAGGTCGAGGTGGGTGGTGAGTCCGGTAGTCTGCAGCTTGCGGGTTATGACCCAGCCGGCCGTTTCGTCAGCCAGCGTGGCCAGAATGCCGCCGTGCATCACGCCGACCCAGCTCTGCAAGTGTTCTTGCGGCCGCCAGTAGGAGATTATCTGGTCGCCGTCTTCGTAGAATTCCATGTGCAGTCCGATGGGATTGTCGGGGCTGCAGCCAAAGCAGTCGTATCCTTCTTGATGTAGCCAGGGGTTCTTTATCTTTCTCATAAGCAGCAATTTTAGCACCGGGTACAGGCCTCCACGAGCGGTATTTCTGCCACCGCGGAAGGCAGGATGCACCTGTGGTTTGTGCAAAAATATATAAATAAATTCGTAATCTGATGCTTTCGAGCTCATTATTTTATTATATTTGCACAACTAACAAATACCAAAAGAGCCATGGAAAGAAACGAAAAAGCGAAGAAACTCAGAATATACGTCAGCAATACCGATGCCTATCGCAACGAGCCTCTGTACCAGGTACTGGTGCGCACGGCCCGCGAACTGGGCATGGCCGGCACCACCATTTACAAGGGAGTGATGGGTTACGGCACCAGCTCCGACCTGTTGCCCCTCGATTCCTGGGCCAACGCGGAGAAAGTTCCGGTGACTATAGAAATCATAGACAGCCAGGCAGCCGTGCAGGACTTCATGGCTACCGTCGCCCCCATCCTGCAGGAGCAGCCCAAGGGGTGCCTGGTCACGATGCAGGATGTAGATATCCTCTACATCAAGCACGGCCAAAACCGCGATTAGAAGCTCAGGGCAAAGCTGAACCTCACGCCGTTCTTCTTTGTTCCCGGGTGCTCGTTGTAGTTGAAACGGTGGATAAAATCGACGCCGAAGAACTTGAAGATGTTGTGTACTCCTGCCACTATCTCCATGTAAGGCTTCTTGGAATCCATGACGTATGAGTCTGCCGGGAAGCTGAAAAGCAACGGGTCGGCGGCATTGGAGGCCAGGAACGGGTTGTTCTTGTCGGTGAGCTGGCCGAACATACCTTTGAAGGCAACGTACTCACGCCACTTAAGATGCTTGATGAGCGGTATCCGGTTGAGCAGCTTTCCATTCATATCCCACGCTATGGACCAAAAGGCATAGCGGTCGTTGAGGAACTCCATGTTGCGCATTAGTGAGAAGGTGCCCTCGTACTCAAAGTAAGTTACGTTGACGGGCGGCATGATGAGCAGCGGGAAAGGCACCTTGTTCCACTGTGCCCCGCCGTCGAGATGGGTGTCAACGTAGCCCCAGCTGCCCAGCCACCAGCGCTTGTAGATGTTCAGCTGGGTGTAGTTGAGCTTGTATTGTCCGCCGAGGAAGTGCTTCAGTCCCATGGTGTGGGTAAGCGTGAACTCCGGAGAATCCAGGTTGATGGGCAGGCGCTGCTGTTTTGTGTTTACAAAGGTCTGGCCCGGACTGTACTTAATGCCGAGCGAAACTTCGGTCGTTCGTATCTTGTGAACTAAGGAGCCGTCGGCCAGCTTGCTGAAAACAAGGTCGCCCATAGGCTGGTCGCTCTCGGCTTTAATGCCTCCGTTGAAGCTCAATCCCCACAGAGTCTCGAAGTTGAAGCGCAGGTGCTGGCGGTTGTAAAGGTACATCTGCTCCACTTTCTGCGTACGGAATGCCATGAAGGCATTATCCTTGTTGTGCAGCAGAAACTTGTCCGCAGGCGACATGACATCGTAACTTGACTCGAAGGTGATGCTCTGCTGGGGGAATTCAAACCACGCATTCTTCTTCCGGTTGAAGCTGTAAGTGAGCTCGGAGCCGTAATAATGGCGCCTGCTCTTGGTGCCATAAGCGTAGAAACCCGTCCAGAAAAGGTGCGGATTCAGCCTTGCCGTGGTCCTTCCACTCATCCTGAGACGCAGCCCGTCCACAAAGTTAGAGGAGACGATGGTATTGATGGGGCCGATATCGAACTTGTTGTTCTCCTTCGTTCCCGATGTTTCAACGTAGTTTTCTACCAGCGCCTTGACGCCTGCCAGCAGCCACTTGTAGTTCTTGGACTGCTCCATGCGGTGGATGAAGGCATCCATGGACGACTCCGACTTGGTGAGTTCCACCGCCCGGTACTGGTTCCAGAAGGCCTCGTCGCGGTCCATCGCGTCGACCTCCCGCCGTGTCTTGGCCTTTCCCTTGAACAGGTTTTTGGGCAATTCGTCGAACGCATAGTCGCTCAGTCGTGTCGTCCGGATGCAGATAGCCTTAGCAAGATACTTGTTGAGTTTAAGTTCCGCCATCATGTCATCGGTCGTAAGCGCCCATTCCCCGTTAGGAAGTTTGCTGAAAACCTGCTGTATCTTCATGTTCTCCACAAAGTTCACGTCGCTCTTCTTGGGTATTATCATGTCGCAGCGCTTTACGTGCAGCGACGAGTCTGCCAGCACATAGAGGTCTCCACGGAAGCCGAAATCCTGCTGATTGTTGGGCAGGAACTGCAAGTGATAGCACAAATCGCGGTCTACGTAGACCGTATCTTCGATGTAATAGCGGTAGAACGAGATGGCTGTCTCGCCAATCGGCGAGGTGAAAGGATACTGGAGCAGGCGGATGTGGTCGTCGTAAATATCCACGTCGGTAAACACATCCTTCAAAACTGTATTGAGTATTTCGCCCGTTTGGATAACGTTGTTCAGCCCGTCGCTCTGCTCTCCCTTGATAATGTCTTTCTCCGTGCGGGGTTCCTTGCGGTAGATGTGCTGGCTCACGGTTTCGTTCACCGAGAGCGGCAGAATGAGTTTGTTGTTGTACTGCGACATTTCAACATAGTCTACCAGCCAGGGCGAGCGCTTGAAAATGCCCTCCTCGAGGTCCGTGGGCTGGATGTCGTTGACGCCGAAGGTCAGCTTCTGATATTTGTTGTACTGATAGTAGTCGTGGTTCTCCAGGTGAGTGCGCTTCTTGGCGGCTATCACACGGCGCATGAGATCCACTGCCGGGTTGTTCTTACGCGTGTAGCGGCCGCGGCGCGACTTGATGACAACCTCCTGTAACTTGTTGGTCGAGCTCTTGAGAGCTATCTTGACGGTCTTGGTGCCGGGCGTTACGGTCTGCACCTGTGACGCATATCCCACGGAACTGAACGTGAGAACCCAGCCGTCGTGACGGTCGATGGCAAAGCGGCCTTCACCGTCACACGACACTGCTACTTGGTGTCCTTTGTACGAAACGCTGGCATAAGGGATGGCGTAATCATCGTCGGCATCAACTACCTGGCCGGTAATCTTGTCCTGAGCGGCTGCACCCAGGGACGTGATGATGCACACCAGTAACGCCAATATATATTTCTTCATCTTCTATCCGTGACTAATCAGAAAAACTACATTATCCTAAATAATCTGCAAAGTTAAGCATTTGTTGCGACACAAGAAAACTTTTTGCGCTTTTTAAGTGTTTACGAAGCAAGAAAAGGGGCCGGAAGGCACTCCGCGGAGCAGTCGGCCGGGCTCCTTGCCGCAGGCGTCGGGGGTGCATGAAGGTATGCTTCGGGAACTTTCGACACTTGTCGCATGATTGTTTGACAGGTGTCGCACGATCGTGCGACAAGTGTCGAAAGTTCCTGCTCATGGTCTTCAAGCCCCTGAGAGGGATGCGTAAAAAGCGCAATTTCGGAATTTTTCCCGTCTCGGTGTGCGTATCTTGAATATTTTCAGTACCTTTGCACATTCGTATGACACGACCATCGTTTTTTGCGATTCTCATCGGAACGGGCTTTGGCAGTGGCTTCTGGCCTTGGGGACCGGGAACTGCGGGCGCACTGCTTGCCACCCTCGTATGGCTGGCGGCGGGCTGTTTCGTGCAAGGCTGGGCACTCGCTCTCCTCACGCTGGGGCTCTGCATCGTCTTCGGCGCAGCCGGAACGTGGGCTACGGCACGGCTGATGCCGGCCTGGGGCAACGACCCCAAGCGGGTGGTAGTAGACGAGATGGTGGGCGTGTGGATACCTCTGCTGGCCGTGCCGGCCTTGAGCTGGCCGCTCGCTCTGTGGGCTTTTGTGCTCTTCCGCTTCTTCGACATCGCCAAACCTCTGGGCATCCGCGCCCTCGACAGGCGCGTGGGGGCTTTCTGGGTAATGGCCGACGACATTCTGGCCGGCCTCTACTCGCTGGTTGTTATACTGCTGACGCAATGGGTAACATAAGGAACGCCATCTGGACTTTTGGCAAGGCGGAGACTTCGGCGAGCATAGCATCGGCCGCAGACTTCGGCATCACCATCCTGCTGGCGCAGGTATGCGGCGTGTGGTATGCCCTGGCCTCGTTCCTGGGAGCCTTGTCGGGCGGCATCGTCAACTGCTGCATCAACTACCGCTGGGTGTTCCGGTCGCAGTCGCAGAAGAAGAGCAACGTGGCGCTCAAGTACTTCCTGGTGTGGACAGTAAGCATAGCACTCAACACCTACGGCACTTACTTCTTCACTGAACTTACGGGTATCAGCTTCATCATCATCAAGGCAGCCGTCTCCATCATAGTAGCAGTGCTCTGGAATTACCAGATGCAGCGGCTCTTTGTATTCAGGAGCCACCGGAAAAGGGATGAAATTAAAATCAAGAACGATATATGAATTACAGAGATTACTTACAGAAAGTGATATATGTCATCATCAATCCGCTCATCAGAGGGATGATAAAGATTGGTTTTACGCCTAACCTCGTTACCACGCTGGGCTTTATCGGCAACATCGTGGCTACGGCTTTCTTTGTCTGGGGAGCCCTGCTGATGAAGGACGGGCAGGCTGACAGTGCGTACGCTGTTATAGGCTGGGGAGGAGCCATCATCCTCTTTGCCGGACTGTTCGACATGATGGACGGCCGATTGGCACGCCTGGGCAACATGTCTTCTGCCTTCGGAGCGCTCTGGGACTCTACTCTCGACCGCTACAGCGAGCTCATCACGCTCTTTGGTGTTACCCTCGTATTCCTCGAAAACAACTGGTTCTGGATGGGGGTAACGAGCTTTGCGGCGATGGTTGGCTCCATCATGGTGAGCTATGTGCGCGCAAGAGCCGAGGGACTGGACATAGACTGCAAGGTGGGACTGATGCAGCGCCCCGAGCGGGTGGTGGTTCTGGCCGTGGTGGCCATCGTCAGCGGCTGCACCGCCAACCTGTGGTGGCTGGCCGGCGGCATGATGGTAATAGCCGTGCTGGCCAACATCACAGCTTTCTGGAGAGTGGCTCACTGTTATCGGGAACTAAAAGGCAGGGAGTAAGACAGGGGCAGATGTACAGCGTTTACATTGTTCTTTTGTACGTGATCTTGGTTGTTGCCAAGCCCACAAGGAAGTTTGCGGCGGCTTTTCTGCCGTGGGTGGTCTTCGCATGTACCTACGACTGGATGCGGCTTTGGCCCAACTACGAGTTCAACTCCATTGACGTCAAGGGGCTGTACGATGCCGAGAAGGCCCTCTTCGGCATCAGCACGGCGGGCGGCAGGCTCATTCCGAGCGAGTATTTTGCCATCCACCACGCCGCTGCGGCCGATGTTCTGGCGGGTCTCTTCTATCTGTGTTGGGTTCCGGTGCCGCTGTTTTTCAGCTTCTATCTGTACTTCAAGCGGCAGTACAGGTGGTTTCTCCGCTTCACGATAGCTTTCCTTTTCGTTAATCTTGTAGGCTTCTGCGGCTATTACATCCATCCCGCAGCCCCGCCCTGGTACGCCATGAGCTACGGTTTTGAGCCCATTCTGCACACCCCGGGCAACGTAGCAGGGCTGGCGAGGTTCGACAGTTTGCTCGGCATTCCGGTGTTTCATCAAATCTACGGAGAAAATGCAAACGTGTTCGCTGCCGTTCCCTCGCTCCACGCTGCCTACATGCTAATAACCACCATCTATGCTTTTGCAAGCCGGCGGACGAAGGGCATGACGGCTGCTTTTGCCTTTATCTGCATCGGGATATGGTGGACGGCCGTGTACACCGGCCACCATTACGTGATTGATGTTATCCTCGGCATCCTTACGGCCATCGTAGGAATAGGGCTGCTGGAGCTGGTCATCTTCCGCGTTCCCTGCATCCGGCGGGGCCTGGACAGGTATGCAGCCTTCATTGCAGCAACTCCTGAAGGCTCGAAATAACCCTGTCGGCCGCGCAGGGAGCATTCTCCGCGAGGCTTTCGAGCCACTGCTCACCCTTCAGCCAGGTAACTTGGCAGCCCGCTTTCTTGGCAGGCAGCACGTCTTTCTCATAGCTGTCGCCCACCACCATCACCTCTCCGGGCTGCACGCCTAACTGCTGCACGCCCAGGAGAAAGATGCGTTCGTCGGGTTTCTTCACGCCAACGAGCGCCGATTCCACCACACTCAGGAACACGTCATCAAGCCCGAACTCGCGCAAGACGACGTGCAGATTGCCGTAGAAGTTGCTCACCAGCACCAGCGGACAATCCCTTTTCAGCCTCAGCAGCACGCTCCGGCTGGCCTTGCAGGTAGCCTGCACCCTGGCGTAAAGGTCGCTTAGCAGGTCCTGGCGCAACGTGGCGGCAGCCTTGCCGGTACAGGTCAGGATGCCTTTCTCCAGCAAATAAGACAGCTGCAGGCGCAGTTTGATGTCCAGGGTGCGGTGGAAAGTGTACTCACTTTGTATGATGGGCTGCCTGCCCAACGCACGTTCGGTGTAGACATAGGCCTCGCGGAAGTCGGCTTCCCGTATGCTCGGGCAGTGGCGCTCATACGCATGCCACAGCATCTTTGCCCAATGGCAGCCGTCGGTATCTATCGTTCCGCCATAATCGAAAATATATCCTTTTATCATCATTGCCTGGATTGACCGGTCAGCTGTTCGCTCATGCGCCTGCACAAGGCCTCGTGCTGCTTGTGCATATAGATGTAGAGGGCGTGCAGGACGGTAATTTCAAAGAAGAAATACACCCACGGGAAGTTGGCCAGACAGGTGACATAAAGCACCAGTGCACGCACGTTAAAGGTGAGGATGTTGGTGTACGGTATCAGCCGTCGACTACCCCGGAGAAACTGCTCACGCACTGCGGCGGTGCCGGCAGTCCCCTGCGGACCGGCCGCAGCCTGCTGCCAGAGGGCGAAGAACTGCTGAAAAGCAGGCGTGCGAGCCTCCTGCCGCTTGCAGTAATGGGCGTAGAAGTAATGGTAAAGGCGCAGCACGACGGCCTCGCGGGGCGTCTGTCCGTAGACTGCAAGCTGACTGCGATAGCTGTCGAGCTCCTTGTTGCCTTGCAGGAAGTAGAGGTGTATCTGCCTGTAATAATCGCTCAGCGAGCTTTGAGACGAATGACAAATAAGCCCGGAGACGGCCGCCAGCGCCCATATCCAGATGCCCCACTCCACGTCGGTGTAAGGCATGAACTGCCCGTCGAGCCGCAATGCCAGCGCCAGATAGATGCAGAAGAACCACAACTCGCCCGAGAAGCCGTCGAGCGCACGGCCCAGCGCCGAGGTCTGATGGGTGAGGCGGGCCAGCTGACCGTCGGTAGAATCGCAGAGATTGGCCAGAACCAGCAGCGCCACACCGGCCAGATTGTGCGCCAGATCGGTAAAGTAGAACATGTAACCGGCCGCAGCACCCAGCACGATGGACAGCAGCGTGACCGCATTGGGCCTGACTCCGAGGCGTTGCCACAGCATGGCAAACACCAAGCCTACGGGCCTCGTGAAGTGTATGTCTAACCATTCTTCGGTCTCGTTGGACTTAAAAGAGTTGTGTAAGAGTTGCTTGAAATCTGTCATGGTGCATTTTCGAGTTGATGAGATGTACAATGGCACGGGCTGCCTCTTGAAAACAAGGCGAGAAACTGGGCCAGTCATTGAAGTCGATAAGATAGTAGCGGCCGTCGGCACCCACGATGGCATCGCCGCCATAGACCTCTACCTGCGCCAGCCGGGCAAGCCGTTGGACGTCGTGCTGCAGGTCAGCGGCGGCGAAGGGGTAATGGTGCGCCCGGCCGTTATGACGCTCGTTGCCGAACTTGGAGAGACCGTCGTCGGCCGGATAGAAGTAACGGAAGAAGCCTCCTGCTACGCCGTAGAACTTGATAACGTCGCCTGCCACGTGAGTGCTGACCACCGTCTCGCCGATGCCTCGTGCCCGGAAGCGGCGGCGGGCGGCAGCAAGTTCGGCCTCGTCGCGGCAGAACACCACGTCGTCGCGGCTCTGCACGTAGCCTTCACCACGCTTCAGCCAGCAGCTGCCGGCGGTGTACGGCGGCGGCATCGGTATGCCGCAGCGGCGCATGAGGCCGTCTATGGTCTTGCGGCTGCACGCCCTCACGCCCCGGGTGCTGTTAATCACGAGCGCCCCTTCGCGCTCCCGCTGCTCCAGCAGCGCCAGAGCCTGCGGGCTGCGAGCCATGGACAGGTAGACGTGGGCCGTGCTGCAGGCCGCCAGCTCCAGCTCCGGAACCACGCTGACATCACCCTCCAGCCCTTCGGCTACGGCCTGCAGGATGGCCTGGTCACGGTCTACGGAGTTGGGCGAGAAGCCCGCATCGCGCTGTATGGCTATGATGTGTCGTCTCATTCGCGTGCCAGAAAGAGTTCTGCCTTGGCTATATCCGAGGCGTGGTCGATGTCGAACACCTTGCCGAAGGTGTATGCCCGCAGCCGGCAGCCGTCGCGCAGCAGCGCCCGCTGATAGCTGCGCAGGCGGCTCTCGCCGCCCTCAACGCAGGCGCGGAGTGTGGGCAGCGTGGCGGAACCGAGCCCGTAGATGCCTGCAGAGACACGGGTGCAGCCGCGGGTGCTGTCATCCCGGAAGCCGGCAACCCTGCCCTCGGCGGTCGTTTCGACGTAAAGCGGCCGCTCATCGTCCACGTACGGGGTTACGCCCATCAGTCCGTCGAGGCCTTGCTGCAATGTTTCGGCGAACGATTGGACAAACCTGCCGAACTCGCCTGCACTGAACACCGTGTCTACTGTTGTGAGTACGAACGGCCCGCCGTCCATAATCCGCTGCAACTCGTACAGACTGTGCATGGAGCTGGGCGTGCTCTTGGCGATGAAACGCAGCGGTACGGGCCTCCCCTGCAGGCCGTTCTCCTTGACGGAGAGCAGGTGCCGGCTCACTGCATGGGCCTCCTGGTTGCAGATAACGCTAATCTGGTGGGCGTCGTTCTGCATGAAGATGCGGATGAGTCGGTCTATCAGGCACTCGCCCCCCACCTCAACCAGCGGCTTGGGTTGCCTTACGCCCTCGGCTGCCAGCCTGGAACCGGCGCCGGCAGCTATGATTGCATAGTTCATTTGTTTCGTTCTTTCCGTATAAGGTCACACAAAGATACACAATTCTCACGGAAAGATGAAACTTTTAAGTTTAATTTCACTTTGCCGGCCGCTGCCTGCGGGCGCTCCGTCTTGCGGCGATGCAGCCCGCGGACAAGACCAAGCGGCGGTGAAACAGCCCCACTCCGGGGTGGTTGGAAGATAACCGAAAAGGTGCCGAAAGGCACATCCGTGAACTTTCGACACTTGTCGCACATGAATTCGACACTTGTCACACAATCGTGCGACAAGTGTCGAAAGTTCGCGAAGCATAGCTTCAGCACCCTCAATTGGGGCGTGCCACGACCAGTCCGTCGGTGTCTATGTCGCCCGTTCCTTTCTTGTCCTTGCTAAAAGTGCGCACGTTGCCCTTGAGCGAGATGTCGCCCACGCCGTAGAGCGTGCAGTTCACATTGCCCGAGTTCACGAAGTTGATGTCAATGTCGCCCACGCCGCGCAGGGTTACATCTGCCTGCTGGGCCTGCAGCTTGTCGATGTCAATGTCGCCGGGGCCCTCCAGCCGCACCTTGATATGGTCGCAGATAACGTCTTCCAGCTTCACGTCGCCCACGCCGCGCAGCGCTACGGCCAGCGTGTCGGTATCTATCCGGCCGTCGGCATAGAAGCCGCCCACGCCGCGGAAGTCTACTTCGATGAGGTCGGGCGAGGTAAGGTAGACCTTTACCGGGTGCTGGCGGCTCAGGTTCAGGAGGCGTTGCCGCATGGCGCTGCGGATGTTCAGTTCGCCGTTACGGGCCGATATGACCACGTTCTTCACGTCACGCTCGTCACCGACAATCTTCACACTCGGCACATCTCCTTGCGTATAATAGACGTCGCAGGCAGTTTCGGCCTTTATCCTTTCAAACGGCACCACCTTTACTACACGTTCCACTTTGGGCCCATTGTCATGGTTCACGGTCCTTACGCGGCACGATGCCATCGTTGCCACGGCCACAAGGGCCAGCAGACAGGTTGTTTTCTTCATCTTCTTACAGGTTTTGTTGCTGTCCGTTTGACGCAAAACGTGCTCTAAAAGTTGCAGAGAGGTGTAAAAAACGCAAAAATATTTCGACGTCTAAGTTATTCTTCGTATTTTTGCATAGAAACATAGGAGATTTCAGAATGTACAACTCACGCCTGCGATTAGGTCTCGATGTTGGTTCTACTACAGCAAAAATAGTCGCTTTAGACGCCAACGATAACATTGTCTATTCACGCTACGAGCGGCACAACGCGCGTGTTGGCGAGCTCGTGTCGCGCTATATCGACGAGTTGCAGGGGCAGTTCGGCGACGTTGAGGTGAGCCTGTGCGTTACCGGCTCGGTAGGCATGTCGACGGCGGAGCAGCTCGGGGCCGAGTTCGTACAGGAGGTTGTGGCCGCCACTATCTACGCCCGGCGGCGCCATCCGGAAGCTAAAGCCCTCATCGACATAGGGGGCGAGGATGCCAAAGTTGTGTTCTTCAACGGCCGCAACACCGAGTTACGCATGAACGGGAACTGCGCCGGCGGCACCGGAGCATTCCTCGACCAGATGAGTGTGCTAATGGGAACGGAGAACAACCGCATGAGCGAGCTCGCCATGCAGGCCACTCACATCTATCCCATGGCTGCACGCTGCGGCGTGTTTGCCAAGACCGACATCCAGAACCTGATGTCCCGAAACCTTCCGGAGAGTGACATTGCGGCCAGTATCTTCCACTCCATCGCCGTTCAAACAGTCACTACGCTGTCGCACGGATGCGACTTTACGCCGCCCATCCTGCTCTGCGGCGGTCCGCTTACGTTCCTTCCGGCCCTGCGCAAGGCCTTTGCCGACTATCTGAAGCTGGACGAGAAGGACTTCATCGTAAGCAACCGGAGCAACCTGATACCTGCAGTGGGATGCGCCCTGCACAGCAGCGAGAAGCAGGAAACGGTGACCCTGTCCCATCTACGCAAGCTCATAGACACCAAACGCAAGCTCTCATGGCACAGCGACCTGGCTCCGCTCTTCGACAACGAAGACGAGCACCGCGCCTGGACAGCCTCCAAGCAGCAGTACGCCATGCAGGTACAGCCCATGAAGGCGGGCAGGCAGCCCGTTGTTATCGGCATCGACAGCGGCTCAACGACCACTAAAATCATCGCACTTGATGCCTCCGGCAGCCGGCCGGACGATGTCAAGGGGCACGATATCCTCTTTTCATACTACACATCGAACCTTGGCAACCCCATCCAGGCCGTCAAGAACGGGCTCGAGAAGATGCAGCAGGAGGCCCGGCAGGCCGGTTGCGAGCTGGCGGTAGTGGGGAGCTGCTCCACCGGTTACGGCGAAGAGCTCATCAAGTCGGCCTTTAACCTGGGCTCGGGCATCATAGAAACCATGGCTCATTACCAGGCCGCAGCCAGCCTGATGCCCGGAGTTACCTTCATCCTCGACATCGGCGGGCAGGACATGAAGGCCATCTTCGTTGACCGCGGGGCCGTTGTACGCATGGAACTCAATGAAGCATGCTCCTCGGGGTGCGGCACTTTCCTCCAGACTTTTGCCAACAACCTGGGCTACCAGATACAAGACTTTGCCAACATAGCCTGCACCGCGCCCTCTCCCTGCGACCTCGGAACGCGCTGCACGGTGTTCATGAACTCCAAGGTGAAGCAGGTCTTGCGCGAGGGAGCAAGCATAGCAGACATCTCGGCGGGACTGGCATACTCGGTGGTGAAGAACTGCCTGTACAAAGTTCTTAAACTGCAAGGCCACGACACCTTGGGAGCAAACATCGTGGTGCAGGGCGGCACCATGCGCAACGATGCCGTGGTGCGCGCCTTCGAGCTGCTTACGGGCGCCAAGGTGGCCCGCAGCAACATGCCCGAAATGATGGGCGCATACGGCTGCGCACTGCATGCGCTGGCCCAACCGGATGCAAGCCGCGAGACCGGAGCCGGCGCCGTAACGCTCGAGATGCTGCTCGACGGCGCCTCGTTCCAGACCCGCAACCTGCAGTGCAAGGGCTGCGAGAACCGCTGCTACGTAACAATGTACCGGTTCGGGGGCGGCCGCAAGTTCTATTCTGGCAACAAGTGCGAGCGCGTATTCAACAATTACGGCAGGCAAAAGGTTAAGGGCGAGAATATTTACCCGTACAAGTACCACCTGCTGTTCGATGAAGAAAGAACGCCGGACGAAGCGGACAAGCCGAAGGAAGGACAGCTGCGCATCGGCATTCCGCGCGTTCTGAACATGTACGAGGACTATCCTTTCTGGCACACGCTCATGCAGCAGGCCGGCTTCCGGGTCGTGTTGAGCTCGCCGTCCAATTTCACCAACTACGAGGGAGCACTGCATACGGTCATGAGCGACAACATTTGTTTCCCCGCGAAGCTGGTGCACAGCCACATCCGTGAGCTGGAGCAGAAGGCCGACCGCATACTGATGCCATACGTGGTCTACGAACACAACGACGACGAACGCACCATGAACTCCTACAACTGCCCCATTGTGTCGGCCTACTCCGACGTGATACGCAGCGCCATGGAGCCCAAGATACCCCTCGACTCGCCCGTTATCAACTTCGCGAACCCCAAACTCTTGAAGAAGCAAGTTACCGTTTACCTCAAAGGACTGGGCGTAGCACGGAGCGTGATAAACGCCGCCTTCGACCGCGCTGTGGCCGCCCAGCGGCAGTACACGGTACGTTTGAGGCAGAAATGTGAGGAGATACGCGCCGAAAGCAGGCGCCAGGGACGCCTCACCATCGTGCTGGCAGGCCGGCCATACCATACCGACCCGCTCATACAACACAAGCTCTCGGAGATGATAGCGGCACTGGGAGTGGACGTGATAAGCGACGACATGGTGCGCGGTGACCTGAGTACCGACTCCGGAGAGACCTATCTCGTGAAGCAGTGGGCCTACATGAACCGCATTGTAAAGGCCGGGCAGTGGGCCGCCCTGCAGCCGGACGACGTGCACTTTGTGCAGATGACGAGCTTTGGATGCGGCCCCGACGCCTTCATCCAGGACGAAGTGCGCGACATACTGAGCCGCCACGGCAAGCCGTTTACACTGCTCAAGATTGACGACGTGAGCAACATCGGCAGCCTGAAGCTGCGCGTACGCTCGCTCATAGAGAGCCTGAAAGCCAAGAAAGACGAAGCCCCGGCACGCCAGGCGCAGCCGCTCAGAGCCACGCGAGTGTTCGGAAACCAGGACGTGAGGCGCAAGATACTGGCCCCGTACTTTACCGAATACCTCACTCCACTGCTGCCCGCAATTATCAACTTGTGCGGTTACGACTGCGAGGTGCTGCCCCAGAGCGACGACGAAAGCGCCCGGCTGGGCCTTGAATACGCCAATAACGAGGTGTGCTACCCGGCAACTCTCATCGTGGGCGACGTGGTGAAGGCACTGCGCTCGGGGCGTTACGACCTCAAGAACACGGCCGTAGCCATGAGCCAGACGGGCGGACAGTGCCGCGCCACCAACTATGCGGGCCTCATCAAGCGCGCCATGGTGGCCAACGGATTTGCCGACGTGCCGCTCATTACGCTTGGAGTAGCCACCAACGCGGGCGAGGAGAATGAGCAGCAAGGCTTCGAGATACCATGGGTGAAATATGCCTCGATGATAGTGATGACACTGCTCTACGGCGACGCCATATCGCAGATGTACCACGCCTGCATCGTGCGGGAAGGCACGGAAGGCACCGCCGCACGGCTGCGCGACCACTACATGCAGGCTGCCGACGCGCCGATAAGGGCCAACGACGTGCACGCCATGATGGACCTGCTGCGCCGGGCAGCGGCCGAATTCAATGCAGCAACGGTTAACAGGGAGGTGCCCCAGGTGGGCATTGTGGGCGAGATATTCCTCAAGTTCAATCCTTTTGCCCACCAGTTCCTGGCCGGCCAGATGATAGCCCGCGGCTTCGAGGTGGTGCCCCCGCTGCTTGCGCCGTTCTTCCTGCAGGAGTTCGTCAACGTGCTCACGCAGAAGCACCTGGGTCTGAGCTGCTCTCGCGTGCCCGACATGGTGGTGCGCGGCATTCACGAACTCATCCAGCGGCGCATCAACAAGGTAAACAAGGCGTGCTCGGAGTTCCGTTATTTCAGGAAATTTACCAACATATTTGACGATGCCCACGGCGTAGGAAACGTGGTGTCGATGGCTGCCCAGTTCGGCGAAGGATGGCTGCTGCCGGCCGACATCATCCGACTGATAAAGGAGGGTGTAAGGAACATCGTCTCGCTACAGCCCTTCGGGTGCATTGCCAACCATGTGGTAAGCAAGGGAATAGAGAAAAGGCTGCACCGCGACTATCCTGACCTGAACCTGCTCTCGCTCGACTTTGACTCGGGCGTGAGTGCCGTGAACGTAACCAACAGGTTGATACTGTTCCTCAAGAGTGCCGCCACGGGAGCCGAAAGCGGCACCGCCGAGGCTGGAAACGCCGCCGTTGCCCGTGCCTGACAGCACAGGGCAACGGCCGGAATTTACTCTCCATATATCTTTACAGAACTCAATCATCCTGCACGGAAGCCTCTTTCCGTGCCCTCATCAGCATGCTCCGAGGTTATCATCAGCATGCTCCGGCGGTGCCAAATGGCACCTTCGGGAACTTTCGACAAGTGTCGCACATATATTCGACACCTGTCACACAATCGTGCGACACTTGTCGAAAGTTCCTGAAGCATATCTTTAACACCTCAATCCGCCGCTCACAGGAACTTGGCAGGATGTGTTTTGCAGTACTGAAAGGAGTGCTTTGCAGGTTGAAAAACCTAAAAGCAGCCTTTTCTTATTCATTCCGCACCTCAAATAAAAAGCCAATCATCATTCTCAATTGTCAACTTTCAATTCTCAATTCCAGCCAATCATCATTCTCAATTGTCAATTTTCAATTCTCAATTACGACCAATCATAATTATCAATTGTCAACTTTCAATTCTCAATTAGTAAAAAATCGTTTCCTCAAGCGTCGTTGTTTCAAGATTTATTCGTACTTTTGTGCTCTGAAAGTATTGATACAGAGTAAAGAGCTAAATGAGTACCCAAGAACAAACTCATGTGCTGACACAAGTCATCGAACGGCTAAGCGCTGCCGAATCGCTCAAGGGCTTGTTTCACGAACACCGTGACGGCAATCCGTTACCTTCGGGTCTGGCACTCGAAGAAATCATATCCTTGTCACGTTCCATCATCTTTCCGGGCTTCTACGGCAAGTCTTCGGTCAACACGCGCACGCTGAAATACCACATCGGCGTTAATGTGGAGCGGCTGCACAAGCTGCTTTCCGACCAGATACTGGCCGGTCTCTGCTTTACGGATACATGCCTGGTGGAGACGCAGGAGCAGCTGTGCCGGCGCAGGGAGAAAGCAGAAGAGATGGCAACGAGCCTCATCACGCGGCTGCCGGAGATACGCCGGATGCTCGCCACCGACGTTACGGCGGCCTACAACGGCGACCCCGCGGCCGAAACTTACGCCGAGGTAATTTCCTGCTACCCCGTTATCAAGGCGCTGACCAACTACCGCATTGCCCACGAGCTGCTGCTCATGGGCGTGCCCCTCATACCGCGCATGATGACGGAGATGGCCCACTCGGAGACAGGTATCGACATCCATCCCGCCGCCACCATAGGAGAATACTTCACGATTGACCACGGCACGGGCGTGGTCATAGGCGCCACGTGCGTTATAGGCAACAACGTGAAGCTGTACCAGGGCGTAACGCTGGGCGCAAAGAGCTTCCCGCTCGATGCCCAGGGCAACCCCATCAAGGGCATTCCGCGCCATCCCATCATCAAGGACAACGTGGTTATCTACTCCAACGCCACCATTCTGGGCCGCATAACCATCGGCGAGAGCTGCGTGGTGGGTGCCAACATCTGGATTACTGAGGACATGAAGCCCAAGACAAAGAAATTTAAAAGAAAACAAATAAGCAACTTAGACATAGAATTTGATAATGGAACAGGAATTTGAACTCATCGCCAAGACCTTCATGGGACTGGAACCAGTCCTGGCGAAAGAGCTCACCCAGCTGGGTGCCAACAATGTACAAATAGGCCGGAGGATGGTCTCCTTCACCGGAAACAAGGAGATGATGTATCGTGCCAACTTCCAGCTGCACACCGCCATCCGCATACTGAAGCCCGTGAAGCACTTCAAGGCCCGCTCGGCCGAGGACGTTTACGAGGAAGTAAAGAAGCTGGACTGGAGCCAGTACATAGAGAAGGGCAAGACGTTCTCCGTCGACTCAGTGGTCTACTCCGAAGAGTTCCGCAACTCGCGCTTCGTTACCTATAAGGTAAAGGACGCCATCGTAGACCAGTTTCGCGAGCATACGGGCGACCGGCCCAACATCTCCGTATCCAATCCCGATATCAGGCTGCACATCCACATAGCCGATGAAGACGCCACGCTCTGCCTCGACTCCAGCGGCGAAAGCCTGCACCGGCGCGGCTACAGGCAGGAGAGCGTGGAGGCACCGCTTAACGAGGTGCTTGCCGCCGGCATGATTCTGATGACCGGATGGCAGGGTGAAACCGACTTCATCGACCCCATGTGCGGCTCCGGCACCATCCTCATAGAGGCTGCCCTCATAGCTCACAACATGAGCCCGGGCATCTTCCGCAAGGGCTACGCATTCGAGAAGTGGCCTGACTTTGACCAAGAACTCTTCGACAGCATATACAACGACGACTCTCAGGAGCGCGAGTTCACTCACCACATCTATGGATATGATGTAGACATGAAGGCCGTCAACACCGCCCGCATCAACATGCGCGCGGCCGGGCTGACGCAGGACATCAGCGTGGAGCAGCAGGACATCAAGGACTTTACACAGCCCCGGGAGAAGAGCATCATGGTAATGAACCCGCCGTACGGCGAACGCATCTCGACTCCTAACCTGCTGAACACCTACAAAGTGATAGGAGAAAGGCTGAAACACCAGTTCATGGGCAACGAAGCCTGGATACTCTCGTACCGCGAAGAGTGCTTCGAGGCCATCGGACTCAAGCCAAGCATCAAGATACCCGTGTACAACGGTTCGCTTGAATGTGAGTTCCGCCGGTACCAGATGTTCGATGGCAAGATGAAAGACTTCCGCTCTGACGGCGGTATTGTGAAGACCGAAGAGGAGAAAACGGAAATGGCACAGAAGCACCGGTTCAAGAAGGAGCGCGAATTTAAGAAGCGGCTGGACGAGAAAGAGGAAAATGAAGAGGGCGACATACGCTCCTTCAAGTTCCACTCCTTCGGCAACCACGACGACGAAAGGCCAGGACGACGGGAATGGAAAGACCGCGACGAGCGCCGCACAGACGACCGGCGGGGCCGCAGGTTCAACGACCGAGACGGCCGGAAGCCGGAAGGCAGAGGCGGCAGACGCTTCGACGACCGCGACGGAAAGCGCAAGTTCGACAAGGGAGACAAACGTGGCGGATTTGCAAAAAAGAACAGGAGATTCGATCATGACAACTAATTCGGCAACCCATCCGGCAGGTGGACGCCTCTCAACGGCCGGCCTCATGCTGACCGTTCTGCTGCTTACGCTCTGCTTTCAGTCATCAATGGCACAGGAACTCAAGCAATTTACACTCGAAGATCTGAACTTCGGCGGCACCAACTACCGCAACATGGTTCCCCAGAACAAGTGGTACGGCTGGTGGGGCGATGAGTTGGTGCGGCTGGACGTGGAGAGTTGCTACCTTGTTAATAAGCAGACAGGCCGCGAAACGCCGCTTTTCACCCTGGCCGAGCTCAACAAAGCCAATGGCGCAGATGATTTCCACGCCGTTTACAACGCCTCTTTCCCCTACGCAGACAAGCCGCTCGCACTCGTAGAGAACGGCCGGAAGCGCGTGCTCTACAACTTCCGTAAGAAGAAAATGGAATGGAGCCAGGACACGCCGGGGCAATCGCATGCCGACTGGTGCGCTGCCTCAAGAAGCGTGGTCTTTGTGAGAGACGCCCAACTCTACGTGACCGACGGCGCCGGACACGAGCAGCAGCTCACCACCGACGGCTCTCGGGAAATCGTCTACGGGCAAAGTGTACACCGGGATGAGTTCGGCATCAGCAAAGGTACATACTGGTCGCCCGACGGCAAGCGCCTTGCGTTCTACCGGATGGACCAGAGCATGGTGAAAGATTACCCGCAGGTAGACATCTTCCAGCGCATAGCAACGTATCAGCCCGACAAATATCCCATGGCCGGAGAAACCAGTCACAAGGTTACAGTGGGCGTTTACGACGTGGAAAAGAAGAAGACCGTGTACCTGAAAGCTGGCGACCCGACCGACCGATACTTCACGAACATCAGCTGGAGTCCCGACGGCAAGACGCTTTACCTGTTCGAGTTGAACCGCGACCAGAACGATTGCAGGCTCGTGAGCTACAACGCACAGACGGGCGAAAAGCTGAAGGAGCTGTACCGCGAGACCGATGCAAAGTACGTGGAGCCCCTCCATCCCATCCTTTTTCTGCCCTGGGACAGCAGCAAGTTCATCCTCCAAAGCCAGAAAGACGGCTTCAACCACCTGTATCTTTTTGACACCCAAGGCCGCGAACTCAAGCAGATAACAAAGGGAAAGTGGGTGGTCATGGATGTGCTGGGCTTCAACACAAAGCGCAAGAGCATCGTTATTCAGTCCAACGAGATAAGCCCCATACAGGCCAATGTATTCATTGTAGACATCAACAGCGGCAAACGCGCCTGCATGGGAGCTACCAACGGCTGGCACAATGGCCAGCTGAGCGAGAGCGGACAGTATGTAGCCGACAACTACTCCGCCCCCACCACGCCCCGCAACATCGACCTCGTAAACTGCGAGAACGGGCAGGTAAAACGCCTCTTCACCGCCACCGCCCCTTGGAAAGGCTACAACGTGCCCGATTACTCATGCGGAATAATCAAGGCTGCCGACGGCACAACCGACCTCTACTACAGGCTGGTGAAGCCCGTGAACTTCGACTCCAACAAGCAGTATCCTACCGTTGTGTACGTTTATGGCGGCCCTCACGCCCACAACGTAGACGCCCGCTGGCACTACGGAAGCCGCGGTTGGGAAACCTACATGGCGCAGAAAGGCTACCTGCTCTTCATCATCGATAACCGCGGAAGCGAGAACCGGGGCAAGGACTTTGAGCAGGCAACCTTCCGGCAGTTAGGCCAGGAGGAGATGAAAGACCAGATGCAAGGCGTCCGGTTCCTCCAATCGCTGCCCTACGTTGATGCCAACCGCATCGGTGTTCATGGCTGGAGCTTCGGCGGATTCATGACCATCTCGCTGATGACCAACTACCCCGACGTGTTCAAAGTGGGCGTAGCAGGAGGCCCGGTGATAGACTGGAAGTGGTACGAAGTGATGTACGGAGAGCGTTACATGGACACTCCGCAAACCAATCCGGAGGGCTATGAGAAGACTTCTCTGCTCAACAAAGCCCAAGACTTGAAAGGAAAACTGCAGATAATAACCGGCTACAACGACCTCACCGTGGTGCCACAGCACTGCCTCTCCTTCATAGCAAAGTGCATACAGGCCGGCACGCAGCCCGACTTCTTTGTCTATCCGGGCGAGCCACACAACATGCGAGGCCACCAGAGCGTGCACTTACACGAGCGCATCACGCAGTATTTTGAAGATTACCTGAAACCTCTCGGAAAAGAATAAACTGCAAACAGCAACGTCATAAACCCAGAAACTCATGAATATATTATTGTTAGGAAGCGGCGGAAGAGAGCATGCGCTGGCATGGAAGATTGCCCAAAGCAGCAAGTGCGACCGGCTTTTCATTGCTCCGGGCAATGCCGGAACGGCCCAGTGTGGCGAGAACGTGGCCATTGGTGTTAACGAGTTCGACCGCCTGAAGGACTTTGCCGCGAGCCAGCACATAGACATGGTGGTCGTGGGACCTGAAGATCCGCTCGTTGGCGGTATCTACGACGCCTTCAAGACCGATGCCCGCACGGCCTCCATCCCCGTCATCGGACCCTCCAAAGAGGGCGCCCGGCTCGAGGGGAGCAAGGACTTTGCCAAGGCGTTCATGCTCCGTCACCACATTCCTACAGCCAGATACGCCACCTTCGACGGCACAACCATCGACCAGGGGCTGCGTTTTCTGGAAACGCTCCAACCTCCCTACGTGCTCAAAGCCGACGGGCTGGCTGCCGGCAAGGGCGTACTCATCGTGCCGACACTGGACGAGGCCCGGCACGAACTGCGCGAGATGCTCGGCGGCATGTTCGGTAACGCATCGGCAAAGGTCGTCATCGAGGAGTTCCTGAGCGGCATCGAGTGCTCCGTCTTCGTGCTTACCGACGGCCGCCACTACCAGATACTGCCCGAGGCCAAGGACTACAAGCGCATTGGCGAGCACGACACCGGCCTCAACACCGGCGGAATGGGCAGCGTGTCGCCCGTACCTTTTGCCGACAAGGCATGGATGCAGAAGGTTGAAGAGCGCATCATACGCCCCACGGTCAGCGGGCTCGCCGAGGAAGGCATCGACTACAAGGGCTTCATCTTCTTCGGACTTATCAACGTGAAGGGCGAACCCATGGTGATAGAATACAACTGCCGCATGGGCGACCCGGAAACAGAAACCGTCATGCTGCGCCTCAAGAGCGACATCGTTGACCTGTTTGAAGGCGTGGCCAACGGCCAACTCGACCGCCATCCCGTAGAGACCGACCCCCGCGCTGCTGTCTGCGTGATGCTCGTGAGCGGCGGTTATCCGCAGCAGTACGTCAAGGGCTACCCCATTACCGGGCTGGACCAAGTGGAGGGGAGCATCGTCTTTCACAGCGGAACAGCCACCAAAGACGGCCAGACCGTTACCAACGGAGGCCGCGTGATAGCCGTTTCATCCTACGGAAAAGACAAGGCCGAGGCTCTGCAGAAGAGCTTCCAAGAGGCCCAGAAGATACAGTTCAAGGACAAATACTTCCGAAAAGACATCGGAGCCGACTTATAACAAGCAACCCGCCGGCGGCGAAGCTGCGCGAAGCAGAAGCCTGCCGGCCGCATGAGAATGAAGCGAATACAGAACAGGATAGCAGAAAGTCGCCTCTCACTGCCCGTATTGGCAGTGTACGGAGTGCTGGTGTGCGTGGCCGCCGGACTGCTGCAAGGGCAGTTGTGGCTGCCGTTCGTGCTGCTTGCCTTGTCCACTCTGCTCATGGTAGAGCTCAATAATGCCAACGCACTCATACGCATCTACAGCCGTATGGTGTCCTGTTCGTTCCTTGCCCTCACGCTCATGGCAGCTTATACCTTCGCCTCCGTCACCGGTGCCGTGGTGCAGCTGTGCCTCATGGCATGCTATGTAACGCTCTTCGCGGCCTATCAGGACAAGGGCGCAGCTGGCTGGGTGTTCTACGCCTTCCTTGCCATTGGCACGGCGTCGGCCTTCTTCGTCCAGATACTTTTCTTCGTTCCGGTGCTCTGGTTGCTGCTTGCGCACAACATCCTGGCCCTAAGCTGGCGCACGTTCTTTGCCTCCCTGCTCGGCCTCATCGTGCCTTACTGGTTCGTGGGCGGCTATTATGCCTACCAGGGCAACATCCGCTGGATAGCCGGTCACTTCTCCGAGCTGGCCCAGTTCGCACCTCCGCTCGACTTTTCGGGCTGGAACAGCCACCAGGCCGTTACCTTCTGCTTCATCGCGCTACTTGCAGCAACGGGCATCATCCACTTCTTGCGCAACAGCTACCGTGACAAGATACGCACCCGCATGCTGTATGAGTTCCTCATCGTGATGACCGTCAGCACGCTTGTCTTCATGCTTCTGCAGCCCCAACACCACGACTTGCTGCTGCATGTGCTCATCATCAACACCGCCCCGCTCATCGGCCACTTCATTGCCCTTACCCAAACGAGGATTACCAACTGGGCCTTTGTGGCCATGTGTGCGGCAACCCTGGCCCTTACAGCTTACAACTTATGGATTCCCTGATTAACTTTCTCATCAATTACGGCTACTGGGGCATGCTGCTCTCGGCCTTTCTGGCGGGCAGTTTCATCCCCTTCAGCAGCGAGGGTGTCATGCTCGGACTCCTTGCCGCGGGCCTGCAACCGTGGCCGCTGGTGCTCTACGGCACCGTAGGAAACGTGGCCGGAGGCATGTTCAACTACGGAGTAGGCCACCTGGGACGGCTGGACTGGATAGAAAAGTACCTGCACGTAAAGCCCCAGAGCATTGCAAAAGCCGAGCGCTTCATGGCCGGTCACGGTGCCTGGATGGGGTTCTTCGCCTTCCTGCCCATTATCGGCAGCGCCATCACCATAGCCCTGGGGCTCCTGCGTGCCAACCTGCCCATCTCGCTCCTGAGCATCACCATAGGCAAGTTTCTGCGCTACCTGGTGCTCATCTACGGCGTAACAATGTTGATAGAATGATGAAGAAAAGCCACCTACCCGCTGCCCTCGCGGTGCTGCTCCTTACCGCCTGCTCGCCTGCCCCGCAGCCCGGCAGGCCGCGAATGGCCGTAACGATAGAGCCGCTGCGCTACTTCGCCGGCCAGATAGCAGGCAACCGCTACGACATAACCACCCTGGTACCGGCCGGAAGTAACCCCGAAACCTACGAACCTACGTCCCGCCAGATGGTTCAACTGGCAGAGGCAACCCTATATATTAAGGTGGGACAGATTGGATTTGAGCGTACCTGGATGCAGAAACTGCGGCAGAACGCGCCCCGGATGCAGGTGGTCGATGCCTCCGAAGGCATCCCTCTGCTGCACTCGGCCCGCGGCATAGCCGACCCGCACACCTGGATGAGCTGTGCCAACGCACGCACCATAGCCCGCAACATTTACCGGGCAGTGGCCAAACTGCAGCCGGCCGACAGCCTCTACTTCAAGAACAACCTCAACCTACTGCTCTGCCGTATCAACCAGACCGATGACTCTATCCGCCGTCTGCTGCCTCCGGGAAAGGACGGCAGCCAGATTTCGTTCGTTATCTACCACCCCATACTCACCTACTACGCCCACGAGTACGGCCTCCGACAGCTGCCCCTGGAGCACGAAGGGCGCGAAACGAGCGCCCGCCAGCTGCAGCAAATCATCGCCACGGCCAAGGCCCAAGGCGTGCGCACGGTGTTCGTACAGCGCCAGTTCAACGTGCACAACGCCCTGGGAGCAGTGAAGGCGATAGGTGCACACACTGCAGAGATAAACCCGCTGAGTGCCGACTGGCCCGCCCAGATGGTGCACATAGCGCGCGTACTCGGACAAGAGACCAAGTAAACCCATGGAACCCATCATCAAACTAACCGGCATCGCGGCCGGATACGAGGGCAAGACGGTGCTCAGCGGCGTAAACCTGACCGTTTACGACCACGACTTCCTGGGCGTGATAGGCCCCAACGGCGGCGGCAAGACCACCCTCATGCGGGTGCTGCTGCGCCTGCTCAAGCCCAGCGAGGGCCGCGTGGAATACTTCAAAGAGGGCCGGCCGGTAAAGGAACTCACCATGGGCTACCTGCCGCAGTACAGCAACATAGACCGCAAGTTCCCCATCTCGGTCTACGAGGTGGTGCTCTCCGGCCTGTGCCGGCAGAAGAAGTTTCTGGGCCGCTACACTGCCCTGCAGCACGAACAGGTACGCAGCACCATCCGCAAAATGGAGATAGAGCAGATAGCGAAGCGGCCTATAGGCACGCTCTCGGGCGGACAATTGCAGCGCGTTCTGCTGGCCCGGGCCATTGTATCGGTGCCCGACGTGCTCGTGCTCGACGAGCCCAACACCTACATAGACAAGCACTTCCAGGCCCAGATGTACGAGATGCTGAAGCAGCTGAACCGCGAGTGCGCCATCGTTATCGTGAGTCACGACATTGCCACCGTGCTTGAAAACGCCACCCACATAGCCTGCGTGAACCGCACCCTGCACTACCACGACTCCGTCCACATTCCGATGGAAGACATCGAGCACCACTTCCGTAACATCTAAGCCGCCCTCCGGCACCTCCGGCTTCGGCTTTCGCACCCGCCATTGCACCCGCGAAAGCCCGCTTCCGCATCCCTCTCTTTCTCTTCTTCCGCCCCTCCGTTTAGCTTACTCGGCAGCAGTGGCAAAACAAGAGGTATCGTTCAAGAGGCTTGAACACATGCTTCAACGGCCTTGAAGGTATGCTTCAAGCCTCTTGAACGACAGCTCCTGCAAAACCGCTCCTGTGCAGCAACTCGGCCGGAGACACTCGTTGAGCCATATACTGCTCATAACCAAGAGTTTACAAAGCATGCGGCAGGGCTGTTTTCAGGCCATCCGCACCAGCCTGCAAACACCGGTTGGCGGCAGCGGAAAACAGCGCAAGCGCAACCGTAGGAAAAGAGGGGCATTTCCGGCAGAGCTGAAACGGAATGCAGCCTGCACGAAGCAAAACTATAATATATCTAAAAAAGGCCGGCCGGCGGGTCGCTATGTCTGTGGTTTTCACTATCTTTGCAATCGTATTTCGAAATATATCAATTACCATTTATACATGAAACAGTACAAGTTAGTGGACAATGTGCTGGGCTGGTTGGTGTTTGCCATCGCCGCCTTTGTCTATTGCTCTACCATTGAACCAACGGCATCGTTCTGGGATTGCCCTGAGTTTATAGCAACGGGGTATAAACTTGAAATCGGTCACCCACCCGGGGCACCGTTCTTCATGTTAACAGCAAACCTGTTCTCGCAGTTCGTGAGCGACCCGTCGCAGGTGGCCCGGATGGTTAACACCATGAGTGCGCTGCTGAGTGCAACCACTATCCTGTTCCTGTTCTGGACCATCACGCACCTTACCCGCAAGCTCATACTCAAGGACTGGGATGCGCTGACAACGGCCAAGCTCATCTCCATTGAGGCTTCGGGACTGGTGGGAGCACTCATCTACACGTTCTCTGACACCTTCTGGTTCAGCGCCGTGGAGGGCGAAGTGTACGCTTACTCGTCTGCCTTCACGGCTATTGTGTTCTGGCTCATCCTGAAATGGGAGGACCATGCCGACGAGCCGCACAGCGACCGCTGGCTGGTGCTCATCATGTACATGACGGGACTGAGCATCGGAGTGCACCTGCTCAACCTGCTCTGCATACCGGCCATCGTGCTGGTGTTCTGCTACCGCAAGTTTCCCGACATCGAACTCAAGGGCTCGCTCATAGCCCTCGCAGTGTCGTTCGCTCTCATCGTGGCCGTGCTTTACGGCGTGGTGCCGGGCATCATCACCGTGGGCGGGTGGTTCGAGCTGCTTTTTGTGAACGTGCTGGGCTGCCCCTTCAACACCGGTGAGATTGTTTACATCGTGCTCTTGGTAGCAACAGTTATCTGGGCCATATACGAGAGCTACACCAACCACAGCGAGAAGCGGCAGAACCTGGCGTTCCTGCTCTCGGTGGCCATGCTCGGCATACCCTTTTACGGCTACGGCTGGAGTGCCGTGGTAATAGGTATCGTGGTGCTGGCAGTGCTGTGGCTGGGGCTGAACTACAAGCGCAAGGTGGGCAAAACGAGCGAGAACGTGGTCACGCCGCGCATGAAGAACACGGCGCTGCTGTGCATGCTCATGCTCATGATAGGCTATTCGAGCTATGCACTCATCGTTATCCGCTCTTCTGCCAACCCGCCGATGGACCAGAACTCGCCCGAGGACATCTTCACGCTGGGCAACTACCTGAGCCGCGACCAGTACGGCGACCGCCCGCTCCTGTACGGACAAGCCTACACATCGCAGGTAAAACTGAACCAGGAAGGCGACATGTGCGTGCCTGCCATGAAGAAAGGAGCGCCCATATACAGCCGCAGGGAGAAGAGCAATAAGGACGAGAAGGACTCCTACTTCGTTGTAAACACCAAGGACAAGTACATCTACGCGCAGAACATGTTGTTCCCCCGCATGTACGAACCCAAGTATGCACAGGCCTACGAAGACTGGCTGGGCGGCGTAGACGGCAAGCAGGTGCCTTACGACCGGTGCGGAGAAAACATCATGGTCAAGGTTCCCTCGCAGATTGACAACATCCGTTTCTTCCTCTCCTACCAGTGTAACTTCATGTATTGGAGGTACTTCATGTGGAACTTCGCTGGCCGGCAGAACGACATTCAGGGCAACGGAGCGCTGGAACACGGCAACTGGATAACGGGCATATCAGTCATAGACAACGCCATGCTGGGCGACCAGAGCAAGCTGCCCGACGAACTCAAGGAGAACAAGGGCCACAACGTGTACTACTGTCTGCCGCTGTTGCTGGGCCTCATCGGCCTCTTCTGGCAGGCTTTCCGCGGCCGCAGGGGCATCCGCCAGTTCTGGGTGGTGTTCTTCCTGTTCTTCATGACGGGCCTTGCCATTGTCATCTATCTGAACCAGACGCCAATGCAGCCGCGCGAAAGAGACTATGCCTACGCCGGCTCCTTCTATGCTTTCGCCATCTGGTGTGGCATGGGCGTGGCCGCCATCATTGACGAGCTGAAGAAGCGACTCAAGTCAGAGAGCGTGGTGCTTGCCGCAGTCGTTGGCCTTGCCTGTCTGTTGGTGCCCATCCAGATGGCCAGTCAGAACTGGGACGACCATGACCGCAGCGGCCGTTATACTTGCCGCGACTTCGGTCAGAACTACCTCATGACGCTTCAGGACAAAGGAGCACCCATCATCTTTACCAATGGCGACAACGATACTTTCCCGCTCTGGTACAACCAGGACGTAGAAGGCGTGCGCACGGATGCCCGCGTCTGCAACCTCAGTTACCTGCAAACCGACTGGTACATCGACCAGATGAAGCGCCCGGCCTACAATTCTCCGGCCGTTCCCATATCCTGGCCGCGCCTCGACTTCTGCTCGGGCACCAACGAGTACGTGGGCATCAATGCCGAGATGAAGGACCAGCTGCGCCAGCTTTACAAGCTCTATCCGGAGCAGGCAAGGAAGATGTTCGGCAATGACCCGTTCGAGCTGAAGAACGTCATCAAGTATTGGGTGCGCAATGAGTTCACCAACGAGCAGCTGGAACTGCTCTCGCAGGTAATGGGAATTGGCAAGCAGGAAGTGCGCAGGCAACTGCACTTCATCCCGACCGATACGCTCTACATGACGATAGACAAGGAGGCAGTGAAGAAAAGCGGCATGATGATGGCGCGCGACACCATCCCCGACAAGATGGTTATATCGCTCAGCGGCAAGCGGGCGCTGTATAAAGGCGACCTGATGATACTCGAGATGATTTCGCAATGCGACTGGAAACGCCCACTCTACGTGGCTATAACCGTGGGCGATGAGAACTTCATGAACTTAGGCGACAACTTCGTGCAGGAAGGATTGGCCAATCGCATCACGCCGTTTACCACCAACGTGGCCGGTGCCAAGAACTTCGACACCGAGAAAACATACGCTAACGTGATGACACGTTACAAGTACGGCGGCGCCAACAAGCGCGGGCTGTACCTCGACGAGACTGTTCGGCGCATGTGTTACACGCACCGCCAGCTCATGGCAACACTGGCTCTGCACCTTATCGGAGAACATCAGTACGGCAAGGCAAAGCGAGTTTTGGCCAAAGCCGAGAAGGAGCTGCCGGCCTACAACGTGCCGATGAAGTTCGTGGGCGGCGGTGGCGACATTGCCAAAGCCTATGCCCTGCTGGGCATGAAGCCGCAGGCCAGGAAGGTGCTGACCGAACTCTGGAGAGACGCTTCGCAGTACATGCTCTACTATGTGTCGCTGAACGGCCAGCGGTTCACGCAGTCCATGAACGACTGTCTTACCCAGGTGTACATCATGCAGCAGCTTAACATGATTACGGAGATGGTTGACAAGGACATGGCCAACAAGCAAATGCAGCAGCTCAACACCCTGTACAACATGTACATCAATAAGGGTGGCATCACGCCCGAGCAGCAGCAAACGCCGCAAACGCCTGCCGAAGAGGAATAGCATGATAATAGAGCAACCGGCAAAGTGGCTCCGCTGGCTTTATCCAAAGGCCGTGTGGAGGATGGACAAGCATGAACACGCCGTCTATCTGACGTTCGACGACGGCCCCATACCTGAGTCCACACCCTTCATTCTGGAAACGTTGAAGCAGTTCAACGTCAAGGCCACTTTCTTCATGGTTGGTGAGAACGTGCTCCGACACCATGACCTATACAACCGGATTGTGGAAGACGGGCATCAGATTGGCAACCACACGTTCAACCACATCGGTGCCTTCAAGCACTGGACGCTTACCTACGCCATCAATTCAGAGAAGGCCAACGAGCTCATACACAGCCATCTGTTCCGCCCGCCGCACGGCTGGATGAGGCCCAGTGTTTATTGGTGGATGCAGCGCAGGTACAAGATTATCATGTGGGACCTCGTTACCCGCGACTATTCCAAGTGGATGACAGCGCAAGGAGTGCTCAATAACGTGAAGCGATATGCCCGCAACGGGTCGATTATCACGTTCCATGACTCGCTCAAGAGCATTGACAAGCTGCGCTTCGCATTGCCTGCCGCGCTCACTTGGCTTAAGGAGGAAGGTTATGAATTCAGGACTTTCGAATAGCTTGACAGCAGCTATAAAGGCCGAGGCAATGCGTCTCGGCTTTTTTGCCTGCGGCATAGCGAAAGCCGGAAAGGTAGATGCTGACTTCGCGACGTACTATCTCAAGCAGGTTGAAGCACACAACTACGCCGACATGAGCTACATGTACGAACACGTGGAGATGCGCCTCGACCCCCGCCTGCTGATGCCTCAGGCCCAGTCGGTTATCTGTGTGGCGCTGAACTACGCGCCCTCCAGCCGCATTGCCGACGGCGAGCTGCAGGTTGCCTCCTATGCCTTGGGGCAGGATTATCACGACATCGTGAAGCGCAAGCTGCACCAGCTGGCCGCCTTCATCTACCAGGGCGCAGCCGCACCCACACCCATCCATCACCCAACACCCGCCACCCAACACCCATCACCCGCCACCCAACACCCATCACCCACCACCCCCCGCTACCGTGCCTGCTGCGATACGGCGCCCATACTGGAACGTTACTGGGCACAGCAGGCTGGATTGGGCTGGATTGGACGCAACCGCCAGCTCATCATTCCGCATGCAGGAAGCCTGTTCTTCCTGGGCGAACTGCTCGTTGACATTGACCTGGAGTACGACAGCCCCATGCCTAACCGATGCGGAAAGTGCCGCAGCTGCATCGACAGCTGCCCCACTCACGCCCTCTGCCCATCAGCCGACGCGGCGCAGCCGCAATTCTCCACGCTCGATGCAGGCCGCTGTTTGAGCTACCAGACGATAGAAAACCGCGGCGAATTGTCGGCAGAAGCGAAGGCGAAGATGGGCAACAACATCTATGGATGCGACAAATGCCAGCTTGCCTGCCCGTGGAACAGGTTCCAACAGCCCACCAGCGTGCCCGAGTTTGAGCCCAAACCGGAGCTGCTGAACATGAAAAGAGCAGACTGGCTGCAACTTTCGGAGGAACGCTACCGTCAGTTATTCAAGGGCAGCGCGGTAAAAAGAGCCAAGTACAAGGGGCTGATGCGCAACATCAGAGCTGCCCTGGCAAGCGAAAGACAACCACAAACAAAACCGTCATGGAACGAAAAGAACGACTGAAACAGAGCAAACTCTACGGCACGATGCAGGCCATCACCGCCTATTTAGATAAGTACTATCTCGACGCCATAGCAGGAATAGTGCCCGGAGGCATAGGCGATGCCGTGTCTGCTCTGTTCTCTCTGGTGCACGTCTACTTCAGTTTGTTCAAGCTGAGGTCCATCCCCCTGACCCTTGCCATCCTCAACAACGCGCTGCGCGACGTGCTGTTGGGGCTCATACCTTTCTACGTCGGCGATGTGATTGACTTCTTTCACCGCGCCAACAAGAAGAACATGGCGCTCATCGACGGCTTCATCAACGACGACCAGGATATCATTCGCACCGTAAACCGCAAGGCGTTGCAGTCGCTGGTGCTGTTCTTCGTCTTCGTTGCCGCCATCTTCCTCATGCTCTGGCTGCTCGTTTGGATAGCCGGGAAGATAGGCACCGCGCTCTTTACTTAGCGCCGGCGCTGTCCACGGCGGCTATCCGTTCCCTGTATTTAGCAACCAACTCGTGGGCCAGGTCGATGCCGTTGCCGCTCGGAGTTGGGCTGAAGTGGCCGATGCAATCCTTCCACCAGCGCTCCTCGTACTCCGTAACATCGGCCTCGTAGGCCTGCTGGTGCGCTTCGTCAAACTGCTCTCCACGCAGGAAAGCGCGGCTAACGGCACCAAAGAACATGCGCCACCGCTCGCCGTAATACGTGGCCGTGAGCCCGCCCCAAGTGCGATTGGCATAGTCGTTGAGCGTGCTCGCCTTCTCTCCCCACGTTGTCAGCAGGTTGCGGGCGTTACGTTCGTAGTAGCGCTTCTCGGCCTCCGTGGCGCCTTTCTGCCGCGCATCGGCTATCCACTTGCCCATCAGGAAGGCTCTCTGGGTGGATATCAGCCGGTCAACATCGGCTATGATGTCGAGCATGGTGAACTCGTCGGCCTTCATGCGGGCAAAGTCAGAGGCCGCCAGCGCTTGCTGATAATCGTCGAAAACATCCTTGAAATAGTTGCTCAGCAGCTGCCTCGTGAGGTTCACCACATCGAACTCATAGGCCGGGCGGCGGCTGTCGGCGCGCAACATGAGCTCCGTTGCGCGCAGCAACGTCATGTTGCTGTAGGGCTGACGCCAGTTGGAATAGTAGGTGCGGAACTTGCCCAACGCCGGCCGGATGTTGATGGCAGGCGACTGTCCGGGCGAGGCATAGCGCACGTAGACCTTGGTGAGCAGACTGTCCCACGCCTGGCGGGCGTACGCGTCGGCATGACCCACGTGCTCGTCGGCCAGATGGCGGGCCCATGCAGCCACGTTCTTGTGGGTGTCAATGTCCCATGCCTTCTCGAAGACATACTCGTACATGAAGGGATTACAGTCGAACCCTTCGAGCGTGGAGCCGATACCGGCAAAGTTGCGGCCGCCCTTTTGCAGCGTGTTCTCAATGCGGCGGTTCACCTCCTCGATGTTTCCGGCCAGCATGGTGTTGCCCCCGAAGTTGCCCAGATAGCACCAGATGTAGGGCACGCCATAGTATCTGTCGGTTTGCTGCCATATTTCCTTGCGCTCTGCATAGTAGTCCAACAGCAGCGAATGACTGGCCGGATAGGCCGTGATGAACGCTTTGATGCGCTCGTTGGTCCAGTCCTTGCGCTCGTTCCAGAAGAGCCACGTCATCTGTAGCCACACCGCACGCGGGTCGGCATCATGAAGCGTGCCGTAAACCTGTGCCGCCACGCGCCTCAGATACTTGGCATCGTAGCTCGGCGGGGCAATTTCGTTGAAGAGATCGATACCGTAGATGTGGTCGGTTCCGTAGGTTTCGTTCTGCAACTGCAGAAACATCTGCTGCACCTTCCTGAACAGCGGGTCCATTGGGTCGAGGAAGCTGGGCGCATACTCATCGGAGTAGCCCGACCAGGCTCCTATCTTCGTTATCTTTGCATCAGGATAAATGCCCTTCAGCTCCTGCGGTACGTGGCCGGAGAAGGCCGGCAGCACGGGCCGCATATTGAGTTCCCGCTCGCGTGCAACAATCTTTTTTTGCAGCTCCTCCTGGTCGTTGAGCCAGCTCATAGGCAAGTCGCCCTGCCAGTAGTCGATGTTAATCATGCGGTGCCAGGGCAGGTGCGCCGGGCCTGTAAAGTAGTGGCGCACGGCCTCGCCGCTCAGTCCGAGCCGGGTCCACACCTTGTACCAGATGCTCTCCTGCCCCGTTATGGCCAGCGGCAGGTTAATGCCATTAAGCGCCATCCAGTCTATAAAGTGCTCCCACTCTTTCCAGTTCCACCACGGCATGGTGTATCCGTAGGTGCAGTAGTTCAGGAAGAAGCGGTCGCGAACGCGTGCCCTGACCTTTACGGGCTTGTCTACAGCGGGCAGCGAGGCCGGCATGGCGAGGCTGTCTTCGGCATACCACGACACCGTTGTGTGGCAGTAATACTTCAGATAGTAGTTCAGGCCGGTGGCCATGCTGTTGGCCGAGTTGCCGCCAACTACGATGCGACCGTCCTCGGAGCCAAGTGTAAAATAGTCGGAGCCAGCTGCCGGCAGCAGTCTTCCTTCTATCTGCGAGGCGTAACCGGGCAACACGCGCCCCACGAGCGCCTTGAACACGCTCACTTCGTCGGCCTTGGCGAGCAGACAACAGCAGCACATAAACCAGCAGGTAAGCAATTTCTTCATGACGACAAGGTATTAGTATCGGTTGCAAATCTACGAAAAAAACGCAGAAGTTCCAAATAAAAGTCTCGCCAAACATCGGCTGTTGCGGTTCCTCCCCTTAGAAAGAGGAGGTTAGGAGGGGATGATACGCGAACTCCGAGGCAATAAACCTGCTAATCATCATCCCCTCCTCCGCCTCCCCTTTCTAAGGGGAGGATACCAGTTAGCTT
>NZ_FOHY01000001.1:75955-331854 GCF_900111525.1 Prevotella sp. kh1p2
TCTTATTCAATTACAAAACGAATTGTCACCAACGCTTCCTCCCCTTAGAAAGGGGAGGTTAGGAGGGGATGATGTGCAAGCAGCAGAACAGCAAACGAACAAATGAACCCATAAACGTGCAGAAAGAAAAAGGCATGAAAAAGGGGCAAAGAAACATCCTCTCAAGGTGCAAAAGACCACAATCGGGAACTTTCGACAAGTGTCGCACGATTGTGTGACAGGTGTCGAATAATCGTGCGACACTTGTCGAAAGTTCCCGAAGCATAGCTTCAGCACCCTTCATAAGGATTTCCGGCAACCGCAGCAACGATGTTTGCTACTGTAAAGGCACAAAAAGAGGCATCTCCACCGATTGGGGAGATGCCTCTGTATGTGATTGGGCGAAAGCCGTTACTGCATGTCGTAGACCACCTGCATGAGCTTCTTGCCCAGTGCGTCGGCCTCTTCCATGGTGGCAGCCTCGCTGTACACGCGGATAATAGGCTCCGTGTTGCTCTTGCGCAGGTGCACCCACTTATCGGCAAAGTCCAGCTTCACGCCGTCAATATCAGTTACCGTAACGCCCGGCTCGGCACCGAACATGTCCTTGACCTTCAGCAAGATGGCGTCTACATCGGTAGAGGCAGTGAGGTCTATGCGGTTCTTGGCTATGAAATAGGTGGGGAACGAGCGGCGCAGTTCGCTCACCTTGCAGCCCTTCTGGGCCAGTGAGCTCAGGAAGAGGGCAATACCTACGAGGGCATCGCGGCCGTAATGGCTCTCGGGATAGATGACTCCGCCGTTGCCCTCGCCGCCTATGACGGCGCCAACTTCCTTCATCTTCGTCGTTACATTTACCTCGCCAACGGCTGCGGCGTAGTAACTGCCGCCGTGTTTCAGCGTTACGTCGCGCAGTGCACGTGTGGAGCTGAGGTTGCTCACGGTGTTTCCGGCGTCGTGCGAGAGCACGTAGTCGGCCACGCTCACCAGCGTGTACTCCTCTCCGAACATGCGGCCATCTTCCTGAATGAATGCAAGGCGGTCTACATCCGGGTCAACCACGATGCCAAGGTCGTATCCGCCCTTGGCTAACTCGCCCATGATGCCGCCCAGATTCTTCTCCAGCGGCTCGGGATTATGTGCGAAGTCGCCGTCTGCCTTGCCGTTCAGGAAGGTGTAGGACACGCCCAGCTCGTCGAGCAGTTGGGGCAAGATGATGCCGCCAACGGAGTTGATGGAGTCGACAACTACATTGAAGTGCGCCTTGCGAATGGCCTCTGCGTCGACCAGACGGAGGTTGAGCACGACCTCGATGTGGCGGCGGTTGAAGCTGTCATCTTCTGTGTAGTGGCCCAGACGGTCAACGTCGGCGTATTCGAAGTCTTCCTTTTCGGCTATCGCCAGCACCTCGTTGCCGTTGTCCTTGGTCAGAAATTCACCCTCGCTGTTGAGCAGTTTGAGGGCGTTCCAGTGCCTGGGGTTGTGGCTGGCGGTAATAATGATGCCGCCGTCGGCTTGGCTCATGCGCACGGCAAGCTCCGTGGTGGGGGTTGTGGCAAGGCCTATGTCGAGCACGTTGTAGCCCATTCCCATCAATGTTCCGCACACCACGTTCCTTACCATGTCGCCTGAAATGCGCGCATCGCGGCCTACCACGATGGTGTTGGTGGCCTGCCGGCCGCCTGCTGCCGTGCTGCGCCGGATGAAGGTGGCATAGGCTGAAGTGAATTTAACGATGTCGAGCGGGTTTAGTGTGTCTCCCGCGCGTCCGCCAATGGTACCGCGGATGCCTGAAATGGATTTGATTAAAGTCATATTTCTTCTATTAAAAACCGGAAAAACGAAACAAGGAAGGGCCCCACTCCATGTTTCCGGTTGTTGGTTGATTGCTGTTTGCCGTTCCGGCAGTGCCGCTCCGAGCCCGCCCGGGGTACGGAATGCTACCGTCCGCGCATGTAGGTTATGTCGTAAAGACAGGGGTACACGTACTGCGATGCCGACCGCTGGCCTTGCGCGGCAGGTACAATGAGGCGCACCTTGGCAATGCTTTCGTTGGCTGATGCAGGCCGCCCTACGTTAATATAGGTAAAGGGAACCAGCCAGCCGCCGGGCACCGAGGTGCTTCCATAGGCGTTGGCCATCACGCTCTCGCCCTGTATGAAGGAGCCGGTGAACGTGCCCGAGGTATTGGAAACCGACATCTTGTCGGTTATCATGGAGTATGCCAGCACGTTGTTCGACAGGATGAGCGAGTCGGTAAGCAGGTTACGCTCGTTGAAACGGCAGAGAACTGTGGCCGTTTCGCCGTCCTTCAGTTTCTCTCCACAGCCCTGTTCAATAATCTGCATGTACACGCCGTTGCTGGCAAAGAGCACGAACTCGTTCTTCCTGACATCCGTCTTGTAGCCGTTGGCGGCAAAAGCAGCTTCCGAAATCACCGTTACCGATGAGTCGGCTATGTAGCGTGCAATGGCAGCGTTCTCTCTTTTACGCTGGTCGGCATAGGTCTCCGTGTCGTTGCAAGCCATAAAGGCAAAGGCTCCGACGAGCAGTAACAAAAGACTGGTAAGTTTCTTCATTTACAGTGAATATAATATGTTACAGTGTACAAAGATACGAAAAGATTGGCTATTAGGCTTGGGCAGGGCGTTTATTTTGCTTTTTTTACCATACCGGAGTCAGCGTTTCAGCTTCTCGGCGTAGGCTATGAGGGCCTGCCGTACAATTTTTTCAGCCTCATCCATCGAGCATTGCAGCCTGCCGCCGCTGGCGTTCAGGTGGCCTCCACCATTGAAGAAGCGCTCCGCCATCTCGTTGCACGGGAAGTCGTCTACCGACCTCAGGCTCAGCCAGATGAGGTTGTCGTGGCGGTCGTCCTCACGGAGCGAGATGGAAAGTTTGAGCCCCTTGATGCGCAAGGGCTCGTTGACAAGCCCCTCGACGTCGCCCTTCATGAAGTGAAAATCCTTCATGTCCTGGCGCGTAATGGTAAAATAAGCGGCGTGGAACTCGTCGAACACGTTCAGTTTCCGGTACATCAGATAGCCGCGCAGGCGTATGGCCCACGAGCTGTAGTTATTGAACACCTGCCTGTAAATCTTGTCTTTGTTGATTTGCTTGGTAAGAAGCTGGCTGATGATGAAGTAGATGGCGGGGTCGTTTGAGTTGTAGGTAAAGCCTCCGGTGTCTGTCATCATGCCGCAGTATATCTGTGCGGCGTTCTTCTTTGACATGAGTTCGAAGCCGCCCAGCTGCCAGATGATGCGGAAGATGAGCTCCGAGGTGCTGCTCATCTCCGGATGGGAAGCCAGCAGCTCGATGCCTGCGGGCTCGGGGTTGAGGTGATGGTCAATCATTACTTTGTGCCCCGGAGAGGCCGTAAGCACCTCTTCCATCTCGTCGACACGGTTCATGGCGTTGAAATCAAGGCAGAAGACAAGGTCTGCGTGCTGCATGACAGCGTCCACGATGTCGGCATGTTTGTCGTATCTCACTATCGTTTCGGTGTTTGGCAGCCACTGAAGAAAGTCGGGAAAGGCATCGGGTATCACCACCATCGGGTCCTTGCCGCGCTGGTTCTTGAGGTATTCGGCCCAGGCGAGGCTGGACCCCAAGGCGTCGCCATCGGGCGACTTGTGGCAGCAAATCACGATGTTGTCGGCCTCGTCTATCAGCTTATTGAGCAACGAAAGCTCGGTTTCGGAGAGTATTTCTATTCGCATAATGGATGCAAAGATAGTAAAAGATTGCCGATTCGGGGTGCATGAAGGTGTTATTTTAGCATAAAAAAAGAGGGCAAAACCCGCAGGTTGCGCCCTCTGTTGCTGTCAGTAAGCCTGCCATAGCTAAAAGAGTTTGGCGGGATAGACGCCCTCGTCCACCAGCTTCTGTATCTTCTCAACCACGCTCTCACGGTCGGCAGCGTAGGTAACGCCGAACCATTTGCTGGTTGTATCAAGTACCTTGACCGTTGCGGTGCCCTCGTTGATGAGCTTGTTGACCATCAGGGGGATGAAGAACTCTGCCTTCAGGTTGGCCAGGTTGGCCGGATTGGAGAGGAACTCCTTAAAGTACGCCTCGCTGTACGCGAAGTAATCGGGCGTAAAACCCCACACATTCATGGACACGGGCGTGTTGTCGGGCACGGTAACCCACTGCCCCTGCTCGTCTTTGTACTGCACGCCGGCCTCGTGGCGCTCTATCTCGGTGCGCTCAACGACGGTGGTCAGGTTGTCGTTTTCATCCTTTGAGCACACGCCGCGGGCCACTGTACCGTTCTCGCTCAGCGTGTTGCTTACGCGGAAACCTACCATGGCGTAGCGGTTGCGGCTGCCTTCGGGCAGCTCGCTGAGGAACTTTCCGAGTACCATAAAGCTGTCGCGGTTGTAGAAGTCGTCGCAGTTGATGACGCAGAAGGGTTCCTTGATAACGTCCTTAGCCATCAATACGGCGTGGTTGGTGCCCCAAGGCTTTACGCGGCCTGCGGGAACCGAGAAGCCTGCAGGCAGGTCGTCGAGCGATTGGAACACAAGTTCAGCGGGTATGTGGCCTTCGTATTTGGAGAGTATCTTATCGCGGAACTCCTGTTCAAAGTCCTTTCTAATCACGAAAACTATCTTGCCGAAGCCGGCCTGAATAGCGTCATAGATTGAATAGTCCATAATGGTTTCACCGTTGGGGCCTAACCCGTCGAGCTGTTTAAGGCCTCCGTAGCGACTGCCCATGCCGGCAGCAAGAAGTAATAAGGTTGGTTTCATAATCTTGATATTTAATGTAACTGAATGCAAAAGTAAACAATTTAATTGACAATCGGCAAACTACAGGCCCCTCAAATGCAGTTTATTTTGTGCTTCCTCCATTTGAGCAGCCACTCCTGCCCACATTTCGGGAGTGGCAGCAGGAGGCAAATTCAGAACGGATAGCCCACGGCCAGGTGGATGCTCTGCCCGTCGCGGAACGACTTGATGTTGTAGAAGCCGCTCTTGCCGTTGTCGTAGGGCACGTGCAGACCGAAGCCCCAGTCGAGCCGGATGACGAAGAGGCCGAGGTCATAGCGCAGTCCCACGCCCGTTCCTACGGCCATCTGGCGGAAGAAGTTCTTGGCTTCGAACTTGGAACCGGTACGGTTGTCGTCGCCGTGAAGCGACCACACGTTGCCTGCATCGAGAAACAATGCGCCGTAGAGGCTGCCGAACAGGTGGGGCCGGTACTCCAGGTTAGCCAGGAACTTCACGTCGCCGGTCTGCTCGATGTACGAGAGTTTGGAGTCGGGCGGGAAGTATCTGCCCGGCCCGATGCTGCGTACGTTGAAGGCTCTGATGCTGTTGGCGCCGCCCACATAGAACTGTTCGTAGTACGGAGTCTGCTCGGCGTTGCCGTAGCTGTAAACTACGCCGGCGCTTACATGGCCTACCAGCGAGGTGTGTTCGGCGAGTTGCCACTTCTTGGAGAAGTCGGTCTCTACCTTGACAAACTGCGCATAGGGGTTCTTGAACATGGTTTTGTCCTTCTCGTTCCACTTTTCGCCGAAGGCGGCATAGCCCAGCGAGAGGATGTTTGCAGCCTCGCTCACCGTGACCGACCACGAGATGGGATTGCGCAGGGCAGGTGCGCTTATATAATTATAGGTGTAACTCATCTTCGGTACAAACTGGTCGCGCATGGAAACCTGCAGGTAAGGGTTCTTCTGCAGCAGGTCCAGGAAGGCGGAAGTTTGTCCGTGCATGTACTCATACGAGAGGATAAGCGGACTGAAACTGTGATGCGACTGTGCCGAAGTCCAGAAATCGTAGGTCAGTTCGCCCGATACAACATGGCGTTTGAAGTACCCCGCGCGGTTCAGAATATTCATCGCTGCCTTCAGCGTGGTAGTGGGGGTTTGCAAATAGCTATGCTTCAAGCGCCTTGAACGATACCTTCGGGCGCCTTGCTCACGGCGTTCAAGGGTCTTGAAGATGGTGTTCGGCGTGAGCAGTCGCGGCAACACGAGCGATACGTCGCCACCGTACTCGTAGGAATTGAACTTCGACGAGCTTCCCTCGGCATTGTGTCCGGTCTGCCACTCGTAGGAGCCGTGCAGGTTGATGTCCAGCTTCTCGCCCCCGTGGAAGGCGTTGTTCTTCGTTAAACCCAGCACCAGCTCGGGGCCGATGCGGCCCGACGTCTTGCCCTTGGCATTGGCTTCGATGTAGAACTGGTAAGGTTTGTCGAACACCAAGTCCATCGTCAGGTTCAGCGTATCGCACGTTTCGGACGAGTCGCGGGGCGTAAATTGCAGCGAACTGTAGCTGAACAGGCCCATGCTGTGCAGGTTCAAGGCGGCCTGCTCCTCGTTCTCGAGGTTGTAGAGCTGGCGCGGACGGAACCGCAGTCCGCCCCTGACGGCGCCCATACGGATGGGTGGGCGGCGCCCGTTGTAGCGCACCGTGAAGTGGCCCCGGCGCATGCTGTCGCGCAGCACCTCCATGAACTGCTTGCGGAAGTTCACGTTGATGTTGCCGATGTACCACTGCCTGGTTTCGCGAGTCTCCAAGCTGTCGGCCATCTGCAGCCTCACGCGCGCCTTGCCGGGCACGTTCACCGTATCGGCCAGATACGAGGCATTACTCGCCTTGTAGTAATAATAGCCGTTGTTGCGGAAGAGCCGGCTCACGCGTTGGCGCTCGCTTTCGAGCGCGGGCACGCTGAAGGGGTCGCCCTTTCTGATGAGCGCCTCGGCGGCATGGGCCGTTATGAGGCTGTCGGCAAACGGTGGAAAGTTGACGTAGCGCACGGAGTCGAGCGTCCACAGATGGCCCATATCGACCGTGTAGGCCACTTTGGCCTTCTTGGGGTTGTGCTGTGTAATGACTTCATAGCCCACCTTGCCGTCAAAGTAGCCGTACTTGCGCAGCTGCGAGGCCGCCACCTGTGCGCGCAGAGCGGGGTTCACGGCGCTCATCAGCTTGGGTTGGGTGCCGAAAGCGCGGACCATCCACTTGCCGAAGCCGCTCTCCGAGCGCGAAAAAGCATTCCATATCCAGAGCTTGAACTGGAAAGGCGTGCGGTAATAGCTGCTGCCCAGGAGCGCTCCGTTGGGTGCCGAAGCCAGCGCGTACTCCATTTCTTCCTGCGTGGTGGTGGCATGCTTGCTCTTCTCGAAGTTCGTGTACTTGATGTGCTTGAGCCCGGTAAAGAGCTGTTCGCCCTCGGGAATGGCGCTGGTAGTGGAGCACGAGGCGGCTACTGCTGCCAGCAACAGTGCCCAGAGGGCCGGTAGAAGGTTATTTCTTTTCATTTCTTACAGAGTCTCTTGGTTGTTGCGGCAGCTGTACTTTGTCGCTCTTGAAGTTGAAGATGTCCCAGAAGTGCTGCAGTTTGCGGCGCCACATGAAGCCTGCTCCGTACTCGCCGATGGGCCCTTCGAGCCAGTCGTACTTATTGTTGTTGTAGAACAGGCGCAAATACTTGCTGGAGTTCTGGTCCAGCCGGTACTCAAGCTCCACGTTGTCAAAGAAGGTCTGGTCGCGTCCCTGCTCCAGGTCAGAGCCCGAGGAGACCTTTCCTCCCACCACGATATTGAGCCTGTTGTTCCACAATCGCTTGGCAAAACGGAAGTTGTAGTCGGTGTGCATGGCGCCGCTTGCACCCACCGTGTTGTCTACACTCATACCTAAATCGAGCCCCATGGAGCGCAGCGCCGAGCCTGCCACGTTGTTTATCTCGGTTTGCAGGAACGAGCTGAGCGCGCTGTTCATGGAGAACGCGCGCGTATTTCCATCCGAGAGGTACATGCCGGAGGCCAACATAGTGATGGCGACCTTGCTGCGTCCCTCGGCCGTCATGGTGTTCAGCTCGTCCTGAATGCTCATGTCATTGGGCGCCTCGATGATGAATTCGATGCCCGGACTGTTCAATGTCTTCGACAACTTCACGCCGGTTTCGAACTCAACCTGCCGCCCCTGCCCCGTTCCTTCGTTGACCGAAGCCTTCATCCGCTCCGTGGCAGCGATGTGCAACAGCGGGTTGTAGGGCTCTCCCTGGAACTCTATGTAGCTGCCGTCCTGTATGGTGAAGGTCTTGAGCGGAATAACCGGCAGCGAATATTTCATCTCTCCGTTGTTCAGAGTGTAGCGGCCGGTGAGCCTGATGTCGTCCGTCGGATTGTAGCTAAGCCGCAAGTCGCCGCCGCCCATGAGGTCTATGTAGTTGCTGTGGTCGGCATTGAGCATGCACATGATGTGTGCCGACTCGTCTACGTTGATGCTCAGGTTCATGTTGAAACCCGTGAGCTGCGGCCGCTGAACTACCTGCACGGTCGTTGTGTCATTGAAGTCGGTGAACTTAACCAGCTCGTCAAGCTGCGTGTCGGTGGCCAGTTCCGAGTCTCGCAGCACGTAAGTCATGTCCGTAGAGCCCAGAACTTCGAGCCTGCCCAATAGCGACAGGTTCTCAACCGGCCCGCGCATGGCTCCGTAGAAGTTCACGAACGCCTTGCCGTAGGCCTCCGAACGGGGGTTCTCCTTGGCGTCTATGATCTCAAAGTTCTGTGCCCGCATGCGCACGTCGAGCATCATCCGGTTGGTATTCGAGAAGTCGAAAGAGCCCGAAACATTAAGCGGACTGTCGTTGTTGGCATACAACTCGAAGTTCTCGAACAGCAGTTTGCTGTCCTGTATGCGCACGGGGTCGTTGGCAAAGCGCATCTCCACGCCGTACGGAGCACTCATCAGGTAGGCCGAATCGAGGTAGATTTCGCCGTCAACATCGGGTTTCGACAGGGCTCCTCGTATCTTCAGCTCGCCGTCTCCATAGCCTCGGAAGCCGAAGAGCTGCTCGGGAATGAAGCCGTTCATCATCGACAGCGGCAGCCGTTCAAGCTTCAGCGTGGCATCCATGAAGCCTGCACCAGCCGAATTGTACGTGCCCCGGAGGGTTCCCACGGCGTTGTCGTCGCGATAGAGTATGCCGTCTACATAGTGGGAGCCGTCCTGCCGCGGCATGTACACTATCTCGGCACCCACGTTACCCATCGGATTTTGTTCGTAGAACATGTTGTCTATGCGCACGTCCGACGACACCGAGAGCTCGTCGGCCGTCTGTATAAGGTGCAGGTCGCCGTTCATCATGCCCGCAACATCGGGCGTATAGGGAATCACGGAGAGCACTTTCTCCAGGTCGAACTGATGGAGCGAGACGGTTACGTTCTGCAGATGGTCGCGGTCCTCGTCGTTGGTGTAGACCTGAACGCCCATGCCGTCGGCTGCCACCAGCTTCAGATTGGCCGACACGCGGCGGTCGTCGCCCAGGAAAACGTAGTTGTCCGCATTGGCCGCAAACTGCTTGTAACCCAGTATCGGGTCATCGCCAAAGAGGTGGAAGCGTATGCCGTGCGGCTCCATATCGCCCGCCACGCCGAGGCTGATGCCCAGTTTGTCGTTTTCATCGAATATCTGCGCCGTCAGATTAGTGCCGTTCTCATCGATGTTACCGTTAAAAAGAGCGTTGAAAACGTACTGCGGATTCTTCTTGTTATTGCGCACCTGGGCGGTGTAAGTCATCTCGGTGGCATCCGAGATAACGGCAAACTTCACCGTATCTATCTGTATGCTGTCTGCCGTCAGCGCCTCAATCCGCACGTTGCCGTTGAGCCCCGCCACGGGCGACGACGTCATGTCCATGAACGCCTGGCCAAAAGTGTAGCCGTAGCGTTGCAGGATACGGCCTACAATGTTGTTCCTTCCGCTGGTCAGATAGACGCGTCCGAGCGGCAAACGGCTGCGCAGTCGCACCTGGTCTATATGCCTGTTCTTGAGCTGCCGCTGCAGTTCGGTCACGAAACCGCTGCCCTGCGCCAGCACCCGGCGGTAGCCCCCGCGGGCGTTGAGGTTGAGGTGGAAGTCGCCGCAGTCTACCACCGCGTGGGTTGTATCACGGTTGGCAAGCACGTCGAGCACCACATCTTCGGGCCGATAGGACTGCCGCCCGTCGGCCACTGATATGTCGCTCACCCGCCCCTGCACCTTGTAGTAGTCGCGGAAGTCGGTATTCACGTCAACGTGACCGCTGAGGGCAGCCGACAGTTCACTGTCGGCAATGCCGAGACGGAACAGGTCGGCCTTGCTCAAGTCGAAGGAGAACGTGCCGCGCAGGCTACGCTTGGAGGTCTGCGCGTTTAAGGAGAGCTGCCCCATGAGTAGCCGGTTGCGGCTGTCAACATCGGCTTTTATCCGCCCGTTGGCTATGGTTGCCACGCCACTCATGTGGTCCAGGCTGTAGTCTCCGTACCTGAAGCGGCCGATGTTGACCTTGGCAGAGAGGCGGGTGCGGGGCGAGAGGAAGTCGGTACCCACGCCCCGGGCGTCTACCGAGCCAGTAAAGGCGTGCAAACCCTGCCCCGGCACGAAGTGTTGCAGGGGCAGGTTGTTGGCCCGGAGCTTAGCCTGATAGGCCATGCGGTCAACATCTACCGAGGCCGTTCCGCCCACGCTGCCCCCGCCCTCGCGGGCAGTAAAGCGGGCGGCATACACGTTTCCGGTCTTCTTCAGGTTGCCTTTCAGCCATATACCGGATGGAATGCGGATGCTGCGGGCGGTCTCCCTGTCGAGCAGAGCCGTGAGGAAGCCGAGGTTATAGGTGCGGGCGTCGATGTCGACATCGGCAGCCAGCCGCTTCATGTCGGTAAGATGACTGATGAAACCGTCGGCCTTTACGTTGAAAGCCGAGGGCAACCGCAGCACCAACCCGGCAAAGTGGGCTTTCTGCATGTTGCCCCGCATCACGCCGTCTACGCGCAGCGGATAGTTTGGCCAGTGCCTGCGGAACTGTGCGGGCACATCGGCAACGAAGTGCATGAGGTCCTGCTTGCCGATGCTGCCGTGCACTGTGGCCTTCAGCTTGCCCGGGTTGCAGTCGTCAAAGGTATTGAGGTCCATCTCAAAGTCGGCACTGAGGGTCGACTCCGGAGTGCGAACAGCCAGCGCGGGCATCCACAACCGCGTGGAGTCCATGGAGAAGGGACCGCTCAGGTTGCTCACGGCAAGGCCGCTCTTTTCGCGGAACCGGCTCTCGCGCAGGCGTATGTCGAGCCGCGAGTCACAATAATAAAAGGAGTCGGCCTTCAGTGTCAGCTCCTCCAAAGCTAAATGGTTGAAGTCCAAACCCTCTGCTCGTGGCTCGAAGTTGTTGTCATAGTGCAGCGTGCCCCCCTGCCACAGCAGGCTTGCTGCCTTGTAGAGGCCCTTGTGCAGGTCAAGGTAGCCGCCGGTTGCGGTGGCATGCTGCATCATGGCAGAAACCGAGAGCGTGTCGCCGGGCAGATGGACGGCCAGCGCGGTACGGGTAAAGCGGACGCTGTCGAGCCGTATTTTCCAGAAGTTCTTGCTCGGAGCAGTGTCCGGCGGCACGGTGTCGCTCAGCTCTATCTGTATGCTGCCGTCGGCTATCTGCGCCTCGTTCAGCCTCACGGTCTCACGGTTCAGGTCTATACCGTGGGCCTTCAGGGCCAGCTGCCCCACCCTTCCGCGGATGCGCACCTCGTGTATCAGGTTGGCCGTGTTCACCTTCAGGTCGTTGAACCGCAGCTCGTCTATCTCCACCTGTTTGCGCAGCAGGGGCAGCAGACGGATGTCGGCAACCACGTGACCCACGTCGGCAACAGTGTCTCTGACCTGTGGCAGCGAGTCGTTGGGCTGCAGCACCTTGACGCCATCAATGCCTAAATTAAGTGGGAAATCAAGGTTTACGTGCTCAACGCTTATCTCCATGCCCGTTTGGCGTGAAGCATAAGCGGCCACCTGCTTTACTGCCCAGTTCTGAAAAGGGGGGAAGTAAAACAACAGAACAAGCAACGCAAACAGCAGGATGGGCACAAGAATCGCAATTCCGGCCCACTTTGCAACTTTCTTCATAAGCCCTTGGTGGCGCCGTTGCTGGCAGAACGGCATATAATGGTTGCAAAGTAAGCATTTTTTTTGGAAACAAGGAAATTTTCGTCTGTATTTTAACAAAAGTCGCCTTTCAGTTCCCTGCCTTCCGAAACGCACCAAGCGGCGTGCACAGAAAACAGCCGTTGAAGTGTTGGAGATATCTTTCGCGAACTTTCGACACTTGTCGCACATGAATTCGACACCTGTCACACAATCGTGCGACAGGTGTCAAAAGTTCCCGCAAGCCATTAATTGTCCTGCAAGTCTGTACTCTTTGCGACATAAGGCCGGAGTGATAATGTGGAGAATATGCCGTGGAAGAAGAACAACCTTAATCTTCCGGCTCGCAATTTTAATGGTTTTTATGCTCTCATCAGTGATAAAGAATAATCGGTTAACTGTTCTATTACAGTTCTGGTGCAATGGCCTGCCACAGGCTGTCGGCAGGTAACGGGGCGGTAACGGATATCTCTGCCTTGGAGACAGGATGGATGAATTCGACGTGACGGGCCAACAGAGAGATGCTGCCGTCGGCATTGCTGCGGCGTGCTCCGTACTTCAGGTCGCCCTTAATGGGGCAACCCATACGCGCGAGCTGGCATCTTATCTGGTGATGGCGGCCTGTCAGGAGGTTTACTTCCAGGAGTGTGTAGCGGTCGGTGTGGCCGATGACGCGGTACCTTAGCACCGCTTTCTTGGCGTTCGGCACCTCGTGGTCGTACGCATAGCTCTTGTTCTGCTTCTCGTTACGCACGAGCCAGTCGGTCAACGTGCCCTCCGGCTCCTGCGGGGGCTGCTGCACAATGGCCCAATAGGTTTTGTGCACCTGCCCTTCACGGAACATGGCGTTGAGCCGGGGCAATGCCTTTGAAGTGCGGGCAAACACCACCAGGCCGGCTACAGGGCGATCGAGACGATGCACCACGCCAAGAAACACGTTGCCGGACTTGTGGTATTTCTCCTTGAGATAATCCTTCACGGCGTCGGAGAGCGGCGCATCGCCGGTCTTGTCACCCTGTACAATCTCGCCCGCAGATTTGGAAACAATGATGATGTGGTTGTCTTCGTAAACGACTTCCATAATTAATTATGAATTCATCATTCACAATTTTCAATTAACAATGAGGTGAGCGCACTCTTCATCATTCACAATTCACGATTCACAATGAGAGGTACACCATGCCCGATTCTTATACATGACAATGCTTCTGCACTGCAGCAAGAATGCCACATGGCCCTCAATTGTGAATGATGAATGGTCTCCCTACATGTTCATACCGCCATCTACCTGGATGACCTGACCCGAAACATAGCTCGAAAGGTCGGATGCAAGGTAGAGAGCCGTATTGGCAATGTCCTCAACCTGACCGCCGCGGCGCAATGGAATCTTGCTTATCCACTCCTTGCGGATGTCCTCCGAGAGCTGCTGAGTCATGGCCGTATCGATAAAACCGGGAGCTATGGCGTTGGCGCGGATGCCCTTGGGGCCCATCTCCTGCCCAATGCTCTTGGCCAGGGCGATAAGTCCGGCCTTGGAAGCAGCGTAGTTTGCCTGGCCTGCATTGCCGTGTACGCCTACCACACTGGCCATGTTGATAATGCTGCCGCCACGCTGGCGCATCATTACCGGTACGCAGGCATGGATAAAGTTGAACGCACTCTTGAGGTTGACTGCTATCACGGCGTCCCACTGAGCTTCGGTCATGCGCAGCATGAGGCCGTCTTTCGTGATGCCGGCATTGTTTACAAGAATGTCTATTGAGCCGAATTCTTCCTTCACCTGCTTAACTACTTCCTCCGTCTGGGCAAAGTCGGCGGCGTTGCTTGCATAGCCCTTGGCCTTCACACCCAGCGCAGCAATCTCGCGTTCGGTGGCCAATCCGCCGTGCTCTTCGTCGATAACGAGGTCGGTGAAAGCAATGTTTGCGCCTTCGGAAGCGAACTTCAGGGCGATACCTTTTCCAATTCCACGTGCAGCCCCAGTAATGAGAGCTGTCTTACCTGATAATAATCCCATGTTGTTTATGATTTAATTGTTACGTTGTTATCAATCTGTTACTTTACTGCTGCAGCCTTGCGCTACCTCTGCAGGTTCTTGCCAAGGGCGCCATACACCACCTTTGCCACGAGCGGTTTGCTGGATTCTACGTTCAGTCCATGCCCCAAACGGCCATAAATGAATGGAACTTCGAGCCCCTTGATGCAATAGTGGGTGATGTCGGCTACCAGTTCCACGTTCTCGATGTCGAACTCACCGTCTGCCTTGCCCTCTGCATAGACCTTGCGGAAGAGCTCTATCTCGTCTTCATCAAAGTTCTTGCGCACTTTCTCCACCATCCAGATGTTGCGGAAGAACTCGGCTCGCAGATTTCCATTGCGCACTACGGTCTCCCGTATCATGCTCAGATGGGTGTAAATCAGTTCGATTATCTTGTCCTGAGGCCTTATTTTCATCGCCGCAACCTCATCGAGCTTGTCGGACAAACGTTCCAGTTCGGACTCGATGACGGCCGAGTAGACGTCTTCCTTGCGGCTGAAATAAGTGTAAAGGGTCCTACGGCCCTTGCCCGAAGCAATGGCTATATCGTTCATGGTGGTGTTGGCAATGCCGTTCTTGGCAAACAGCTGGCGCGCTACATCCACTAATTTCTGTCGCGTTTTGGATATTGACATCTTGTTGTCCTCCCTAAATTAATCTATTGCACATGTCACAATGCTTGTGCAAAAATATGACTTTATTTTGGTTTGAGCAAATAATTCTCGGACAAAATGCAAAAAACCGCGATGACAAAGCACTGCGTAAAGGTAACAGAAAACTATTCTTTAGAAACTTTCTTCACACTTCATGAAAATGCGCAAACTTAGTACAGTCTTATGTCAAGAACCTCTGTAAACGCTTCAAAGCTGTATATAGGAGTCAAGGCTTTGGACTATGCGCTTATGACTTTCAAACAGCTCGTCCCGCTTTAGCAGAAAGGAAGTTGAGACTTCGGCTGATTTTAAATGGCAATGAACATCCCTGAAAAGGGTGCCAACAATGAAAAGATTGTATGTACCACATAAACAAACTCAATAATAGAGAAAGATAGCTGTTAAAAAAGAATGAGCCCAGTACACTATCGAGCCCATTCTGCTGGAAGAAACATTTTATTTAACATCTAACTTCATAGAAACTCTATGGTTTAATACAGTCGGTGCATAAATCAGATTTTCATCGGCGTCTTTGTTCTTGTAAAGAACTCATTTACCAATTATTATATGCTTGATTCTTCTAATAGCAGAGAAATACAGATTCTTTATTTTTTCTCTACCAAACACCAATGTGTAGAAGACGATGCCCAGGCTGGATCGCAAAAGATAGCTCCGGGATCTGGTTCTATCAAAATCAGCTCGTTTTCATTGAAGACAGCAATATCGTAAACACCCGTACTTGGTGCTCCTGAATAATACTGATACCCACAAGGAGGGGTAACGCCTTTTAGGGTCAACGTCCCCCACCAACCTTGACCAGTGGCACTACCATCCCGGAAAGAAGGTTTCAATCCGGCTTTATCTGCCGATGTTCCTTTAGAAAATGAGAAACTGCCTTTAACAACAGAGCCATCATGGAGATGAAGAGTAGCGTTGGCTCCACCTTTCAAGTCAAAAGTGATATATTCATCGGCATAAACTGTATGCCCCTGATTTGAACCACCTATATCCGTACACGACCAGTTGGGCACATCGGAACTCCAGCCATAGCCACCAGCACCCCAGCATCCCCAACTGCCACGGGCAGGAGCCGGATCCCAGGTCCAACTTTTGCCCGTATTGTCAGTTCCTGCTAACATGGCCCATGAGGCATCAAGAGGATGGTCAATAACATCTATCTTTACTTTCTTTTCTACTAACACTTGCCCACCGCCACAAGTTGCATAGAACTTCAAAGTCTGTTCGCCAAGGAAAGGTATAAGTACGGTATCGGTCTGCGCGGTTGTTACGCCTACCAAATAATCCCACATACCACTAATTCCTTGATTATTGTTCTTTATAACAACCATATTACTGCCCGGTGTAATGCCATGAACATCAAGATTGGCAGCTATTTCTTCAGCTGGAACGACAGAACCAAGAGAGTCGTTGTCTACCTCTGCATCCATACAAGAGACCAACATCAAAATAAACACCGTGTTAAGAAGTGGCCATATATATTTTATACATTTCATGCTTGCTGATATTTAAGTATTCTACATTACATTTTTAGAAGTTTCCTTCGTTTGAAGCCCAACCTCCGTTTTGCTTTAAAACGCCTTGTGACTTCTGAATTTCCTGGTCGGGTATGGGCAGAAAACCTTTCGTTTCTTTTCTAAAAGGAACCGACACGACTGTTTCTACAGCCTGATTAAGCACTTTTACATTTGACCGATGAGAAGTAATCAGGTCTTCTTTGTGCCATCTTAGCAAGTCATAATAGCGAATACCTTCGAATGCCAACTCCCAGCGTCGTTCGTTCTGAAGAGCTTCATCAGAATACGCACTGATAGGGGCTAATCCAACACGCGCACGAACCTGATTAATTCCATTTACATCCTTTTTCAGTTCACTGGACATCAACAAAACATCCGAAAAACGAATAACAAACCAGTCTTGTAAATTGTTTGACTGATAATCTGGATTCTGAGCCGTCTCAAATGCAGGAATTAAATGCCAGTAAAGCGGCTCAATACCTTTACCCAAATAAGATGTGTATTCTGGGTCGTCACTCTTCGTATCAATGGCCGTGTATTTCTTATTCCACAAATGGGTATCGTACACTTGGTTTTGACCTCCATCCACGTAAGATACCAATCCTTCTTTTGCATCATCTACATTTAATATAGAACCAGAGCGTCTTGGATCTTCAACCGGCCAATTCTCATACAGTTCTTTTACAACTGTGCCACAACCCCATCCTTCGCCATAAGGATAGCAGTTTTCCCACGAACCTCCTTTATCATCTTGATAGCGAAGACTAAAAAACAGGGCATCATTGTTTCGAGCGCTCCAATCATTACCAGAATGTTTAACTGCAAAGAGAACCTCCGGATTACTAAAAGCTGCACCATCAGCCCCGTCACCAATCCATTTCAGTTTATTATCTATGTTATATTTATAGTCTTTTGCGGCAGAATAAGGCCATAAATTACGAAATTCAGGAACAAGTGAGTGTCCGGAATTATTGATGCAATCATCCAAATAAGCAATTACATCCTGCTTACCGATTGAGCCTCCCGCTTCACCTGGCAAAGTGACGGTTTCCTGATTGTAATATCCAGTGTAAAAGAGAAACACACGAGCCATAAGAGCTTCTGCAGCCCATTTGGTAGCATGTCCATCGGTTCCAACACCAGAGCCAGCTGTCCACTTTTCTGCAGGAAGTTTTTCTATAGCATTTTTAAGGTCAGAGACTATCTGCCCATACATTTCTGCAGGTAGAGCCTGAGCATTATTAACAGGGTCGGGGCTGAGAACTAAGGGCACATTACCAAAAGCGCGAGCAAGTTCGAAGTAATAATAGGCTCTCAAGAAATACGTTTCGCCAAGCACTTGATTTCTTACTGCCTCTGAATCCCACTGGATATTGTCATCACAATTTAGCAGGAAGTTTGCTCTATAGATACCTTCCCACCTCAACGACCAGTATCGGGCATACATATTCTCACTTGTTTTTTTAAATGCCGCTATTGCTTGAATGTCATGGTCATCGGTACCTCCACCACCAAATCGGTCATCAGACATCAGTTCTGCAATCAACAATGTCGAACTTTGAGGACTATTGGGATCACCCATAGCAGGACGATACATAGCTGTAAGTATTTGTTCTGCATCTTCAGTCTTCTTTGGAAAAACTCCACTATCTTTCTTAGTCAGGTTTTCTGTATCCAAGAAACTATCCGAGCAACTTGCGAATATACAGAAACAAGCTATGAGACAAAATATCTTTTTCATGAATAATACAAATTAGATTAATACTTAATATTTATACCTAATATAAATGTACGAGACGAAGGATAGTTACCAATATCCACACCTTGAGACCAACTGGAATAAGCGCCATAGCCTACTTCAGGGTCCATTCCCTTGTATCCTGTAAAGGTGAATAGATTCGACATTGAAATATAGAATCTCGCCTGCTGCAAAGGAATACTTGTAAATATCTTCTTGGCATCAAAACCAAGCGTTATGTTGGATATGCGGAAGAAGTCTCCATTATCTACATAGATATCAGAAATATATTTCCAATTCTGATGCGGGGATATTGTTATACGCGGATAACGGTTTGAGGTCCCCTCTCCATGCCAACGGTTTGCAGCAATATCCATGGTGAAATTGTCTTTCGGATTATCTCCAAAGTCACGATATGAATGAGCAATCTGCTGACCGAAAGCGCCGAAACCAGTGATTGATATATCGAAGGCCTTGTAAGAAGCATTTAAATTCAAACCGAGATTGACGTCGGGATGAGGATCACCAATCTGGGTACGGTCTTCGGCAGAAATAACGCCATCACCATTTACATCAGCAAATATAACATCACCAGGCTGAGCTGAAGGCATTATAACATTGCCTGTTTTGTCTTTATAGGCATATACTTCATCTTGATTCTGAAAAACACCTAATGTTTTATAGCCATAAAAGAATCCGATAGGATGATCAACTTCTACACGGGTTATGAAATCAGTCTGTGTAGAAATGGCATCCGAGCTGCCATTGATAACGCCTTCTCCATTCGCTAACTTTGTCACCTCATTCTTATTATAACCAAGGTTAAGTGACGCACCATAAGAAAAGTCATTTCCGTAATGGTCATTCCAGGTAAGCCCCAATTCAACACCGGTATTCCTAATATCGCCTCCATTGATATACGGAGCACCGGTTCCATATGATGCAAGTATTGGTGCTTGAACCAACCAATCCTTGGTTGTTTTTTGATACCAATCGAAGGTAAGTCCCAACCGGCTCTTCAAGAAGCGAGCATCAATACCTAAATCTATTTGTTCTGAAGTTTCCCATGTTATATCTTCATTAGCCAAGATATCTGGATAAGAGCCCGTAGTTTTGTTCGTCTTATCATTACCAAAATAATAATCAGCTCCTCCGACATTTATTGTCGAGAGATATTGGAAATTACTAATAGCACAGTTACCATTCTGTCCCCAGCTGGTACGCAATTTTAGATAATCCATCCAGTTCTTTGCTCCTTGCATAAAACTTTCGTTCATTATATTCCAACCTACAGACACAGAGGGAAAATATCCCCAGCGATGTCCACGCTTAAAGTTGGAAGAGCCATCGGCACGCAAGATAGCTGTGAACATGTAAGTATTCTCATAGTCATAATTTACACGGCCGAAATAGGATAGCAAACGTCCTTGAGTAGACGGTGTGCCCCACATACTCCACGTAGAAACGGCTTCCTGCTGAATAGTATTAGAAATATAAGCATGTTTCCAGTCTCCAAATGTCGACTTCTGTCTACTGGCACCTACACTCTCACCATAGCCCCATTTTTCTACGGACATGCCGATTAATGTATCGAAATGATGTTTACCTTTCACATTAAACTTATAGTTCGCAGTGTTTTCCCATGTCCATGAATAGTCATTTCCAGAACTCTGACTGGTGTTATCCGCCGTTCGCTGAAAGGTTCCGCCCAAATCGTACGGTTCTGCAAAACTTCTGCTGGTCCAACCTGCATAGCCATATCCAAACGAAGTGCGGATATTCAAATCCTTAATAGGACTTAATATAAAATAGAAATTACCACGTACGGAATAGTTTTTCCCACTATTATTCTTTCCATCATAATACAAACGAGCAATAGGGTTAGCTCTTAACGCACTCCAGGAACCTATACATTTTGACCAATCTCCAGTATCATCATACACTTTCATGAATGGGAAAGCCTCCATAGCCCAGCGAAGGTTATTGTTATAAGGTCCATCCGTCTGAACACCCAATCCGCTATTTACTGTCATGTTCATCTGCAAATTCTCACCAAACTTCAATAAATCAAGGTCATGCCTTTTTACAAGCACCCACTCTGAGTTAAGTCTTGCAGAATAGCGTTCATATTGAGACTTAAAATAATTTCGGCCTATCACTCCCTCTTGAGATGTGTAGCTTATCCCTATAGAATAGTTTCCTTGATTCATCCCGCCTGAAGCGCCAAAGGAATAGTTTTGCTGCGGAGCGTTTTTGCCGATCACTTCATCAACCCAGTTTGTACCATTCCATTCTCCGTTTTCTATCTGAGCCCAATCAGGCACAATTGATGAAAAATCAAACGGCGCCAATCCGTCGTTGATATTAGCTTCATTCATTATAGTGGCATACTCTTTGGCATTCAGCATTTGAGGCTTTCGGGCTATATTCTGCCATCCTACATAGGCATCGAATGTAATCTGCGCCTTGCCTTGTTTTCCTTTCTTTGTGGTCACAAGAATAACACCATTGGCAGCGCGTGCACCATAGATAGCCGTAGAAGCAGCATCCTTCAAGACGTCAATGCTCTCTATATCATTAGGATTTATATTATTGAGATTATCCAGGCCGCCAACCAAACCGTCTATCACAACTATTGGAGAGGCATCTCCCATGGTGCCCAGGCCTCGAATTGAGACCTTATAACCGGCTCCAGGCTTACCCGAATTTGAGACAATTTGGACTCCGGGACTTTGGCTCGCCAATGCGCCTACAGCCGAAACGGTATTGAGTTTGGCTATATCCTCACCTTTTACTTGGATGGTAGATCCCGTGACCAGTTTTTTCTGCTGAACGCCATAGCCCATAATAACCACTTCGTCCAGAGATTTCTGGTCTTCCTTCAATATTACATCGTACACGCTTCTGCCAGATTTCACCGTCACTTCTGTTGAAACAAAGCCAACATAACTAAACACCAAACGCTGTCCCGCTTCCACATTCATTGTAAAATTACCTTCCAGATCCGTTACAGCACCATTGCTGGCACCACGCTGTTCAATGCTCACCCCAACCAGAGGTTCACCATCAGATGCAGATTTAACGCTTCCTGAGATCTTCATACTCTGAGCATGCAAGAGGGTACAGACAAGCATAAACAAAGATGACAATAAAATTCTGCCATTTGATTTCAAACGACATCCCATAGGGAATAATCCTGATTTTTCATCCATAAATTTAAGTGTTAATGATTTTTTGCCAAGTCTAATGCGGCGAATATATAAAAAGAATGCACAAGAAAGGTTGAAACTTTGACAATTATGGTTCAAATAGTATTATTTTCCACATTATGCTTGAAGCTTTTCAACTGTCTATAACGATTATTCTACATTATTTCTACTCAACAGCATTTTACACTCCGAATATAGGCTACTACTCTTCTACGAGCTGAGCAGCCCCAAGCAGTGCAACATCTTCCTTTGTTTCATGTAAGACATGAAGGCGTCGAACTGTTTCTGGAAAAGGAAATTTATATATTTCCCGCAGCATAGCTGGATAAAACATCGAATAGTTCTGTGCAATACCACCACCAAAAACAACAGCTTCCGGATCATAAGCGTCAATCACAGAGCAAACCAAATGGCCCAAATGACATCCAAACTCTTTCCAAGCATTAATCACAGCCACCTCATCGGTTAGTGTAGTAGCAAGATTGGCAGCATCGCTACCGTAATTTCTTAAAAAGAAAGCACTGCTGCAATAATACTCAAAATTATGTCCACTGTAAGGTAAGCAGCCTATTTCACCTGCCCCGGTGTTATGTCCGGAATAGAGTTTGCCGTTAATGATAAGTCCTGCACCCAATCCCGTTCCAACCGTTATGCCCACTAAGTGCTTATAAGGCTTCCCCTCTCCATATTTATGAACGCCTAAAGTAAAGCAATTCGCATCATTATTTATTGCTACACGAGTTGCAAAACGAGCGGACAATATATCTTTTAGGCATACCTTTTTCATCGAAGGAATGTTCACGACATTATACACAATGCCCTGTACAGAGTCTACAAGCGACGGGACACCCACGCCTATTCCTGTGACCATAGGATTCCACAGCTGGGCTATTAAGTCACATATTGCATCTACAACCACCCCTTCAGGCTGATCTGCCGGGCATCTCGTGGCCAGCATCTTTACTATTTGCCCTTCATCAACAAGGCCTACTCTCAAATTTGTACCTCCTAAATCTACACCTATTTTCATAAACTTTAATCTTTGTGTTGTTGGTTGCGAGTTCCCGCCACCCTCCATTATAGTGCTGTATTATGATTTGTCATCTCGTTATTTAGTCCAACCTGGGTTTTGCGTAAGATTTCCATTCGAACGATCAATCTCCGACTGGTCTATTGGGAAATATCTAAATTTCTCGGTCCAACCCTTTTTACCCAAGATTTCAGTTCCTTTATCAAATCTCAGAATATCAAACCAGCGCTGCATCTCGTCAATAAACTCATAGCCGCGTTCTTTGAAGATTGTGTCAAGCGCCTGTTGTTTGGTCAGTCTGCCTAAGTCTATTCTGTGATTGGCATTTTGGAAAGCCCGGTCGCGTATCTGGTCAAACCATTTCTGCCCATCCGAATCCACTTTACCATTCACACGTACTTGCAATTCCGTTGCCAGCAATAATACATCTGCATAACGATAAAAACGATAAGAAGCTGCATAATTATAAAGAGGATTAATGTCCGAAGCACTTTCCTTACGTGGCTGATACTTATAATGACCTAAGCCTTCGTAATTTTCCTGTTGGTCACTGACATTGAATCGGCTGCCGGCATTCAGTTTACCATCTGCAATAAGCTGATCCACTTTTTTGGCTTCGTCAGCCCAAACTATGACTGTTCCTTCACGACGACTATCTCCCGGCTCAAACATATTGTAAATGGTCGATGGCATGGTGTTCTGACCGTATCCTTCACATAAGCCTCCTTGTTCTGCACTTCTTGGGTCTATCAGGTTACGCCCTCCAACTGACCTGCAAATGCCATTGCCTTCACCGGTATTTTTTCCTGCAAAAGCTACTTCGTAAATTGACTCTTTACCCCACTCGCCTTTCTTCCACCATAAGTCTTGATAATTAGGGAGCAGACTATAACGCCCACTGTTGATAATTTCTTTCATATCATTCAGGGCTGTTTGATATTTTGCTTCATCTCGGTGAAAAAGGATTATCTTCGTTCTTAGCAGCTTAGCCGCATCACGGCAAACTCTGCCTTGTGGCGTGGCACTCCGTTCTGGCAGGTATTGGGTCACTGCATCATCCAAATCCGACAGCATAAAATCATATACTTCTTGCCTTGTTCCTTTATGCACATTATACATGTCATCAGGTAACATAGATTTCGTTATGAGGGGTATTTCTTCATAGCCCATCCAGAGATAGTCATAGAAAAGGGCGCGATAGAATTTGGCCTCAGCATCCAACTCATGAACAAAATTCTCATTCAAATCACTATTCGATAAATGATCTATCAGCTTATTTGCTGCAATCACGCCATTATAAAGCCCGTAATCCCATTCATTCCACCACGAGCCATAGCCCCAGGCGCCAAAACAGCTATTGGCATCATACGAGAAATTATCCCACTTTGTTTTGTATGAACCCTCGCCTATACCTCCACCGGTTTCCGACTCATCAGAAAGCAAAGACGAATAAGACCAAACTTCCATCAGGCGTATCTGCACTTCGTCCATGAGGGCATATAGGCCTTTCATCATCTCTTCTTCGGAAGAATAATACTCGCTCTCCGATATCTGTGAAGCAGGTTCTGTTTCCAAGAAATCAGAGCATGCAGAAAAAGTAAAGCCAGCAGCAACTACTGTAACAAGGCTTATTAAAGTTCTATTTATCGTTTTCATATTCTATACTCTTAAACCGTTAAAACACAATGTTTGCACCCAATGTCAACACCCTGGCCTGCGGATAGGTCCCCGAGTCCAAGCCATTACGCGTTCCCACTTCCGGATCGTAGCCATCGTACCCCGTAAGCGTGAAAAGATTCTCCCCCTGTACGAAGATACGCAACTTCTGGACACCGTAGCGTCTGGTTAATGCCACCGGCAGCGTATAGCCCAGCTGAGCCACTTTAAGCCGCAAATAAGAACCATCTTGTACAAAGAAATCTGAAATCTGGTAATTGTTGTTGTCACCTTCTACAATGCGAGGCACTCGATTAGAAGTCCCTTCACCATGCCACCGGTTAAGCCAGTCTTTTTCAAAGTTACCTAACGCTACATTCGAACGCCGGTAGAGCTTGTAAATATCATTACCTACTGTTCCCTGGAAGAAAGCCGTAGCATCAAATCCGCGCCACGACGCATTGAACGTAAGGCCGTAAGTCCAATCTGGTATCGGATTACCTATCATCGTACGGTCATTGGCATCTATACCGTTTTTACCATCAAGATCCCTGAATTTCAAATCACCAGGCTTGGCTCCAGGCTGACATACAATGCCATCGGCCGTTTTGTAACTGTCTATTTCTGCTTGATTCTGGAACACGCCCATCGTCTGATAGCCATAAAAGAATCCGTAAGGCCGGCCGTTCTCGCTGTAGGTAACCTGACCGCCCATACCTCCAGTTATGCCATCAATACCGGTACGGTCATTTCCTTGGTTTATCACCTTGTTTACCACATGAGAGGCATTGGCTGTCAAGCCAATGTTAAAGTCATTAAGAGCTAATTTATAGGAGGCTTCCAATTCCAGTCCTTTGTTGCGTACTTTACCTCCATTAACCGTCATTCCGCCATAACTGGTATAAAGAGGGATAGGTTTCCAGAGAAGCATATCCTTTGTTGTCTTTACAAAATAATCTGCCGAAAATGTAAGGGCACTTTTAAAGAAACGTAAGTCTATGCCTAAATCTATTTGCTCTGAGGTTTCCCATTTAAGTTCCGAATTGGAGTAGCCCGAAGGCAACATGCCTGTATAGACTTTACCGTCTATTACCGCATTCTTGCCTTGTGCCATCATGGTTGTATATTGGAACGCACCAATGTTCTCATTACCATTCTGTCCCCAGCTGAAACGCAGCTTGGCAAAATCGAACCATGCTACAGACTGCATGAAGGCTTCTTTACTAAGCACCCAACCTAAAGATACAGAAGGGAAGGTTGCATACTGATGCTCACGGCTGAAGTTGGACGAACCATCGCGCCGAATAACAAACTCTGCCAGGTATTTCTCTGCATAATCGTAATTAAGACGGGTGAAGAGCGACGCTATACGATGGTCTCCCGCACTGCCCCACACTCGCGAGTCTTCTTCGGGTGCCGTTGCCGTATCAATGTATCCCTTCGAGAGGGTTGCACTCAGCAGATTAAAATCAGACCCTCCGAGCCATTCGTGGTGATAGGCCGACATACTCGTGCCCACCATGGCGCCCACATTGTGCAATCCAAAAGCATGCTGATAAGAGAGAATGTTCTCCCACTGCCAAAAGCGAGAATCCGACTTATCGTTTTGAACGGATGAGGTTGTGTTCTTGGAAGTAGCATTCAGGTCGTAAACAGGAACAACACTGCGCGTTGTGCTGTTGCTATAATCAAGTCCCAAAGTCGTTTTAAACTTCAATCCAGGCAACAAACTGATATTGACATTAAAGTTATAGCCATGAACAACCGAGGTGTTTAGCTGGTTATGGTTAACCTGCAGATCTGCTAAAGGGTTCACTATTTCACGCATCTCGATGATGTTATATGCTTGTCCATTAGGTGCTATAACATGATTAGGATAAGTAAGGTCGTATTGCGACAACATCTCGCCATCAGTTTGATACACGGGCTCTGTTGGAGGCAGCATATTCAGCGAGGCCATTAGTCCGCCTACTTCGCTGTTACCGATTGTGGTTCCCTTGCGCTTGGCTCGCGAATGGCTCACAATAGCTCCAAACTGAATGTTGTTAAGCCAGTTTCGGGTCTTCACATCGAGCAGCACATTATTATAATTAAGCCTTATGTTGGTACGGCTGTAACCAGTGTAACCCTTCCCAAAGATACCGTCCTGGTCTACATAACCCAGTGAGAGATAAAACGTCTGACGGTCATTGCCACCACTTACGGCCAACTTATGATTTACGATGGGGGCATTGTCATTGCGTACAGCTTTCTGCCAATCCGTATCTACAGTAACAGGCGTAGGAAAATAAGCCGGCTTACCCGAATTGGAAGCCATTTCATTTATCAGCATCTGGTAATCCTTACTTCCCAAAAGGTCAATGTGCTTGTCGGGGTTCTGAATACCATACGTAAACTCATAACTTACGTTTATTTTGCCAGCCTTACCGCTCTTGGTCGTTACCAGCACCACGCCATTGGCACCACGCGCTCCATAAATGGCGGCCGAGGCGGCATCCTTTAGTATTTCGACTGATTCTATATCGGTTGGGTTCAGATAGTCCAAACCGTTCTCCGATGGCATTCCGTCTACTATGTACAGAGGCACTGAATTGTTTACCGTTCCAACTCCGCGGATTCTAATCTTGGAACCAGCACCGGGCTGCCCCGATTCTGAGGTAATCATCACACCCGATACCTTGCCTTTTAAAGCATTCTCAAGATTAGTAGGGTTGCCCTTGTCGAGTTCATCGGCAGTAACACGACTCACTGCCGATGTCAAAACGCTTTTCTTCTGTACGCCGTAGCCAACCACAACCACTTCGTTAAGCGATTGGGAATCTTCTTTTAACAGCACGTCATATACTGCTTTTCCACTTACAACAGACACTTGAGCCTGGACAAAACCAACATAAGAGAAAACCAGCTGGTCGCCCACTGTTGCCGACATGCTGAAATGTCCGTCAATATCAGTAAGCACCCCACTTTTGCTTCCCGCAGCAACAACGCTCACCCCCACTAAGGGTTCACTGTCGGATGCTGACTTCACACTTCCTGTTACATTTACAGTCTGCGCCTGCAACCCTGTAACCACTAAGGATAACAGACATACCAACAGGCATCTCCAGTTAGGAATTTCAAAAGGCCTCAAAGAGAATTTCCGTATTGTTTCCATGTTATTATGTTATTGATAGATGTTTAGGTAATACTTTGTTGCAACAAAAGTAGGAAAAGGATAATTCAAGAAGGTTGAATACACGATATAAAAGGTTGAAAATAAAACAACAGAGTATAACATACCTGATATCAAACCACAACGTACGTTTTTTCAACCTGCCAAAGCGCCGTATACAAGGCGTTTTGCAGGAACTATGCTTCAAGCCTCCCGAAAGACACCTTCAAGGAGCTAAATTCATAGCTCCAAGAGGCTAAAAGGATTGCTACAAGAAACACACACATCAAACCCGAACATGGCGAAAGCAGCAAAATGGCAGATGAAAGGTTAGAAAATATTCCTAAATCCTTACAATTACAGGCAACGGGAAAGCACTAAAAGCCGAGTGTTACAGGCACCCGGCTTTTCTAACTTAAAACTACAACTAAAAAAATCTACAAGTCTTATAAATTGATAAAGTAGGACTTCCGTCTATTTTTGAAACGGATCTCCTTGCGGCGAACGGCTCACCACCCAGCGGAAAGCATTGACAAAAAGCAAATTCTGTGTGGCGTCTATAAAACATTCGTCACCATGCCCCATGTTGAGATAAATCATACGGTACTTCCGATTAGTCCAAACAACCGGAAAATCTCCGGAATTTACAACATCCTTTATTCCGAATGGATACATTTTAGGAGAGATGGACAAAAGTACATCAACATCCGGATTAAGTCTGGGACTCGGACTCCACTGATAGAACTCGCTGGCCGGAGCCACAAACGAGGGTGGTAGCGTACGCATAACCGTATGGGCAGGCTTATCGCTCTCTACCACCGCAGGCTGAGGAGGCCAGTTATTACAAAGAAAATGTCCGCAGCCTAAAAACTCATTCAACCACGGCCAAGCCGTATTCCTATCATTATAGGCTGCTGCATGGAATCCCATCCAGCCTCCACCATGTTCCATATAACGCTCAAATGCCTTACGTTCCATTCGATTTGTTGGCATACCGTTGAGCATGATGATGATATCAAAATTGTTCAGACTGTCAGCATACAATCCAAAATCAGTGGTAACCTTCAGTATGTAGCCTTCTCCGTAGGTGAGTTTGTGGAAGAACTGAATGGCCTGCCGGTCAAATTGCACATGAGCTTCTTCAGCTGTAGAATCATAATAAATAAGGGCTTTAAACCGAGGAGCTTTGGCATAATTTGCCGGATAATCTGTTTGGGCTGCAGCCGGCAGGCTAATGATAACAGCAATAGCAATGAGTATAATTTGAAAAAAACGCTTCATAGACTTCTCTTTTTATTAATTTATATCGCCCAGAACCCACAGAATGGCATTGCCAAACATGCGGATAAAGGCAGGTGTAGTGAGCAAATCGGCATGGTGACCTATCTGGAAATACACATTACGGGCTTTTTTGGAAGGGTTGGTCCAAATAACCGGGTGGTCGCCCATACGTATATCAGAAGCAGGCCGATAGCTCGCCTCGTCAACATGGGCCAACACATGAACGTGTTTTCGTGGATTGCTGTCGTACGTGTACCACTCATCTTTTGGTATGTCAAATACACAAGGCAAGCCGCGCATAACAGGATGGGCATCATCTTCTACACAAACGGTTCCGTCTGCCAGCGGAGCTATGTAACGGTCGAACCGGATATGCCCCATAAAGTCAGAGAACCACTGCCACATCTTGTAACCATCAAAAATATCACCTAAGAGAGTGGCATGGTGAAATCCTACATAGCCTCCATGTCCCTGGTCGATGTAACGTTCAAAGTCGGCTGCTGCCGCTTCGCTCCATGCGTAGGGAGGATAATTTAGTTGTATAATGGCCTGATATTTGTCTATCTCGCCAGCCTTTATTTCTTTCATACTATATACATACGTAAAGGTTACGTTCAAACTGTCTGCAACACTATTAAGCCAGGAGGTTGCCGCATCTACAAACCCTTGATGGCCCGTAGCCTGCTCTGCCAACACGAGCACTTTACGCGGATGTTTTGCTGGCACGGCATGCGATTGAGCTACTACATCCGTTGTAACAGACAGGAGGAACAAAATTCCTGATAGCAAAAGCAAATTAAACTTCTTCATTACCATATCACTTTTATGATTCTTATTTCTGGTTTTCCAATCCATCCATGGCCACGGCTCCTGCACCAATAAGTCCTATATTCTTGGCATCGAGTCTGGTTGGTACAACTCCACGCGTAACAAACCGCATGGTTACCGGTTGCAGTTTCGCCTTGACATGAGCCATATAATCACTTATCTCCAACATCTCGCCACCAAGAATAATAGTATCTGGGTCTGTTACCCTGACCAGATTCATAATAAGATCGGCCAAAGCATCTGTTGCGTTTTCCGTTAGCTTTACGCACAGAGAGTCGCCGGCTTTAGCCAGGCGGAATACATCTTCTACCTTAACACGCTCATTTGATGGTATCGAAAGGTTGGTATCAGGATAATCATTGCGCAACATGCGGGCACAACGATCTATTCCTACTGATGATGCTATTGTTTCAACACAGTCTGTACGCCCACATGCGCAACGCATACCTACTCTTGTTCCTACTTTCAGATGCCCCACTTCACCTGCATTAAAATGAGCGCCTCGTATCTGCTTACCGTCAATAACGATACTGGCAGCTATGCCGGTGCCGATGTATAGATAGATAAAATTATTACTTTCATGTCCTGCACCCCATCGCATAACTGCTCGCGTAGAGGCTTTTACATCGTTGTCTACGAAACAAGGCATGCTAAAAGTTTCTTGTAGTGTGCGCGCCAGATTAATAGGATGGGTCCGGGCGGGATCTATCTGTTGCCATATACCTTTTTCGGAGTCAACACGCCCTATCACGCCCACCCCCATCGCAAGGGGACGTTTGCCGATCCACCCCACGTGAGTCTCGTAATCGTGCAGAGAAGATATAATCATATCCTGTGCCGATTCCTGATTAAAGAACACGGTCTGGTAGTCTTTCATCTTCAACAACTTGCCGTACTCATCAATTTCACCTATCGTTAACTGAGTTCCACCTAACACGATACCTAAAAAAGTTTGTTTCATAGCCATTCAATAACTGATTTACATTTATATCAAGAAGATAATCATATTTTGCTCGGACTTGTGCCAAACTGCTTCTTAAAGCTTGTACTGAAATATTTGGGGTCGGCAAAACCAACCTTCATAGCAACCTCCGAAATAGTATAACGATGTTGAGCCAATAGCTCACGAGCATGATTGAGTCTCACCACCCGGATAATGTCATTAGGCCCGTTGCCCGTCAGCGTCTTGAGTTTGTTGTAGACAGAAGAACGACTCATGGCTAATTCTGAACAGAAATCATTAACAGTGAACTCACAATTTGACATCTGCTCCTCTATAACCTTCCGTACTCTCTCCATAAACTCTTTGTCAAGTTGGCTCTTATAGTCTATTTGATCGGTCTCTTTGTTCATAGCAGAAACTTTGTCACGCAATAATTGCGAGCGGTATAGGATGTTACGTAGTCGAGCCTTCATAATTTCGAAATCGAAGGGAATCGTAAAAAATTCGTCGGCTCCAGCTTCCAAAGCATATATCACATTCTCCCGTTCATACATCGATGAAAAAAGGATTACAGCAATATGACTCGTTTCTATCATGCTGCGCAGATGCCTACAGAGATCTATCCCTGCCACGACTGGTAACATCATGTCGGCAATGATGATGGCCGGATTTTTCTCCTTTGCCAACACCATAGCCTCATCGCCATCAGAGGCTTGAATAATATCGTATGTATCTGCTAAAGCTGCAAACAGTTCAGCCAGCACCTCACTTTCTTCAGAAGCTATCAGAATAATCTCCCGCTCGGGCGAGGCTTCCGTTTTGGACTCGCCGGCATTCTCGGCCGTGAGGCTGCCGGGTAGTTCTTCCTTTGTTTGCAATGCCGTATTTTTAAGTTGCCGTAATTCTCTGCTTTTTCTGAACAGTTCTACAAGCAAAATCAATACAATGACAGAAAGAGATAAAACTATATAACTCATAATACTTAATATTCTGACAACAACGATAGAAACTTGCCTGCTGAAGTCATCCACACTTCTTTATAGCACGCATTATTAACTTGGGGCCAATAAGGTTGGTCCGTATTACCATAAGAGCGTATACCTACGGGTATCTCTCCGGTAATTTCGCCAGACGAGAAACTGTCCATAGAGGGATAGCGATAGCCTTCTCCGTAAATGAGAGATTGGCAGAAAGGATTCTTTCCTACTGTCCAATAAAGCTGTCCTAAGCCTATATCAAGCAGTTCTCGGTCGCTTAGGTAATGGCCACAAAGTGCTGCTGATTTGCCCAAAGACAAAATAACAGCTTCATTTCCATTAAAGATAGAAAAACAAATCGGAAAACGCCTCACAGCATGAATACTGTCAAGACGAACTCCTTCAGAAAACTGAAGCCTGAAGAGGGAATCGGCATTTGCCGGAGCCCACAAATGAAGTTTCCGGAAACCTATGCTATCTTTATACTCATGAGCCATATACGTACCGCTGGGTGCCATGTCATAAGGCTTTGTATAAACAGCGAGAGCTTTAAGATAATTGCCATACAACCGAATTGCCTGCTGCCATTGTGGATAATCTGCTGCACGAGGTTGGGTTTTGCAGAGACTTACAAGTGCCTGCATAAAGAGTTCTGAACGTGATTGATGAATGAAATGAACAATGGACTGGCGAGTAGTATCACGGTAAAAGAAGCCTCGCAGTTCTGGTCTACCTACCCGTTTTTCCTGACAAGCCATAATGTAGCGAGCTGACGAACGGGCCACTTGGGCATAACGAGCGTCGTGGGTAAGTACATATAGTTGAGAAGCTGCCCAGGAACGAGCTGCATGAAACAGGCTGGCGGAAGTATTATAAGTATGCTCCATTGGTATGGTAAATTCATCTACGCCCTCATTTTTGTATTTTCCCTGAGCATACTGAAAATCTATAATGGCTTGTTTCTTCAACTCAGAGGTTATTTCTCGACAACTATCAAGTTGCATCGCAGCCATAGCCTCATAAGCTGAATAAAGATAATTGTCAAACGCATTGTGCTGTTTGCGCACAGTAAAAATATCATCTCCAGTACCTTTTATGCCATCAGTCCAATGGAGTAATCCCATGCTGCTCGCACGATATCCGTCTGGCAGCCGACATTGAAGGACAAAGCGTAGCCCCCACAGAGCTTCTTCTTGCAAACGGGCAGCCAGCTTAGGGTCTGATTTACGCCTTGCTACTGCTAAAGAGAGCAGGGCATGAGCTACATCAGCAGTTTGCAAAGCCTGTTGGGATAAATCTCCTGCATCATGCCAACCTCCACTATATGACAATGTATCGCCACGAAAAACTGCAAACAAATCAGCATGACATCTTCCGTGAATACCCGGTACAACGTAACCACACCTTTGGCAGAAGATAAAGTTAAGCAACCGCCATGTAGTATTCGTAAAAACATGCGTGGATATAGGAAAAGCCGGAGACAGATACTGACCCAAGCGAATAGCATAAAAGCCAGGTTGGCAGAATGAGGTAAAATCGAGAACGCCGAAGTTTCCCAAAGTCGTATGCAGAGATTCCAAAGGGGCACGGAAAACGACAGAATGATTATTTATGTCAACAAGCTGGAAAGAGTCAACAGGGTAATCTTTCTGATTCACGATAGCTATTTTGCGATATGCAGGCAAATAGCCCGACATTGAATAAGATACGTAATGGTCATGAGGAACCCAGCCCGTTTCTTGATTAGGACGGGTTATTTGTAATAAACGTAAATTTGAAACTTCATATCTGATGGAGTCACTCATCGTACCATCATTTCCCTTCATGTCTGCATACAATATTAGCTTTTGAACATATTTACGAGGCAGACAATTGATTTCGAAATAGACATGATTCGTTTGATGATTGTCTATATTAATAAGGTGTGCACCTAAGGAATGGGGAACTTGATCTTCTAATACAAAATTAAGATTCACGACATCCGATCCTCTTGCATCAGCACGAATATCCATGGCTATGCAGTTATAAGCAGTCCAATCTTTTCCGCCAATATGTGAAACGGCACGGCATTGTCCATAAGTTGCATAATCCGGGTCGTCTAAAGGTCCTATAGGCCGCTCACCTACCAATCGCGGAAAGGTCATAACAAACCCGCCGCCCCGTGCTGACTTCACTCTGCCGAAACCTTCGACTGTCCATTTTAATTTTGAAAGTGTTTTGGAATTAAGAACCTTCTTTGTTCCTGTAAGTGTTTCCAATTGACGTGAGCGATCTACTGCTAACGGAAAATGGTGTTGCACTGACAAAGATAACTGTTCACAGCAATCTGCTGACAAACTTTTGTTTTGCCCGAAAAGGGATATGACAGATAACCAACAAAACAAACAAATTATCTTTCTCATGCTGCACGATGACTATGAATGCGGGAGCCAATGACGGCATAACTCAACATAACCAATTCTCCTAACAGTACAATTGACCATGACCAACGCCATGACCCAAGCATATCTGCTATAAAGCCTTGCATTAATGGCAATACAGCCCCACCTACGACTCCTATCATGAAGACTCCGGAAGCTATAGATGTATACTTACCTAAGCCAGTAACCGCAAGTGTATAAATACATCCCCACATAATGCTATGAAATAAGCCTACTGCTACCAGTAGCCAAGGATTGTTTGTCCACATCGCTATAAAAAGGAATATTGTAGCCATAGCTGTTGTAAAAACAAGTTGTGTACGTGGAGATATTTTGTTCAGCATGCTGGAAATCAGTCGCCCTACCAATAAGCCACCCCAATAGAGGGTGGACATAAGCGTGGCTGTAGCAATACTACCTTGAAGGTCTGAAAGGATGTAGAGGTTGAGATTGCCTCCAATACAGACCTCACAGCCTACATAGAAAAAGATTGCAATAACGCCAAGCGTTAAGTGACGAAAAGACCAAACACTGCGTTCCAAAGTCTCACCTCGAGTTGCATGGGCTTCTTCTATATCGGGAAGTGGCAAATAAAGCAGAAGCATTACAAGTATAACAACAACAGCTATCAAGACTAAAAACGGGAAAGCTAACTGCGACACAGCAACTTCATCGACAGAAAGTCCGCCAAATACTATTCCGGAAACGAAATAGGGTGCTACCGTTGTGCCAATAGAGTTGGCCGTTCCACCAATAGCCATACGTTGTACGGCTTGGGTGTTTTTAACAAGACAAGCTACCAAATAAGGATTGATGACTACTTGGAGTATTGCAGCAGAAGCTCCGACAGTAAATGAGCCAAACAAAAAGATGAAGAAGCCTACAGGCAGTCTGTTGTCAGCCCACAGATAAACCATATCGGGATACCGGACGGTTACAACAGAAGACAACCAGAACAAGCCCAAGCCGAATATCATTATCCCAAGTCCCCTTACCAAAGTTACTTTATAACCACTGCGGTTTACCCAACGAGAACCAATTGGACCACTAATAGGATATGCCAAAAACCATGAGAAGGTAATAAGAGTGGCTAAGGTATTCTTCATGGAACCCACATCAGCAAGGAAAGTTGCTTTTAGAGGTGCTTGAAACTGAGTATTTGCCGTGGTTAGGAACCCAACGATAAAAAACAGCATAACCATTGAAATAAATGGTATCAGATAATTATTGGAATATTCTACTTGTTTAATGCTCATACTGAAGATATTTAGAAGCGGATAAATCAAAAAGGAAATGACAATCAGGATGAAGTTGAAGAATAGATGCAGGCACTTGCGGCGTAACTGGTCCATGAAGCATCTTATCTACTATTTCAGCTTTGTTGGTACCTTTTGCTACCAACAGTATCTTCCTGCTGTGCATGATGTTTTTTAATCCAATAGTAACTCCACCCAGCAAGACATCAGGAGGAGTATTCGTTTCACTCCGAATACGTGACTCCAATTGGTCATCCATTCGCGAAATCCAAGTGCATGTTTCAAATGGAGTTCCAGGCTGATTAAACCCTAAGTGCCCATTTTCACCTAAACCCAACACCAGTAAATCAACACCTCCTCTATCCACCAAGGCTTGTTCGAATTCACGACACGCTGCAGGAAAATCATTACTTTGTGTGGGAAGCATTAGGAAATGAGCATCATCTATTGACAGAGCATCTATCAGTTGATTCTTCAACATCATAAAACAGGCTCCACTATACTCTCTTGGTACATTCATAACCTCATCTACACCAAAAAAAGTTACTTGATGAAGGTCTGAAGGATATTCAGCGAAAAAATTGGAAATGATTTGGTGTATGTGCAAAGTAGTTCGACCTGTAGAAAGACCTATAACACTATCTGGCTTTTTCAGAATCTGCTTAATGACACACATGGCCGCCATAATATCAAACTGTTCCTCTGTTTTTGCAATTATTACTTTTTCCATTATCTTAGATTTGTCAACAGCATCTATAGTTATTGCTACGAGGACAAAGATAGAATCTATTTATAACAAAGAGGTTGAATATCTCTTATAATTGGTTTGATAAACGCCCTAATGGGGCATTTTTTTTATACTATGTTTTGAAACTTAGACCTGCATATTATCGTTTTAACCTTTTCTTTTTTGGTTTTACAATATGAAGCCTTCTTGGTCGTAACCTCGATGGTAATGATGGATGCAAGTCAATAGAGAACTTATCCTGCTGTCGGTTACGGACATCTTTGCGTATTGAGGCAGCTGGGCATCGTATCGTTCACGGTTTCCCTCTCGTATTCTTTCTTCGTAGTCCTCTGGTATCAGAAATGTACTGCGCATACCAAGATGCTCATAGAATTCATGCTGGAAGATAGCAATCCCTGCCAGATCAAGATCACCAAAGTGAATATATTGATTTGGGATAGACAAAAGCCAGTTGATGAGGTCAGCATGTTGCTGTTGCGGATATCGCGAAACAAACAGTAGCTGGCAACCTTGGGGTAAACACGACTCGAAGAGGTATCGTTGCCGCTTCACATAACGGAAATTTTCGGCATTCTCTACACCAACGATCATTACATCAGGTGGTATTGAGAAGTTCTGACTGTCGGCTATAAAAACAAAACTGCCGTCGGTCGGAAGAATAGTCAATGGAGTTCCATTGAGCGTTGCAGCTATTGACTGATAGCTATTGACCAGGAAACCTCGGAAGGTACGATGTCTTACAAACTTGCTATTGCCCGTTACTTGCACTTGCAAGGCTCTGTCTGCCAAGGGATGTTGCAGCAGGTGCAGCGTGGCTTCCAAATTACGAATGTCATAATGGCTGGCCAGATAATGACGCAGAGCTGAAGTATCGGCAGCCCGCAAGCTCTGATGACTGCCGTGAATGTTGGTTAGCAGAATGCCATCGGTCTGCATTTGCCTGAACCATTCACCCCGCAGGCTACTGGTCGGGAGTGCTTTGCCTTCAGCTAACAATATCAGGCGCTGAATAAGTGATGTGGTTATTTTCATCGGATAGTGAGTAGTGTCTTTACGACTGTGTTGCTCTGCTCGTCTTTGCTCAGTGCGTAGGTGTAGCGATAGGCAAGCGCATTGTAGGTGGTTGGCGACGAATTGACCAGGTAGATGTTGCGCACATTGGCAAACTTCAATATCCCCTCCACGTTATTAGGATGAAGTTTCCCTATTTCATCCATCATGCAGTGTAGTTTGAAATCACCGAATTTACGGGAAATCTTGCGCTTGAAAACATTGATTAGCATAATGTTCACCATGGCTTTCACCAAAATGTCAGTTCCATCCGACCCTACGTTGGACAATTTCTCCACCCAGTTTGTATCGTTATCATTCTCTTTCACCTTAAATTCCAGTTTGAAAGTGTCAGATAGCGTTATATGTTCACGCTTCTGCTCGACATCCATCATTTCGATAAGGGTCATGAGTAACCTGATGGCCTGTTCGTTGGTATGGTTCTGATTATCTTCTTCCGAGAACAGATTCAGTTCTCCGATATCAAACCCATGCTCATCGTCAAACCGCTTGATGTTGAGCAACTGCTGCATCAAGTGGTCGTTGCTTTCAACTGCGCGCAGCTCTATATCCTTGATGACGCCCACAAAATTATTCTCACGGAAATCGTGATTGATATCGCCGATTGTAGCACGCACATCGGCTGTATGCTGGCTCAAATCGCTTACGTCGTGGGCTATACGTTTAATAATCGTGGCATATTGACGGCTGGTGCGAACCCTGTACTGCTCTATCTTGGCATTTGAGAGAAATTCGTTCAAATCAACCGCAAATTCCGTGTAATCGCTATTTGAGTTGAACTCGGTACGGAAATTGAATGTGTTTTGGGGAGAGAAATTACTCTTGAAAGCGATTACAGCTTGCTTAAACGCCTCCAATGTTTGTTGCTGATTGCTGATTTGGTTATGCAGATTGTCTAAAATATCTGCCAAGGGTTTTACTGTTTTCCGCTCCCCTGCTGTGAGCAAAGCTTCGGGACACGATGAATTGTTTCTGAAACTATTCACATGATTGATAGCATTGGTGAGTTTTTCCTGTTCGTCTTGCAAAGACCGCAGAGACGAGGCCAATCGATTGATAGCCTCATCGTATTGTTTCTTGCGCTTCTGGAATTTCTCCGTAAGCTCATCTATCTTTCCTCGGTTCACCCTTCGCTCCTCTTTTTTATCGGATTCGAGGCTGAAATAATCACGGATATCATTCTGCCAGGAAATGTATTCAGGGCGATTTTCGTCAATGAACCGCAACTCATCAGAGACGGTTTGCAGTTGCTTGCGAACCTCGGCCAAGCGCTCAATGTCTACATTCAGACCTTTCAGCTCGGCATCCATTTCTGCCTGCAGCGCTACAGTTCGTTTCTCTGCCTCACGTTGGTTCTGCAAACGCTCAGTCTCAATAGCAATTTTTTTGCTGTTTACAGCCTCGAAAAGGTTTCTTGTTTGTCTTTCGAACGATTTTCTGACGTCAGTTAATCTTTTGTCGCATTGTTCTTTTAACAACAGTTTTTGCTTGCCAAGATCTTCGATGTCCCGTTCCGCTACGCTTTGTTGCTCATGCAGCTTGGCGAGTTCTCTCTCTCGCCACTTTGAAAGACGGTCGGCCAGGTTAGTCCTTTCCTTATTGATGCGTTGCAGACGCAACGGCAGTTGTTTGTACTCGGCATCAATATTCATTTTATCCTTGCGCAACTGCTTCAAGCGGACTTTGGGTTTGCGTTCCAGTTCTTCGATATCCACTGTTAACTGCTGCTTGCGAACTTTTATCTGTTTATTTACATCCTCTATTTGCTGCTCCAGTCTTGCTTTTTGGAGTTGTATTTCTTCAGGGGTCTTGACTACCTTTTCTATGTTTTCCGTATCAATCTTAACACCGAAGACGGTATCCTCCCCACCCTCTAACCGTGGGTTCAGCGCCGCATTGTATAACACGGCATCCTCATCTAGTACCTTGTCTATATGATGTTCCCAGCCGTCCACATGAGTTCCCAACCACTCAATGAACGAACCCTTTTGCCGTTGCAGCATGTCCTCAAGGCCCGCAGCTTCTGCCGAAAGCAAGGCGACGGTGCTCTGCAACGAGGTTGCAGCCTTGTCACAGTCCGTTTCAAGATCCTTGCGCCGCATAGCTACGTCAGCCGTAATACGGGAAATTTCCTGCTGCATGGCATTCGATTCATGCTCCAGCTGCTGCAAGCGTTGCTGCAGTTCGGATGATTGGGTATCCAACTCGGCCTCATCTTCGCGATAAGGATTGGCTTGCTTCATTCGCTCTACGTCTATTTTCAGTTTGCCGTAGGCATCACGAGCTTCTGTAAGCAGTTTTTCGTTTTCGTCAAGTTTCACGTTATATTGCTTTCTGATACCGTCAGCCTGCCTTGCTTGTTCCTTTTGTAACTCTCCTTGCTTTTCGGTAGCCGTGCGCTGCATATCGTTGAGCTGTTCCTTGAGCTGCAAGTCGTTTTCGCGCCATTCACGATTCACTGCTTGCTGCAATTCTTTGTATTTCGAGGTTACTGTTTGGTTCTTGCCCGTTAGAGTCGACTCCTGCTGGGCCAGACTTTGCTGCTGCACCTTCAGTTGTCCTTCCCTGGTGTAGCGCTCCGCAATTTTTTCAATACCTATTTCTTCATAATGTTGCCGCTTGATTTTTACCTGATCGAAGAACGATTTCAAGGCTCCGTCTTTCTGGTTCAGCTTGTCGCGCTCGGCATTATGTTTGTTCTCTTCTTCGCTGAAGAGTCTTTTCTGGCGCGTTAAGTCCTCAGTTACCTGCTGCTCCTTTCTCTTCAGCTCCGGCAAGCGCTTGGTGTCACGCTCCAACGCAAAGTTCAGGCAGGCGCACAATTCTGCTATCAGCTTGTTTGTGCTTTCATACTGTGCATATTTATCAACCACCGCATCTGCTTCTGCCTTGACTTTCACCCGTCCGTTTCTTTCTGTTTTATACCATTTCCATATATCTTCGTATTGCTGACGGAAGTTTTTCATCTCCTCGCGATATCTATTCAGGTCGATATCATCGCCCGAGAAGTCCATGGAATCTATAATGGTATCTTTGATGACACGTGACTCCAGACTCTGGTTCAGGAATATATTCTGGATTGTAAGCGGCACCTGGCGGTACTTACTACTTTCCATGAGCGAGAAACGCCACAGCTCCCTGCTCACTTCGCGGTGGTTGCCATAGAGAATGTTGCGGAACTCCTCGTAACTGCGAATAATGTTACTGCGGAAAACGCGCGTACCTATCTGCTCACTGATGCGCCCCCACTCGTCGCGTACACTTCCGTCTTCTTCCACAAAGTAACGCTTGTCGAACGGACAATCTACGATGCGGAAGGCGGTACGGCCGCGTGAAAGGAATGTCACCACAAAGTAAGTTCCCGTCTCGCGACACACCTCATAGATAATATACGAGTTACGGTAAGGCAGATAAAACTCATCGTAACTCTTCTGTCCAGCTTGTGTGCGTATGCCCAGTTTGTTCTTGTCTACATTATAAAAGAACAAAATGGCGCGCAGCAACGTAGATTTTCCCACGCCTTGCGTACCTATGAAGTGCACGTTTCCGTTGAGTTTTATCTCGGCATAAGGTACATGGGCGCTATTGATGAATATAATTTTATTGAGGTATCTCATCTTTCACCTCCTCGTCTATATTGATACAAAGGATTATCTGCTCAATGTAATGGAAAGCCGAGGTTACCTGATAGGTGCCATCGGTCTCGTTAACCAGCTCGGCAAAGCCCATGTTTACAAGCGTAAGAGCCAGCGCCTCCAGTTTGTCACGATTCGATTGCCGGTCCTGGAACAACCGGCCCAGTTTCTCCTTGAGTTCTATATTCGTAGACAAGCTGACCTCCATTTGCGCCAATCGGAATTGAGTGCCAGCGTCGAAAGAGGTATCGTAGGTCTTGAGGAAATCAAGATAATCTATCCATGAGAACAAGGACTGCAGCTTGTTCTCTACGATAACCTTGGCTTCTCGCCTGCTAAAATAAAAGAAACCGTCGCCCCCGCAAAGCTGGAAGTCTATTTTAGCAAAATAGTCTTCATATTCCTGCTGGTATTCTTCTATGTCATTGTAGATAGCTCGCGTCTCGGCATCAATGCTGTTGGCCGATATGAACTGCCCACGGCTTAGTCTTTGGAAAACTTCATTGGTATATTTCATCGCGGATAAATTACTGGATATTCTATATTTCTTATCATGTCGGTCTCTGCCGTGTACCGTAATCGCTCAGGATACTGTGAGGCCAATTGTAAAAAGAGCACCAACCGTAACTCGTCATCAACAGTTTCGGTAAACGGGTAATGCCATACGTAATTGAAAAGGTCAGTGCCCTGCGCCAAAAAACCATTCAGCAATTCCTGATGGTTAAAGGCACGTAAGGTCTCGATCTGGCCGGTCAGGAACTTCGTTGCGATTTTTCCGCCAAGTCGAGATTTTACGGCAGTTTTGTTGGAGAGCCGGCGGCGGATGTTGCTCAATATGTCGAGTGCGGCATCGTCATTACGCAGAAAGTCGAGCGAAACCCGGGTCACATACTTAGGTTGCCGTTCCATCCACACGTCGTTGGTTTGTGCCATTACCTCGTTTACGTTTGTAGCCTGCTCTATCATGAACTGGTCGCGCAGGTACTTGAGCTGGCGCACCTTCTTGACCAGCCTACTTTGGTATTCTATGCGGTTAAGATATTCTATGATTTGCTGTGAGATGGCTATCAGCCCATGAGCAGCATCACGCAAACCCTCTTGTACTTCCCTTACTGTTTGCTTCAACCCAATGTCCATAGCATTGGAAAAGAATATCACCTGCTCTTTAATCACCTTCTCGGTCTGCTCCGTCAGCTCGTGTATCAGGCGGGCTTTCTCATCAAAATCCCTCAGTCTGAGTTCCTTAATCTTAAAGTTATGCTCCTGTTTATAGGTATCGTCAACGTTCCGCTTCAGGTCAACCACATTTCTGCGGGTGGCATTTTCTATGCTTTTAAACGTGTGGCGAACCTCGCGGAGCAACATACTGCGGCGCTGCTGACTCTCGGCGGCCAGATACGAGTCCATGTCCAGCTTCAATTTACTGATGTAGGTCTGCACCAGGGCGATGTTGATATCCTCGTTAACGGCCAGCACTTCCTCAAAAAAACGCTGGTAAATATCGTCCAGCTCCAGCGTATCGCCGCTTTGCTCAATCACCCCGTAGCTTATCAAGTGCTGCAACCGGTTCTCGTCTCCGTCCAGTGTTTCGAGCGCGTCGTCGTATCTAATAGCAACGGTCTTTCGCTTCAGGAACATGTCATTCAGCAGTTTTGCGCCCTGCTGAAGTCCACGCGTGAGTTCTTTGATAGAGTTATAAGTTGCCATTGTTATTGTGCCGTCATGAGAAAATAGGTAGATTATCATCGCAAAGATACTTATTTTCTGCAATAATATACAAATAATCAACCGATTTTTGACAGAAAAGAAACTTTCCAGAGCCTGCAAATGGGGTGCTGAGAATCCTTAGCTACCGCCCAATACCTATCTTTCGGGAACTTTTGACAAGTGTCGCACGATTGTTCGACAGGTGTCACATGGTCGTGCGACACTTGTCAAAAGTTCCCGGGTGATAGTTCTTGGATGGTAGGTGATGTGGTATAAAACGGCAATCTCCGCTTCCGGGCGGGAGGCGGAGATTGCAGGAAAGGGCGTGTCAGATAATGCTGGTCTTGCGGGTCCACTCGATAATCTCGGGTATGTAGCCGAAGGCTAGTCCCGTAACGGTGTCGGCACAACCGTAGTACACGGCTACGCGGCCCGTTGCCGGGTCATGCAGCTCGGCACAAGGGAAGCAAACGTTGGGCACATCGCCCGTAAGTTCGTACTGTTTCTGCGGTGAGATGAGGTACGGACCGGAGCGGTAGATGGGCTTCCAGGGCTGTTCGAGGTCGAGCAAAGCCGACCCGAAGCTGTACACATAGCCGTTGCAACTGCGCAGCACGCCGTGGTAAAAGAGCAGCCAGCCCTCGCTCGTCTCGATTGGAACGGGTCCGGCGCCTATCTTCATGCACTGCCAGGCGCTCTCTTCGAAGGCTGCCGGGCTCATTACATGGCGGTGGAGGCCCCAGAACTCCATGTCGGGGCTCTCGCTGTAGAAGATGTCGCCGAAGGGCGTATGGCCCGTATCGGACGGGCGACTCAGCATGGCGAAATTGCCGTTAATCTTCTTTGGGAAGAGCACTCCGTTGCGGTTATAGGGCAGGAAGGCGTTTTCGAGCTGGTGGAAGGTCTCGAAGTCCTTCGTCCAGGCTACGCCGATGGTGGGTCCGTAGTAGCCGTTGCACCAGGTGACGTAGTACCTGTCGTCGATAAAACATACGCGTGGGTCATATCCGTACACCCACTTGCCAATCTCGTCGTTATCGCACTCAAAGCGCAAAGGCTGCTCGTTGATGTTCCACTTCAGGCCATCGGCCGAGAAACCTACATGCAGCACCATGCGCCGATTGGTGTCATCGCAGCGGAAAACGCCTGCATAGCCGTTGCCGAAGGGTACCACGGCGCTGTTGAAGATGCTGTTGCTGGTGGGCAGCAGGTCGCGGGGAATGATGGGATTGGCACTGCAACGCCACATGACATTGCGCTCGCCGTCGGGTCGCTCCTCCCAAGGCATGTTGGGTAAGGGCTGCCCCTGAATGATTAATTTACTCATACGTTATGATGTTAAAATAGTTGTAAGGTCTTGTTTCTACTGCTTCTTGTCGGGATAAGTAAAGGGTACGAACCACGTAATGAGCAGAGCAGGGATGGTGCAGAAGAGCACGAAGACGAAGAAGTGCCTGTAGCCGAGGGCATCGCTCACGGCTCCGCTCATCATGCCGGGCAGCATGACGCCCAGATTCATGATGCCGCTGGCGAACGCGTAGTGGCTCATCTGGTGCGCGCCGGGGGCTATCTGCTGCATCATGAACAGCGTGAGGCCCACGAAACCGAAGCCGTAGCCGAAGTATTCGAGTACGATTCCCGAGCCGATAAGCGGCAGACTCTGGGGTTGATAGAGAGCCAGAAGGGTGTAGGCCACGAAAGGCAGGTTGAACACCAGGGCCAAGGAGAAGAGGCTCTTCTGCAGTCCGCGCCGCGCGATGTAATAGCCTGCGAGGATGGAACCTACGACGAAGGCCGCTGCTCCGAACGTTCCGTAGAGCAAACCAATCTCCTGCTCGCTCAGTCCGAGGCCCTGCTGGGCCCGCGGAGCCTTGAGGAACAGGGGCACAATCTTCATTACAAAGCCCTCGGCAAAGCGGTACAGGATGATAAAGGCGATGTAGTACCAGATGTGCTTCTTGCGAAAGAAGTCGGCGAACACGCTCCACAGCTCGGCAAGCGACTCCTTCAGCGTCTTTCCCTCCACGGCTTTCTTGCCGTCGGTGGGCAGGATGAAGAAGTGGTAACAGCCCAACACAACCATGATGATGCCAATGATGAGCATGATAATCATCCACGCCTGGGTCACTCCAAAGTGCTTGATGAACGTTCCGGCCAGGTAAACCAGTCCGCCGGTGGCGGCAATCTTGGCGATGTTATAGAACGCTCCTTGCCATCCAATCCACTTGGCCTGCTCCTCGTTGGAGAGCACCGACATGTACGTACCGTCGGCTGCAATGTCGTGGGTGGCACCACTCAGGGCGATGACGGCCAGCAGGGCGATGGTAACTGCAAAGAAGTTGGGCAGATGGAGGGCAAAAGCCACGAGCGCGAACATCACTCCGGTGAGCATCTGAGTAAGCACCACGAAGAATTTCTTGGTCTTGTACATCTCCAGAAAGGGGCTCCAGAGGGGCTTCAACGTCCAGGGGAACATGATGAGCGAGGTCCAGAAGGCTATCTGCGTGTCGCTTACACCCATGCCTTTGTACATCAGCGTGCACACCATATTGAGCACCACAAAAGGCATTCCCATAGCAAAATAGAGCGTGGGAACCCACGCCACGGGGCTCACTTTCGTGTTCTTTTCTATGTTATTCATTACTTTTGTATCTTGAAAAGCCCGACTTTCTTAGTCCGCTACTTAAAAGGAACCATGAAAGTCGGGCTTACTAAAGTTATGTTTATTTAGCTTCCTTCTTGCAGGAGTTCAGCAGGTCGGCCTTTCCTTCATTGACCAGCTTGAGTATAAGCTCGCCGAAGAGGGTGTTCTGCCAGGCAAACCAGGGGCGTGTATAGTTGGATGCGTTGTCCTTGTTGAACGATTCGTGGATGACGCCTGTGCCTGCGTCGGTGTCCATCAGCATCTGGATGCACTGCTTAATCTCGTTATCGTCCTTTGAAGTGAAAGCTCTCATCATGATGCTCATGGGCCACGGCATGTCGTAACCAATGTGCGGACCGCCTATACCTTCACCTGCCTTGCCCTTGAAGAAGTAAGGATTGTCCTCACTCCATACGAAGCGGCGGGTGTTCTGGTAAACGGGGTCGTTTACGTCTACATCGCCCAGATACGGCATGGCAAGCAAGCTGGGCACGTTGGCATCATCCATGAGGAGCTGATTGCCGAACCCGTCGACCTCAAAAGCATAAATCCGGCCGTACTTGGGATGGTTAACAACGGCGTACTTCTGCAGGGCCGTCTTTACTTCTGCTGCCAGGTCGGTGCACTCCTTGGCCAGGTCAGCGCGGTGGTTGACGGCATTCAGCACCTCTGCAGCCTTGTTCAGGGTGGTTACTGCCATGAAGTTGGACGGAACGAGGAAGAGAAACGTGGTGGCATCGTCCGACGGACGGAACACCGAAGCTATCAGTCCGCAGGGTTTCACGGGATTACCCAGACCGTCGTTGCTCACGGTATCGAGCTGCCGGTCGGTCACTCGGGCAAACCTGTAGGGCCCTGTGCCGTTCTTGCGCTGCTGCTCGCGGAAGGTGCGGAGCACGCTCTGCACCACCTGCAGCCACTCATCGCCGAAGATGCTCGTATCGCCCGTAACCTTCCAATACTCGTAGGCAAGGCGCAGCGGATAGCAGAGCGAGTCTATCTCGTACTTGCGTTCGTGCAGTTCGGGCTTCATGTCGGTCTTGTCTTTCATCCATTCGCCGTTCGGGTTGGGGTATCTGTTGAAGGCGTTTGCATAAGGATCGAAGACTATATTCCTGAACTGGCGCATGATAACGCCTGCAATCATCTTCTTGAGGTTCTTGTCCTTGTTGGCCAGTTTTACGTAGGGATAAACCTGCGCGCCGGAGTCGCGGCCCCACATGGCGTGTATGTCGCCCGTGTAAACAAACGTATCGGGGTTGCCCTGGGCGTCTTCTTCGTAGTGAACGGTGGTGTCGAGGGTGTTGGGGAAGCAGTTCTCGAACATCCAGGCCAGGTAAGGAGTGTCCTTGAGCAGCTTCTTCACGCGCCTGATTTCTTTCTCTATGGCCTCCGAGCGGAACAGTCTGTCCTCCTCGGCAGGGCGCTTCGACACGTATGCCGTGCTCACTGCAATGGCCTTGATGTACTCTTTTCCAAACTCCTTCTGGGTCTTGTTGGCCTGTGCCTGTGCCGCGGAGACGCCGCAAAGCAGCAAGCCGGCACCCAGAATCACTGATTTCATTGTTACCGATGTATTCATATTTAATAGGTCTTTATGGTCTGTCGCTCTTTGCCGTACCGAACTTGGAGGGCTTGCTGCCCATAGTGAACTCCAGCGTTCCGCCCTTTTCGATGTCGGCATAGTTGATATATGACTTGGTGTAGTTGCGCCCGTTCAGCTTCACGCGCTGTATGTAGATGTTCCGGTCGCTGTTGTTCAGGGCGCGGATGGTGAAGGTCTTGCCGCCGGCAACCTGCATGCGGGCCTCGTCGAAGAGCGGAGAGCCGAAGACGAACTTGCCGCCCGCGGGCTCTACCTGATACAGGCCCATCGTTGAAATGACATACCAGGCCGACATCTGGCCCACGTCCTCGTTGCCCGAAAGGCCGTCGGCACTGTTCTTGTACTGCTCGCCGAAGATTTTGCGCAGCAGCGGTGCGGCCTTCCAGGGCTGCCCCACGTAGTTGTATAGGTACACAACATGGTGGCTGGGTTCATTGCCGTGGGCGTACTGACCTATGAGTCCGGAGATGTCGGGCGATGCCTCGGCGCCCAAATCGCCCTCTACGATGAAGAGCGAATCGAGCTTGTTGACGAATGCCTGCTCCGATGGGAAGAGGCTCACCAGCCCGTGCACGTCGTGCGGAACGAGCCAGGTGTACTGCCAGGCGTTGCCTTCGGTGTAGTCGTCGGCTATGTGGGCCGACTTAAAGGGATTGAACGGCTCGCGGAAACGACCTTTACTGTCGAGCCCGCGCATGAACTCCGTCTGCTTGTCAAAGAACTTGCGGTAGCACTGGCTGCGGTTGTAGAAGTACGTGTAGTCGTCCTTCCGGCCCAGCAGACGTGCCACTTTGGCTATTCCGGCATCAGCAATGGCGTACTCGAGGCTCTTGGATACGGTCTCGGGCGTATTGGCCACGTCGAACGGGATGTAGCCGTACTGCTTGAGTTCCTTCATTCCGCGCTCGTCGAGCATGGCCGATTTCTTCATTGCCTCAAAGGCCGCAGCCTTGTCCTTCACGTATCCTTTGAGCACGAGGTCGGCCAGCACGCTCACCCCGGGGTTGCCCACCATGCAGTCGGTCTCGTTTCCCATGAGGTGCCACACGGGCAGTTTGCCCTGCTGTTGGCAGATGTTGAGCATCGTCTGGGCTATGTCGGCCTGCTTCTCGGGGTGTATGAGCGTCATCAGCGGATGCGCCGCGCGGTACGTATCCCACAGAGAGAAGGTGGTGTAGTTGGTAAACCGGGCGCTGTAAACCTTGCCGTCGGCGCCCCGGTACTGGCCGTTCACGTCGCTGAACACCGACGGTGCCGTCATGGTGTGGTACAAGGCGGTGTAGAAGATGGTGCGGTCGGTATCGTTCTTGGTCTCGATTGAGATTTTGCCCAGTTCCTTGTTCCAGGCCTGCCGGGCTTCTGTAACGGTCTTGTTGAAGTCCCACGCGGGTATCTCGGCCTGCAGGTTGGCCTTTGCGTTCTCAACACTAACGGCCGAGAGGCCCACCTTTACGAGCAGCGGCTGGCCGTCGTTGCGGAACGAGAACACACCTACGCTGTCGTTGCTCTCCACAAGCGTAACGGGTTTAGAGAACTCTGCGACGAAGAAGTCCTGCTGGTTCTTGGCCCATCCGGTCGACATGCGGAAGCCGGAAACCGTTGTGGCGCCCTCTACATTGAGCTTGCAGCTCGTCATCTTGTCCCATCCTATGCCCTGGTTCAGGTTGATGGCGATGAGCCCTTCGGCCGTATTGGCGCCGTAGGTATAGCGATGGAAGCCGGCCCTCTTGGTGGCCGTTAGCTCCACAAACACGTTGGGCCGGCCCAGCTTGATAGCGTAGTAGCCGGGGCTTACGGTCTCGCTGGCGTGCGAGAACCTGATTTCCTTTTGTTCTTTATTGGCAACGGGCAGGAAGGCGAAGTCGCCCAGGTCGCCTATACCCGTTCCGCTGAGGTGCTGATGGCCGAAGCCTATGAGCACGGAGTCGCTGATGTGGTAGCCCGAGCACCAGTCCCAGCCGCGGGTGTGCTCCGTAGGGCCCAGCTGAACGTAGCCGAAGGGCACGTTTGCACCCAGAAAGACGTGGCCATGGCCGCCTGTTCCAATCCAGGGATTTACGTACTTCGTGAGGTCGCCCTCGGCCGCTCCGACGCCCGAAACGACCCAAGACATGGCCGCACAGGCCATCAACAGTTTCGTTTTAAACTTCATTTTAAGGTACAACTTGTAGATAATTTGATTTCTGCTATTCAGTTACAAAGGTACAAAAAATAGGCAAACGAGCGGTTGCACTCCTTAACAATTATCATTAAAATATGCTAATTGCGGCCTGTGGTGCCCCGTCCGGCAGGGCCGGAAGGTGCCTCGGTACCGGTGGTAGAACGCTTGTTGCTTGCAAAATCATCCCCTCCTAACCTCCCCTTTCTAAGGGGAGGAAACGTTGGCATCTATCTGCTGACAACTAAAAACTATCAGTTAAAGAATAAACATCAGGCAAACTGGTATCCTCCCCTTGGAAAGGGGAGGCGGAGGAGGGGATGACCATGTGGCAGGAAACAGTGAAGATGCAGCAACACACACACCCCTCTCAACCTCTGAATTGTGAATTATGAATTGTGAATTAACTGCTCCGGCATCGGCAGTCGGCAGCTCCCTGTTTTCCGAAGGATAGATTCAAGGTGCTTGAACATACCCTTCAAGGCGCCCGAACCTATCCTTCAAGCGCCTTGACCGATAGCTCTTTCGCAACCCCCGCTGGCAGGGGCTTTGGCAGGGGGCCGCAAGTTTGGCCCGCGGGGATGATGAAAAGGGTCGTTTTTCTTGCCGCATTCAGAATAAAAAGCTATATTTGCACAATGCGCCGGGGCTCTTTCAGCCCCGCTCATGCACTGCCCCGGGGCTGTACGGGCAGCGCTTTCTAAAACCATTATACGTTATGAGAAAAGACTTAGGAGTAAAACCGTACCTGTTTCCGATGCCGGTACTGATGATTGCCACCTACGACCGAGAGGGTAAGGTGGACGTAATGAACATGGCGTGGGGCGGCATCTGCGCCAACAAACTGGTGGCCCTGAACCTTGATGCCGACCATCAAACGACCAAGAACCTGCGTTTGCGCAAGGCGTTCACGGTGAGCATTGCCGACCGCGAGCACATGCGGGAGGCCGACTGGTTTGGCATTGCCAGCGGCAACGATACGCCCGATAAGTTTGAGCGTACCGGCATGCACGCCGTGAAGAGCAAGTTCGTTGACGCGCCCGTTATCGAGGAGTTCCCCGTAACGTTAGAGTGTGAGCTCGTGTTCGACAGCAACGAGAACGACGGACCTCATTTTTACGGCGAAATAAAGAACGTAAGTGCCGACGAGCGCGTGATGACCGGCGGCCGCGTAGACCCCGCCCTGCTCCATGCCTTGGTGTTCGACCAGTTCCGTGGCGACTACTACGTGGTGGGCGAACGCGTGGGCAAAGCCTGGCGAGAGGGCAAGGCGCTGGAATAACAGCACCCTCTCCCCCTCACTGACTGCCTGCAGCAACTGACTGAATACGCTGCTGTTCTGTCTTAAAAAATCAGAGGTCTCTCAACTGGAAACCTGCAATAACGGTTCCTCCCCTTAGAAAGGGGAGGTTAGGAGGGGATGATTTTGCAAGCAGCAAGCTGCTAATTCACAATTCACAATTCACAATTCACAGGTTAGGAGGGGATGATTTGCCCCGTCTCTTTGCGAATACCTGCTATTTGGTCATCCCCTCCTCCGCCTCCCCTTTCCAAGGGGAGGATACCAGTTTGCCTGATGCTTATCCGTTGACTGATTGTTTTCAGTTTCCAGCAGATAGGCGCCAACGGTTCCTCCCCTTAGAAAGGGGAGGTTAGGAGGGGATGATATCTTAAGCTGCATGACTAATCTTTGCTACCTGGTCATCCCCTCCTCCGCCTCATTTTACTAAGTGGAAGATACCGGTTTGCCTTCATGTAAACCGTTGCTTGCCCAGTCCTGTCATTCAACAGGTCCGTAACAGTTGAAAAATTACTCTGTTACTCTGTCTTTAAAAATAAGTAGCAAGCCAGCAGGAAACATGCAGCAGGCTTCCAACTTCGGTTTCCAAGACTTCTTTTTCATACATATTACTTGCCTGTTCCACTTTTTTATATTATTTTTGCAGCATTAATCATCAAATCGAATAACTTATCATGGAAGAAAATTTAGTATCTTCGCACCAGCTTAACATGAGTTCCTACGAAGGCAAAGGCAAGTGGAAAGGTGTTATCCAAGGCTGGGTTGCGTTTCTGGCAGTGTACATTGTAACCCGCATTCCGGCCGTGCAGCAGGCCATGACAGGCTTTGCCGAGTCTATGCACGTGGACTGGGTAACGAGTATGGTTAACTTCTTAATCAACGGATTTATATATATATCCATTCTACTTGCCATCGGTACGTTCATGATTTGGCGCAAGAAGCAGCTCTTCACCGAAGTGCGCATCTACGAAGACGGCATCGGCTTTGTCATTGACGGCAAGGAGCAGCGCGTTCCCTTCGAGAATGTTCTCTTCGATTATGGCAAGATGCAGAAGAGTGTATGTATAGAGTGCGGCGTGCTGGGCATATCAATGGGCAACTATTACTGGACCGAGTTCACGCAGGGTGATGTCATGGAGAAGAACCTGCAGCGCTATGCAAACTGGGGAATAAACAAGTACAAGAGCAAGTAAGGTTCTTTTAAGCTAAACAAGTTATATGGAATACGAAACGTATATGTATCTTGGCATCGCGATAATTGTCATTCTCATTGTGGCCATTATTGTCGGTACATGGCATCACATCAACTATGGAAAGTTCACGCCTAAGTTCGAGGAGTTCTCTGATGGCAGTGTCCGGATGATTTTCTTCGACGTTTCTGAGCGCTGCGCACGCCAGATGGAGCGCTTCAATGCCGAGTACAAGGTCGGCGATGGCGTGGAGTGGAAAGGCCGCCACTTTGTAATAGAAGAGATAAAGCCACAGATCTTCAACAATACGTTGGCGGCTCACCCTGCCTTGGTGGCCTATCTGAAAGAGCAGTAAGAAGGCTCCTGTAGGCTGAAAAACAAAAAGGGGATGCGTAAAACAACGCATCCCCTTTTGTTATCTGCAGGCACCAAGGCCGCCACATCATCTTATTTGTTGCGTTCCAGCCACTCCAGACGGCGCTGGTCGGGCAGGTGCTTGACCGTAAAGTTATCGAACCGGGCCTTGAAACCCTCACCATCGGGGCAGGCGGCAGCCAGACCCACCTGCACCGGAGTATTGTCCTGCATCCAGCAATTGCGCATAAGCGTGTAGTTCTTGTCATCGAACGAGTAGAATATCTCTATGGCATCCAGACGGCGAACGGCCTTAATCCAGAGGTTGTCAACGGGCTTGTCGAGCTCTATTACGCTCCAGTCGCTGGTGTGATGGGTAACAACGCAGCTCAAATGGTACTTCCCGTCAACGTATTCTATGCCCGTTTTGAGGTAGTTCTCCTTATCAATACGAATCATGAGGCAGGCCTGGTCGAAGCGTACTTTATAGTCGCCGCTGATGCGAACCTTAGCTTCAAACTCGCCGCCGTAGGTGGTGTAGTAGAACGGAGCATCGTCTACAGTGAACCCGTAGTGGCTGATGCGCCAGTAATCGCAGTGTGCCGGCACGTCCATCTCCAGTTTGTTGCCGTCCATTTTCCATGAAGCAGGTTCGTTGAACCACTGCATTTTCTCCAAACTTTGTGCTCCTGCTGTCAGCGTAAGGGCAGTTAGCAGGGCGGTCATCATCATCTTTTTCATCTTCTTTATTGTGTTACAATTAGGTTGCTATCAGATTTTTTGCTTATCTTTGCATGGCCCCGGCTTGAACGAAACGGGCCTTGCAGGGCTCTAATGCTTATCCGGTGCAAAGTTAATCAACTTTTTCAACACCGGCAATACTGAATAATAACCATTTTGGTATTCATGAACATCAACACCAAACTTGATGAGGAGTTCTCTCATCAGCAGTTCCGGCAGGGCCACGATGCCGGCAGAATGGAGACTGAATACATGACCCTGGCCCGCTGCTTTGCCGCAGTAGAGAACGGCATAGCCGTGCTGAGCAATCTCAACGGGCGCGTGAGCCACATCTACTACGGCGCTATGGGCGAGTTTCTCGGCATCGCCGGGCGCGGCACTCACCACCGGATAGAGAGCATCTGGGAAGAAGAAATCCTCTCGCATGTGCACCCCGACGACCTTATTGCCAAGCAACTGCAGGAGCTCAAGTTCTTTCAGTACGCGAAAAAGGACTGCTCCGGCGACCCTTCCGGTTACTCGCTGGAGAGTTGCCTGCGGATGGCAGACGCGTCGGGAACCTATCATGCCGTTACTCATCGCATCTTTTACTGCAACACCAACGACCGGGACATCTGGCTGGCGTTGTGCCTCTACAGCTTTGGAACGGAGGGGAAAGGCGACGCCATCATCCGTAACAACACCAACGGAGAGGTCATCAGGCTGACCGAAAACGACTATACAGCCATCTTGAGCAACCGAGAAACGAGCGTGCTGCGCCTCATCGAGCAGGGCAAGTCAAGCAAGGAGATAGCCGGCATGCTGTCTATCAGCGTGAACACTGTGAACCGCCACCGCCAAAACATACTCGAGAAGCTGCATGCGGGCAACTCTATTGAGGCCTGCCGGACGGCAAAGGAACTCCGAATTATTTAAAACCAAACATACTGACAACACCATGCGCAAACTTTTCATGCTGCTTTTGCTCCTGCCGCTCACGGCCCTGGCAGCGGGCATCAAGTCGCCCGACGGCAACGTAGAGCTGCAGTTTTACATCCTGAACGGCCGCCCCACCTACGAGATGAGCTACAAGGGGCGGGCTGTCATCAAGCCTTCGAGTCTGGGACTGGAGCTCCAGAACTGGCCCAGTTTGATGGATGGGTTCGAGCTGGGGGCCGTACGGACATCGACGTTCGACGAGACCTGGCAGCCCGTTTGGGGCGAGGAGAGCCGCATACGCAACCATTACAACGAGCTGGAAGCCGAAATCAGGCAGCCTGCCACGGCCCGCAGCATCGTCATCAGGTTCAGAGTGTACGACGAGGGCATAGGTCTGCGCTACGAACTGCCACGCCAACAGGGGCTTGATAACGTGATTGTGAAGGAGGAACACACGCAGTTTGCCCTCACGGGTGACCACATCGCCTACTGGATTCCCGGCGATTACGACACCGATGAGTATGAGTACACGGTCTCGAGGCTGTCGGACGTGCGCCGTCTTTCGGCCAAGGCACGCACGCCCAACGCATGTCAGGAGGGCTTCTCGCCCACAGGCTTGCAGACTGCTCTGCTGCTCAAGACCGACGACGGGCTGTATCTGAACATTCACGAGGCAGCCTGCATCGACTACTCAAGCATGCACCTGAACCTCGACGACACCAATATGGTGCTGGAATCGTGGCTCACCCCCGACTCCAAAGGCCGCAAGGCCTATCTCCGATGCCCAGCTAAAACGCCCTGGCGCACGGTCATGGTGGTGGATGATGCCCGCAAGATGCTGGCCTCGAGGCTCATTCTGAACCTCAACGAGCCCTGCAAGATTGAGGACACCAGCTGGATTCACCCCATCAAGTACATGGGAGTGTGGTGGGAGATGATAACCGGCAAGAGCACGTGGAGCTACGGAGAGTACCAGCCGGTGACAATAGGAGAAACCGATTTCACAAAAATCAAGCCCAGCGGACGCCACGGGGCAAACAACGAGAACGTAAAAAGATACATCGACTTCGCCAGCCGCCACGGCTTCCAGGAGCTGCTGGTGGAAGGCTGGAACCAAGGTTGGGAGGACAGCTGGCAGAAGGACAACAACTACAGTTTTACCCTTTCGTACCCCGACTTCGATGTTCCGGCGCTGCAGCAGTACGCCAACGCGCACGGCATGAAGCTCATGATGCACCACGAAACCTCGGCTTCGGTGGCCAACTACGAGCGCCGGATGGAGGCTGCCTACACCTTCGCGGAGCGCAACGGCTACGATGCGGTGAAGAGCGGCTACGTGGGCTACATCTTCCCCAACGGCGGACGGCACACCGACCAGTGGATGATTAACCACTACCACTACGCCGTCACCGAGGCTGCCCGCCACCATCTGATGGTGAACGGGCACGAAGCAGTGCGCCCCACGGGCCTCTGCCGCACCTGGCCCAACATGATTGGCAACGAGAGTGCACGCGGAACGGAGTTCCAGGCATCAGAAGGATGCCAGCCCAAGCACGTAACCATACTGCCCTTCACGCGCCTGCAGGGAGGCCCCATGGACTATACGCCGGGCCTGTTCGAGATGAACCTGGAGAACGTAAACCCCGAGAACCACGCCCACGTGATAGCTACCATCTGCAACCAGCTGGCACTCTACGTTACTCTCTATAGCCCGCTGCAGATGGCTGCCGACCTTCCGGAGAACTACGAGAAACATCTGGACGCCTTCCAGTTCATCAAGGACGTGGCCGTTGACTGGGACGAGTCGCGCTACCTGGAAGCTGAACCGGGCCAGTACATCACCATCGCCCGCAGGGCCAAGGGCACCCAGAACTGGTTTGTGGGCAGTGTAGCGGGCGAAAAGGCCCACAAGTCGGCCCTCAAGCTCGATTTCCTGACGCCCGGCAAGCAGTACATGGCCACCATCTATGCCGACGGTAAGGATGCCAGCTGGCAGCAGAACCCCACCAGCTACACCATCCGCAGGCAGAAGGTGAACAGCAAGACGCGCCTCAACCTGCGCGCCGTGCAGGCCGGCGGATGGGCTATCAGCATCTTCCCCCTGTAAACGCGGGGGGCCGGATGCTGCCACAAGCGGGCATGAAGCAGGCGCCGGCGGCTTCGGGCAGAGACGAACTGTAACTCGTTGAGGCACAATCGTTTCCGCCTTCTGCATCTTTCCGCTTTCCTGAAGCTATGCTTCAAGCGGCTTGAACGATAGCTTCAACGGCCTTGAAGGATAGCTTCAAGCGCCTTGAATGACAGCTCCGACAAGGCGACTGCGAACAGACAAAGTTTCTGATAAGCCCGGGGCTTAGGAATGCAGCTCCACTACAGGCTCTTTGAGGCAGATGAACGGCAAGGCCGGGGATGTGTTTCCCCGGCCTTGCCGGTTTGTGTCAGTAGCTCAAATCCGCCGGATTGGCGATGTAGGAAGGTATGCTTTCAAATATCTTCCGTATGCGGTCGATGTCGAACTTGGACGAACGGTCGTAGTAATAGATGCCGTTCTTCTCCTGTTCTACGTCCGTTAGCTGGGTGTAACAGAAGCCTACAACGTGCTTGCTGGCCTTGAGCGCCTCCACTTCTGCCTGCAAGATGCGGTAGAAGTCGTCCATAGTATTGATGTTGTCGCCATATCCCCACGACGTACTTCGCTCCGATTCGCGTATCCAGGGCAGGCCTCCGAACTCGTCGACCATGTACGGCTGTCCCTCGTAGCGGGCCAGCCAGGGTTTCTTGGGCTCGTTGCGGTAAGGCTCGGTGCCGGGCTTGAAGGTGAAGTCTGCAATGAGTTTCTGCGGGTTGCGCTCGTAGTTGTGCACCGTCCAGATATCGGTCTTCACGTGCCCATCACCGCTCGCATCGTTCACGGGGCGCGTTCCGTCAATGGCGTGGGTAAGCCGGTACACGTCTGCTACCATGCGGTTGTACACGCCGGAGCCGTTACTGTCCCACGTCTCGTTAAAGGGCGTCCACGTTACTATCGACGGATGGTTGCGGTCGCGCTCAACTAATTCGGTCCATTCGCTGATGAAGTTGCGCGCTGCCTCGTTGCTGTTCACGTCCAGACCCCAGCTTGCCGACTCGCTCCAGGTAAGGTATCCCAGCCTGTCGGCCCAGTAGTAGTAACGCTCCTCGAAGCTCTTCTGGTGCAGGCGGGCACCGTTAAAGCCCGCTGCCTTGGCCAGTTGGATGTCGCGCTTCAAGGCTTCGTCGCTCGGAGCGGTCCATATACCGTCGGGATAAAAGCCCTGGTCGAGCACCAGACGCTGGAAGTAAGGCCGGTTGTTGAGGTAGAAATAGCCGCCGCTGACGTGCACCTTGCGCATGCCGGCATAGGAGCTGACGCGGTCAATCACCTTTCCGCCGCTCTCGACCTCGTACGTCAGGCCGTAAAGGAAGGGCGACTCGGGGCTCCACAGCTTCATCCGCCTGACCGGCAGCACAACGGTGGCGCCGTTGCTGCAGGCCACGCTCTGCGTTGCCACGGTGCGATGGCCATCGGTGAGCTTCACTACAAGCCGGTTGCCGGCATTCTCGCGGTAGAAGCGAGGACGGATAACGAGCTGCTGCCGGTCGATGTCGGGCACGGCAAAGACCGACTCCAGCCCTTCCGGTGCAACCGCTTCCATCCACACGGTTTGCCAGATGCCCGTGGTGCGGGTGTACATGCAGCCGTTAGAGTGCAGCTGCAGGCACTGCTTGCCGCCTGTCTGGAGGCGGCTGCGCAGGTTGTCCTTTACCTGTACAACGAGGTTGTGGGCCTGCTGACCCTGAACATACGGGGTGATGTCGAACGTGAACGAGGAGCCGCTGCCGTAGTGGGTGCCCACCTGTTGGCCTTCGATGTAGACGTGGGTCTCATAGTCGGCGGCGCCGAAATGCAGCAAGACGCGCTTGCCCTGCCAGTCAGCAGGAACGCTGAGTGGCCGCTGATACCAGATGGCATTGATGAAGTCGGTGTGCTGAACGCCCGACAGCTTGCTCTCGGGGCAGAAGGGCACGGTGATGTTTGCATCGAAACGGCTCTTGTTCTGCCACTGTTTTTCCTCGCCGGTCTGGCCGAAGTCGAAGCTGTACGACCAGCTCCCGTTCAGGTTCTGCCATGCTTCGCGCTCGAATTGCGGCCGCGGATACTCGGCCCGCGGTGTCTGCCCGTGGGCCTGCAGGGCCATAAGCAGCAGCATAGTAATAAAAGTCTGCTTCATATTTTTGTATTTGGGTTGTTCCGGTTAACTGTCGGCAACGGCACCGCCCGGCCGCACCAGAGCCGCCGCCACACAGCACGGGCAGTGAGACTGCAGGGCAGCAGGCGCCGTGGCGGGTTGGTTCACTTCTTGTTTCAGGTTGGTTTGACAGTGGCACAAAGATACGCTTTTTTTTCTGAAACCACGCTCCCGTGCCCGATATTTCGTTCGTCACACCTCCCGTTTCGCCTCTTCAAGGGTTGCCGGATTGACCTTCGGGGCTCCGTGCAGGAGGCCTCCGCCAAGGCGTAAAGCGGCGGCAAGGGAGCCCGGAAAATAAAATATCAGGCAGAAATAAGCCGAAAGAGATATTTTTTTAGTATCTTTGCGGAGCAATACTTGCCCTAAGAACGACAGATGAACGTAGCAGAACTGCTGAACCGAAATAAAGACCAGAGGAACTTCTCATTTGAACTGTTGCCCCCACTCAAGGGCAGCGGAACGGATAAGTTGTTCGCCACCATCGAGAAACTCAAGGAGTTCGGCCCGCTGTACATCAACATCACCACCCATCACAGCGAGTACGTGTACCGCCAACTGGACAACGGACAGTTCGAAAGGCTACGCATACGCCGCCGTCCGGGCACCATCGCCATTGCTGCGGCCATACAGCAGCGGTACGACCTGCCCGTCATACCGCACGTGATTTGCAGCGGCACCACCGTTGAACAAACCGAATACGAGCTCCTGGACCTGCAGTTTCTGGGCATCAGCAACCTCTTGCTGCTGCGTGGTGACAAGGCCCGAGACGACCGCTCGTTCACACCAACCGAGGGAGGGCATGCCCACACCACCGATCTCATTGCCCAGGTGAACCGCTTCAACGAGGGTTTCTTCGCCGATGGCAGCCCCATCAAGTGCCCCGGCACGCCCTTCGGCTACGGCGTGGCCTGCTATCCGGAGAAACACGAGGAGGCTCCCAACCTGGAAATGGACATGAAGTATCTCAGGCAGAAGCAGGACATGGGCGCGCAGTATGCCGTTACGCAGCTGTTCTACGATAACCGCAAGTACTTCAGCTTCGTTGACAAGGCGCGGCAGATGGGTATCACCATTCCCATCATTCCCGGCATCAAGCCGCTCGCCAAGCTCTCTCAGCTCACCACGGTGCCTAAGACTTTCCACTGTGACTTTCCGCAGGAGCTGGCTTCGGAGATTGTGAAATGCACCACCGACGAGCAGGCCCGCCAGCTCGGAATAGAGTGGACAACGCACCAGTGCCGGGAACTCTACGCCCACGGAGTTAACAACATACACTTCTACACCGTGTCGGCAGTGGACTCGGTAAGGGAAGTCGTGAGGAGGTTACAATGAAGTTTGAGGAGGTGATAGGCCAGCACACGGCCCGCGAGCGACTGCTGCAGCTGGTCAGCGAGGACAGGGTGCCGCACGCCATGATGCTGTGCGGGCCCGCCGGAGCCGGCAAGATGGCGCTTGCACTGGCCTTTGCATCGTACTTGCTGTGCCGCAACCACGAGCAGGGAGACTCCTGCGGCAACTGCCCTCAGTGCATCATGCTGCGCAAGTGGGAACATCCGGACCTGCACTTCGTCTACCCCGTCATCCGTCCTGCCGGCACTTCGGCCGAACACAAGATGGTTAGCGACGACTTCAGCAGGGAGTGGCACCACCTGATAGCACAGGGTCCGTACTTTACTCTGGACCAGTGGCTGGCCGAAATGGGCGCAGCAAACCAGCAGGCGCAGATAGGCGCCGGCGAGAGTGACGCCCTGCTGCGCAAGCTGAGCCTAAAGTCGAGCCAGGGAGGTTACAAGGTCAGCCTCATCTGGTTACCCGAGCGGATGAACGCGGAGTGTGCCAACAAGCTGCTCAAGCTGCTCGAGGAGCCGCCCATGCAGACCGTTTTCATCATGGTTTGCGAGGAACCGGAGTATCTGATAGAGACCATCCGCAGCCGCGTACAGCGCATCGACGTGCCCCGCATAGGCGAAGAGGCCATCCGCGAGGCACTCATCAGCCGCCGCGGCATCGACGAGGAGTCGGCCGCACGCATAGCCCGCATAGCCGGAGGCAGCTGGCTCAAGGCGCTCGACCAACTGGACGCGGGCAACGAGAACCGCCAGTTTCTGGACATGTTCGAGATGCTCATGCGCCTTGCCTACATGCGTAACGTGCGTGACATGAAGAAGTGGAGCGAGGTGGTGGCAGCCTACGGGCGCGAACGCCAGCTGCGCCTGCTCTCCTACTTCGGGCGGATGATAAGGGAGAACTTCGTGTACAACTTCCGCCAACCCGAGCTCTGTTACATGACGCAGGATGAAGAAAGCTTCTCGCGCAACTTCTCCCGCTTCGTCAACGAGCGCAACGTGGTGGAGATTTCGGAACTTATCGCCCGCACGCAGCGCGACATCAGGCAGAATGCCAACGCCAAGATGGCCTTCTTCGACTTTGCACTGAAGATGATTGTCCTCATCAAACGATGACTGCAAACTGCGATTGAACTCAAATATAAACACTATAATAGATAAGGTGTGACAACAAGCACCCGGAAAATATGGACTATAACAATTTGGATTTTGAAATATGCAGCGGATGCGACCGTGGGTTGTGCCACTGCGCCGTGGGCCGACAAGACCGGCAGCTGAATACCTACGACTGGCTGGCCGACGTGCCGGGCAACGCCCAGAGCACCGACCTGGTCGAGGTGCAGTTCAAGAACACCCGCAAGGGATACTACCACAACGTGAACAACCTGGAGCTGAAGAAGGGCGACATCGTGGCCGTTGAGGCCAACCCGGGCCACGACATAGGCGTGGTAACACTGACCGGACAGCTTGTGAAGCTGCAAGTGAAGAAGGCCAACCTCAAGTCGAGCGACGAGATAAGGCGCATTTACCGCATCGCCAGGCAAGTTGACATGGACAAATACCGCGAGGCCAAGAGCCGCGAACAGGACACCATGATACAGAGCAGGCAAATAGCAAAGGACCTGGGACTGCAGATGAAGATTGGCGACGTGGAGTATCAAGGCGACGGTAACAAGGCCATCTTCTACTACATAGCCGACGAGCGCGTGGACTTCAGGCAGCTTATCAAGAACCTCGCCGAGACCTTCCACGTGCGTATCGAGATGAAGCAGATTGGCGCCCGGCAAGAGGCAGGACGCATAGGCGGCACCGGACCGTGCGGCAGAGAGCTGTGTTGCGCCACGTGGATGAAGAACTTTGTGAGCGTGAGCACCAATGCAGCACGCTTCCAGGATATCTCGCTCAACCCTCAGAAGCTGGCCGGCATGTGCGCAAAGCTAAAATGTTGCCTCAATTACGAGGTCGACGACTACGTTGAAGCAAACAGGCGCATGCCCAGCAAGGAAGTTATCCTGCAGACGATGAACGGCGATTACCACCTCTTCAAGACCGACATACTGGCTGGACTCATTACTTATTCGACCGACAAGAACATGGCCGCCAACCTTGAAACTATCCCGGCAGAGCGCGCACGCGAAATCATAGAGATGAACAAGCGCGGAGAGAAGCCCGCTTCTCTGACCGAGGAGAGCAGGCAGAAGGCACCGGCAAAGCCCGTGGACCTGCTGGCAGAGGCCGACCTGAGCCGCTTTGACAAGGCCAGGCACAACAAGCGCCGCGGCAAAGGCAACAACAACCGCCCGCAGAACGCCCAGAACAGGAACAACGCACAGGCACCGAAAGCTGCCGAGGAGCGCCGGCAGCAGCCGCGCCAGAACAACAACGGCCGCAACCGCAACAACAACCAGCGCCCGCAGGGCAAAGGCTCAAACCGCAACAACGGCAACGGCCGCAGCGGCAACCCGAACAGGGAACGGCGCGAACAGCAGCCGGCAGGCCCGCAGCAGCCGCAGCAACAGAAAGAAAACCCAAGGCAATGACGCACAGAAGGGTGCTCATAGCGCTCACCGCAGCCTTCGTGCTGACGCTCTCATCCTGCTATAAGAACAAGGTGTACAACAACTATCACCACACTCAAATAGCCGGATGGGAAAAGAACGACACGCTCTACTTCGACATACCGCCCATGACCAGGCCTGGCACTTACGCCATGCGGCTGGGCCTGCGCACCAACAACGCCTATCCGTTCATGGGACTTTCGCTCATTGTCGAGTCGACCGTCTATCCCGGAAAGGCCGAGCGGAGCGACACGCTGAACTGCTCGCTCGTTGACAGCAACGGCAACGTGAAGGGCCAGGGCGTGAGTTTCTACCAGTTCAACTTCCAAGTAACGACCCTGCAACTGCACAGCGGCGACTCGCTTCACGTCATGGTACGCCACGACATGAAGCGGGAAATACTGCCGGGCATCAGCGACGTGGGCATCGAACTCACCCGCCAATAGTCCCGCTCCTCTGCAGTGCCTTTGCAGAAGGTATCGTTCAACGCCCTTGGAGCTATCGTTCAAGGGCGTTGAAGCTATGGTTCAAGCCCGTTGAACGATAGCTCTGTAAATTCTGAAACATACGGATAACAGTAAATCTCTGTAACAGAGAGAATTAGGGATGGCATACCGCCAGCCCCCGCTGTTCAGGTTCTAATCAGGTTCCGGCTCGCGTCAATGCGCAGGAAGATGAAGAGCAGGAACGTGAAACCCCACAGCGAAGAACCTCCGTAACTGAAGAACGGCAGCGGGATGCCGATGACCGGCGTGAGTCCCAGCACCATCCCCACGTTGATGAATACATGGAACAGGAAGATGCTAAGCACGCAGTAGCCGTACACCCTGCCGAATTTAAAGGGCTGGCGTTCGGCTAACTTGATGAGCCGGAGTATGAGGGCAAGGAACAGCAGCAGCACACTGGCAGAGCCCAGGAAGCCTTCCTCCTCGCCTACTGTGCAGAAGATGAAGTCGGTATCCTGCTCGGGCACGAACTTGAGCTTGGTCTGCGTGCCGTTGAGAAATCCCTTTCCGCGCAGTCCGCCGGAGCCGATGGCAATCTCGCTCTGGTGCACGTTGTAGCCCGCTCCGGCCAAGTCTTCCTCCAACCCCAGCAACACGTTGATGCGAACGCGCTGGTGCGGCTCCATGACATCATTGAGTACATAGTCTGCCGAGTAGAAAAACACGAGGGATCCAATGGCAAACAGCGCGATGTACATGTAATTGGAAAGGCGCGTGCTCAAGCCCTGATAGAGCAGATAGACTACCAGGGAGACCGAAAGAAAGAGCTGAATCCACACGATATCGAACGGTATCACGTACTCGGCAAAAAGCAGGAACAGCAGCGTAATGCCCACACAGTAGGCCAGGATGGTCCAGGTTTTCTTCTTGTCCTTACAGTACACGTACACCATTCCGGCCGAGAAAGCCTGCACGAGCAGCAAGACCACGAACTTGCCGATGGAGGTGGGCAGGTCCCACAGCATGACATCCTCGAACTTGATGCCCACCACGAAGTAGATGACCATGGCCACCGCCGTAAAGAGAACGCTGCCCGGCATGCCTTCGCGGTAAAACATGAGGAAGAAGGAAAGGTAAACCAACGCCGAGCCCGTTTCCTTCTGGGCCACGATAAACAGCATGGGCAGCAGCACTATGCCGCAGGCAGCGGCAAAATGCTTCCACTTGTGGATGTTGAAACCATAGGTGCTCATCAGCTTGGAGACGGCAAGAGCCGTGGCAAACTTGGCAAACTCGGCCGGCTGAAGCCTCAGCGGGCCCAGCACAAGCCATGAGCGGGAGCCTTTGATTTCGTGAGGATTGAAGATGGTGGCAAAGAGCAGCAGCAGCAAAGCCGCGTAGATGATGTAGGCAAAGGTGTCGTAGAAGCGGTCGTCGAGCATGAGCAGCACAAATCCAAGCACGATGGAAGTGCCTATCCAGACAATTTGCATGCCCGAACGGGCATCGAGGCTGAAGATGTCTGTATCGCCATAAGTGTAGCTGGCGCCGCATACGCTGAACCAGCCGAAGACGAGCAGGGCAATGTAAATGCCTATCGTCCACCAGTCTATGGATGCAAGTACACTTGTAGAGCGTTTGTCGTTTGCCATTGCTTGTTACTTCTTATCTGTTTGCCTTACCGTATCCGATGCGGCGTTTCTGGAAATCAGTCGCCTTCTTCTCCGATGCTTCGGAGAGTTTTCCTTTGATATACTGCTCCATCATGAGCGACCCGATGGGCACACCGTAGTCTGCACCGAAGCCGCCGTTCTCCACATACACCGCTATGGCAATCTTGGGATTGTCCATCGGGGCAAACCCCATGAACACGGAGTGGTCCTGTCCGCGGTTCTGGGCTGTACCTGTCTTGCCGCAAACCAGGTAGTCGGCCCGGTTGGCAGCACGGCACGTGCCCTTGATAACGGACGAGCGCATGCCTGCTACCACGTAGTCGTAGGCCCGGCGGTTAGCTTTGGTGTAGTGTCGGCGGGTGAACAGGGTGTCAATATGCTCGCCCTGAACCTTGCGCACCACATGAGGCACGTAGTAGTAGCCGCGGTTGGCAATGGTGGCACATAGGTTGGCAATCTGCAACGGGGTGAGGTTCACCTCTCCCTGGCCTATGGAGATGCTGATAACAGTGAGCCCGTTCCAGCTGCCATGATAGGCCTTGTCGTAGAAAGTGGCGTTGGGAATGAGCCCGCGCTTTTCTCCCGGCAGGTCGATACCGAGCTTGTAGCCGAATCCCATGCTGACCATATAGTCGCGCCAAACGTTCATCGCCTCGAATGTACTCTTGTATCTGCTGCGGTTACCCATCATGTAATAGAGCCCCCAGCAGAAGTATGCGTTGCACGAAGTGCTGATGGCCTCGACCAGCGAGAGCGGAGAAGAGTGGCCGTGGCAGCCCACGTGGAGGCCGCGATGATAGAAACCGTGGTGGCAGGCGAACTGAGTCTGGGGCGTGATGATGCCTTCGGTGAGGTAGGTCAGGGCCTGCGAGGTCTTAAAAGTGGAGCCCGGAGGATACTGACCCATGATGGCGCGGTTGAGCAAGGGCTTCCATACGTTGCGCGACAGGCGTGCATGGTTGCGGCCGCGCTGGTGACCAATGAGCTGGCGGGGGTCGTAACTGGGCGATGACACCATGCAGAGCACCTCGCCCGTGGACGGTTCAAGCGCCACGATAGAGCCTATCTTGCCTTCGAGCAGCCGCTCGCCGAGGGCCTGCAGCTTGAGGTCGATGCCGAGGGTGAGGTCGCGCCCGGCCACCGGACGCCTGTCGTATTTGCCTTCCTGGTACCGTCCCTGGATGCGACCGTGGGCATCGCGCAGCAGTATCTGCATGCCTTTGACGCCGCGCAGCTGCTTCTCGTACGAGCGTTCCACGCCGGTCTTGCCGATGAAGTCGCCGGCCTGGTAGTAGTCATCGTCCTCTATGTCGCCCTGCGAAACCTCTGCCACGTCGCCTATCACATGCGCAGCGAGCGACGTCTCGTACTGCCGCACACTGCGCTTCTGGACGTAGAAGCCCGGAAAGCGGAACATCTTCTCGCGGAAAACAGAGAACTCTTTGTCTGAAATCTGGCTCATGAAGAGCTGTTGGGTAAAGCGCGAGTAGCCTGGATTCTTGCTCCGGTCCTTTATATTGTCCATCCGGCGGATGAAATCTTCCTTGGTCATGCCGATTGCCCGGCAGAACTCCAGGGTGTCGAGGCGGCCTTTTTCTTCGTTCATCACCACCATGATGTCGTATGCCGGTTCGTTGTAGACCATCAGCTTGCCGTGACGGTCCTTGATGAGTCCGCGCGAAGGGTATTCAATCTTCTTGAGGAAAGCGTTACTGTCGGCGTTCTTCTTGTAGTCATCGCTCATGAGCTGCAGCGTAAAGAGCCTGATGATGTACACCACCACGACAGCTGTGGCGATGCCTCCGATGACCAACCGACGGTTCTCAAGATTAAAATCCTTCATATATCTCTTTCATTCGGCCCGATGCAGGCATGTATCTGTCAGTTTCTCAGGTTGTCAATCACGAGCACAAGTACCGTGGTGAGCACGGTGCTGGCGCCCACATATTCGAGCCAGAGCAGCCAGTTGAAGAAATTGAATGTCTCTAATGTAAAGAATACAAGGCAGTAGATGAACACAACTATCAGTGTGTAAGAGGCAAACTTGCCCAACCCAAGCGTGCGGATGGAGGGCAGCAGGTCGTCAGGTGTATCGCGGTTGATGAACGGGAGCAGTAGAAAAGGCTGCAGCAAGCCCATGAGCGTCATGGAAGCAGCTGCCACTCCGGGCGTGTTAGAGAATATATCAACGCCCAGACCCATGACGAAGCACCACACGAGAATGGCCCACCGGGGATAGTTACGCCTAAAGAGCAGCACGATGTAGACGTAGAGCAACGGCGTTGCCACACCGAACAGATGGATGTGGTTGAGCACCAGAGCCTGCACCAGCAGCAGGACAACGAAGAGCAATATGCCTTTCAGAAAGTCTAAATTCATGTACGCACCTTTTTATTTGTCGTCCTTCAGCTTCAGAGAGTCCTGTGCCGCGCGCAGTACATCGAGCCTCTCCTGCATGGGAGCATTGTCTATGACGCACACATCGCGCAGATTTCCGAAGTCGGTAGAGAGGATGAGCTGCAGCCGATACGAGAGTCCGTCCTGCGAATTGAACGTACACTTGATTTTGCCCACCATGATACCGGGAGGAAAAACCGAAGAGTAGCCACTCGTAACCACAGCGTCGCCGTTCTTGAAGTGAGCATGGCGGGGCACATCTTCCACGTAGGCGATGTACGGAAGCACGCCGTCCCAGCGCAAATAGCCAAAGTAGCCGCGGTTCTGAACCACACAGCTGATGCTTGATTGCGAGTTGAGCACGGGCAGCACCACGGCATAATGGGCCGACACCATGTACACGATGCCCACCACACCATTGCCGCCGACCACGCCCATGTCCTTGCGGATGCCGTCGGCCGCGCCCTTGTCTATCGTGATAAAGTTGTCTCGCTTGTCTAAGGAGTTGCTAATCACCTGGGCAGGTACCAGCCTGTAGCCGGCCAGCTTCTGCAACTCTTTGGATTGCAGCAGGCTGCTGTCGCGGGTGGTACGGGTCAGCTGTTCGGAGAGCTTGCTCACCTGCTGCTCCAGATAGAGGTTGCGGGAGGTAAGCTCCTTGTTGACCTGGGTCAGTGAGAAGAAGGTTTCCACCTTCGAGCTCCACTCATAGACCTTGCCCGTAACTGCGTTGGCCGACGAAAACCACACGCTGCCCTGATAGCTGTTGTACTGGAACAGCAGGACGAGGCTGAAGACTTCAAGGATGATGAAAACGAACCAGTGGTTGTATCTCGCCAGAAATTCGATTAGATTCCTCATATCTTCTTGTTTGCCGGGCAGCAGGAAGCGTCATTGCTCCCTGCACCCGCCACCGCTGTTTATCTCATCAGGAACGAGAAACGGTCAACGTTCTTCAGTGCGATGCCGGCACCTTTGGCCACGCTATGCAGCGGGTCTTCGGCTATATGGAACGGTATGCTTATCTTGTCTTGCAGACGTTTGTCGAGTCCTCGCAGCAAGGCGCCGCCTCCGCTCAGGTAGATGCCGTTCTTCACAATGTCGGCATACAGCTCGGGAGGTGTGTTCTCCAGTGCCGAGAGCACGGCGTTCTCTATCTTGGCCACCGTCTTGTCCAGGCAGTGGGCTATCTCCTGATAGCACACGGGCACCTCCATGGGCAGAGCCGTGATGCGGTTCGGGCCGTGTACGATATAGTCTTCGGGGGCCTCGTCGCCCAAATCGGTCAGGGCAGACCCCACGTGTATCTTGATACGCTCGGCCATACGCTCGCTCACCTTCACGTTGTGCTGGCGGCTCATGTACTCCTGTATGTCGGCCGTAAGGTCGTCGCCGGCTATGCGGATGGAGTTGTTACTCACGATGCCGCCCAGCGAGATGACGGCAATCTCGGTGCTGCCGCCGCCTATATCCACTATCATGTTGCCCTCGGGAGCCTCTACGTCGATGCCTATACCTATGGCTGCAGCCATCGGTTCGAAGATAAGATACACGTCGCGGCCGTCGGCATGCTCGGCCGAATCACGCACGGCGCGCAGCTCCACCTCTGTACTGCCCGACGGAACACCAATGACCATGCGCAGCGAAGGTGAGAACAAGCGGCTGCCGGTGTGCACCATTTTGATTAGACCACGCATCATCTGCTCGCATGCTGTAAAGTCCGCAATCACGCCATCACGCAATGGGCGGATGGTGCGGATGTTGTCGTGCGTCTTCTCGTACATCATCTTGGCCTTCTCGCCCACGGCAATCATCTTGTCCGTGCGGCGGTCCAAGGCCACGACCGAAGGCTCGTCGACCACGATTTTGTCATCACTGATAATAATCGTGTTGGCCGTTCCCAGGTCCATTGCAATTTCCTGAATGAATGAAAAAAATCCCATTTGAAAAACGAATATTTATTTTAAGCTTAAAAAAAATCAGGTGTCAGCTCACGAGGTCAGGCCTTCATCCCCCCATTTCCGTACCCCCTTCACTCGGGAGGGCCGGGGTAGGCCTCGCCTTCTCTATCTTTTGCCGAACCACTCCCTTATTGCCGTGTCGTACCGGCTGCTCACCCCAAAGGCGCGGGCGGCCAGTTCGCGGCGCTCATCCAGCGTGGTGGCGGCGCCGTGACGGTTCAAGATGTCGAGCAGCAGAGGGTATTCGGCCTTGCTCGGAACAATGACCACGTCGTTAAAGTTCTTGGCTCCGGCGCGTATGAGCGATATGCCGCCAATGTCAATCTTCTCGATGATGTCGGCCTCCGGGGCTCCGCTGGCCACTGTCTGCTCAAAAGGATAGAGGTCAACGATAACCAGGTCGATGGCCGGAATATCGTACTGCGCCATCTGCTCGCGGTCGCCCTCGTTGTCGCGGCGGGCCAGAATGCCGCCGAACACCTTGGGATGCAGCGTCTTTACACGCCCGCCAAGGATGGAGGGATAGGTGGTAAGGTCCTCTACTTTGCGGCTTTCGTAGCCCAGAGACTCAATAAAACTCTGTGTACCGCCGGTACTCAGGAACTTTACTCCCTCCGCATTGAGCTTGGCGAGGAGTTCTTCGAGACCGTCCTTGTGGAAGACCGAAACAAGCGCAGTCTTGATTTCTTTTGTTACAGGCATATCTTTCGCGTTATGTATTTAGAGGATGCAAAGTTACGAATTTATTGCGAACGAGCCATACTAATAAAGAGAAAAAAACTATTTTTAAACCTATTAGCAGGAAAGGGCGAATGAGCGGCCGCAAAAGGTAAAAAAACATAAAGCCCCGCAAGACCCGAACCGGATGCCTGAATGGCTGCACCGGATGCGTAAATTCGCTCTTATATAATTTGACAAAACACCTTCCAAAACTGCCGTTTGTTGCTTCCGCCACCACGAAAGGGTCAAAAAAGGAGTAAAATCTGACTTTCCGCAAGCTGCTGATAATGAGGAGCTTGCGTTTTCCTTACGTTTTTCGGTTTTCCCGAAGCTATCTTTCAAGCGCCTTGAAGGTATCGTTCAAGGGGCCTGAAGGCATGCTTCAGAGGCGTAGAAATGCGCTTCCAGCAACCGATTTTCGGGCAAAAAACGCGCAAAAGGCAGCGAAACCGACTTCTTTTTCAACTTTTCCGAGTTCGCAAGAGGCCGTTCACAACCATTTCGCCTGGTTTGAGCAGCTGGTTCAATTGTCATGAGCGAGGCCGTTTTTGATGAAATATACAGACAAAGAAACTTTTGCTTCGGGCACTGCACAAATACCACCAAACAATTTGAGATTGGTTCATTAAAAGGAGAGAGCACTGCCGCACTGCCCTTTATTACAAAATGCCCTTAGCTAAACTATAACTACAAGGCAAACTTGTATCCTCCCCTTGGAAAGGGGAAGCGGAGGAGGGGATGACCGTGTGGCATACATTAGCAATGCAGCTTAAGATATCATCCCCTCCTAACCTCCCCTTTCTAAGGGGAGGAACCGTTGCTGCAAGCTTCCTGCTGATTTGTTGCTTATTTTTTAAGACAGAGTAACAAAGTATTTTTTTCACTGCTGTGGGATTGTCTGTTAGTGAGAGTGTGTAAACAACGGTTTGCGAAGAAGCAAACCGGTACCCTCCCCTTGGAAAGAAAAGCCGGAGGAGGGAACCGGTACATGGCGGTATGTGGAGGGGCTGCAGGGAAGTTGCTGCTCCCCTGCCCTGCCGTTACTTGAACTCGCTGGGCGTTACCCCGAACTGCTTTTTAAAGGCAGTGGAGAAATAGGAAAGGGAGCTGAAGCCCGTCATGTCGGATATTTCGGACACGGTATAGGAGCCTTCGCGCAGCAGTTCGGCAGCCCGGTTGAGCTTGTAAGTACGGAAGAAGGCGGCCGGCTTCTCGCCCGTAAGACCTTTCATCTTATAATAGAACTTGGTGCGCGACATGTGCATCATTTCCGTAACGCGCGTTATGTCTATTTCGGAGTTAGAGAGTTCGGTCTCCATGACCTTGTACAGTTCCTTCATGAAGTGCTGGTCCTGCGGAGCCAGCACCTCAGCCACGGCCTCGTCGGTTTGGGTCGACTTGCTGAGCAGCCTGTGTATCTTGTCCCGGTTCTTCAACTGTGAATTGATGACAGCCAGCAGCAGCTTGGGGTCAAAGGGCTTGGTGATGTAAGCATCGGCGCCTGTGTTGAGTCCCTCTATCTGGTTGTCGACGGTGGTTTTGGCCGTTACCAGCACCACAGGGATGTGGCAGAGCTGTGCGTCGTCCTTTACCTTCTTGCAGAAGTCGTATCCGTTCATGCCCGGCATCACCACATCGCTCAGCACGAGGTTAGGTTCCTCTTCGCCCATAGCCTTGAGGGCGCTCTCTGCATCGAACCGGTAGATGACATGATAATAAGGAGTGAGCAGGGTCTGCAAGTAGTTCACCACGTCGGCATCATCGTCTACGACAAGTATCCGTGGCTTCTCGTTGCCGGGTTCGCTCGTTACAACGGGGCCTTTGCTGTCAATGGGGTAACGCACTTCCTGCAATGCTGACGGCATGGCACGTTCGGAGGCGGTATAGGCATCATCAGCAACGGGGAACCTGAGCGTGAACACGGCGCCTTGCCCATTCTCGCGGTTGGCTGCCGTGAGCGTTCCGTGGTGCAGCTGGGCCAGTTTGCGGGCGTAATAGAGCCCTATTCCTGTGCCCCAGTTGAGTATTCCGGTAGTTTGGTCGTTAAGCTGATAGAAGCGTTTGAAGATGTTTTCCAGTTCTTCCTCGGGTATGCCTTTGCCCGTATCGGCAACGGTAATCTTGACGTTGCCGCCGTCGGTATCGAGCGAAACGTCGATACGGCCTCCCTGCGGAGTGAACTTCAAGGCATTGGAAAGCAGATTGCTGACTATCTTGTCGAGCTTATCGGCATCTACCCAGATAAGCAGACTGTCCTCCAGTCCGTGGGTCTGCATGTCTATTCCCTTTTCGCGGGCGTTGAAGAGGAAGATGTCGCAGATGTTGTTCATCTCGGCCACGACGTCCATCCGCTTCACGTTCAGCTTCAAGGCGTCCTGTTCAAGTTTGCTGAAGTCCATGACCTGGTTGACGAGTCGGAGCATGCGCTGGATGCTGCGCTGCACAATGAACAGCAGGTTGCGGTCGGCAGCCTTCAGGTTGGTACTTTCGGCCAGCATGTTAACGGGACCCGAAATCATGGTGAGCGGCGTTCGGAACTCGTGCGAGATATTGGCAAAGAAGCTCATGTTCATCTTGTTGATGCGCTGTTCCTGCTCTTTCTCCATTTTTTCGCGCTGTACAGTCATCTTGTCGGTCTCTATGCGGCGGCGTATCTTGACCACGAAGTGCAGCGCAACGGCAGCCAGGGCGATGTAGATGAACCATGCCCACCACGAGTTGAACGGTGCCGGAGCTACGTATATTTCAATGGAATTCTCGGCGATGGGCTTCTCCGTGTCGTTGTTGGCTACCTTTACGCGGAACGTGTAATGGCCGGCGGGCAGGTTGGCGTACGAGGCCTCGTGGCTGGTTCCGGCGTCGTTCCACAGGCGGTCGATGCCTTCCATCATGTAGAAGTAATGTACGCGCTCGAATTCGCTGTAGTCTATGGCGGCGTAAGAGATGGAGAAGCTGTTCTGCCAGTGTTTAAGCCTGATGTCGGGGTTGTTTTCCATGCTCTTGTCTATGCAGTTGCCGTCGTACGCATGCACCTGCTCGTTGTGCACTTTCAGGGTTGAGAAATACAGCGGAAGACTGCGGCGCGTGGTAATGTCGATGGGGTTGAAGGTGGTGATGCCGTGCGTGCCGCCGAAGACAAGCGTCCCGTCGGGCAGACGACAGACGGCGCGGTCGTAGAACTGGTTGCCTCCAATACCGTCGGAAGTAAAGAACTGGGTCACTTTGTTTACCGTTCGGTCGTACCTGTTAAGGCCGTACATGGTGCTCACCCAGAGGTTTCCCTGATTGTCTTCTATGATGGCTGCCACGTCGGAACACGATATGCCGCTGATGCTCTCCAGCTTCCGGGTCTTGAGATTGTAGCGCAGCAGTCCGTTACTGTCGGTTCCAATCCACACCAGGCCGCTCATGTCCTGGTATAAGTCGGTTGGAATGAAGATATTACGGCGGAAGCAGGCCTTCATGTCGTCCTCGCTGAAGGCGAAATCAGTTACCTCCATGCCTGCAGGGCGGATGGCTTTGATGTAGCTCATGAAGCCTGCCACCAGGATGCGGCCATCCTTCAAGGTCAGAATGCTGGGCGAGAAGAGGCTCTGCCCTACCGCCTTGCGGTCGGCAGCCAACGTTTGGCGGTTGTATCTCGTTACCGTGCGGCCTACGCCGGAGCTCCAGACGTTGCCCTCACCGTCCTGTGTCATGTCGAGTTGCAGCTGTCCCGGATACTCCCGAGCTATGGAGAGCGCGCTGCCGTTGGCCTCGCACTCCAGCACGCCTTTGTCGGTTGTTATCCACAAGTGGTTCTGCCGGTCGGCAAAAAGAAAATAAGGGCTGGCTCCTTTGGGATAGGTCAGGCTCACGGGAGTAACCTTCTTGGCCAGCAGGTCGTAGTGCAGCAGCCCGCTGTGCTTGGCCAGCACCCAGAGCGATTGCTTCTGGTCGGTGGCAAGTGACAGCACAGGCTGGCTGCCGATGAATTCTTGCAGATGACTGTTGTTGTTGAAGAGCTTGTGGTCCCGATAGTTCACGATGTACCCCTCATCTGTAGAACCCATCCAGATGTTGTTCCGTGAGTCGCGAAAAATACAGGTTGGCCAGAACGCTTGCTTCCTGACAGGAAAATCGGGACTGCCGTGGCCCGAGAGCGTATGCTTCCTTTTGTCGTATAAGTACAGCCTGCCCGTAGCCGAAGATATCAACAGGCTGTTGGCATCGTAGGGGTAAATGCAGAGCGTCTTGTTGCCGGTAAGTTCGGCATTGGCGGCTATGGCCTCCGGCAACGGTGCGGGTTGCAGGGTGCGGGTGTTGTAAACGGCCAGCCCGGTTTCCAGACAGAGCCACAGCAAACCGTCTTCGTCCTGGTAATGTACGTTAGAGTCGGAGTTGTAGGAAACGTAGTTCTCGTGGGCTATTTTGCTGAAACTGCTGTTGAAACCGTAGAATCCGCTGTCGGTGGTGAGCCAGAGATTGTCGTTTCGGTCAATGATGAGCCGCTGGTAAGTGCCCGGAGCCTGAGACGAGTTGATAACAGTTTCGAAGCATTTACTATCCTTGTCGAACATCATCACGCTCTGCGAGTTGCAAACAAAGATACGACCGTGGCTGTCCTGTGCCAGGTTGTTGCAGCTGCCTCCTGATTGTTTGAAGGGTATGCGAATGAAGTTGTCCTGGTCCGTACGCTGGCACACACCGTTCAGACACGCCACCCACATCTGCCCCTGGTCGTCAATGAGCAGGTCGCGCACCTGGTTGTCGGGCAATCCCATGCTGTCGTCATTGCAAAAGTACTGCTGGTATTGGTGGCCGTCGAACTTGTTAAGTCCGCGGAAAGTGGCTATCCACATATATCCTTTGCCGTCTTCGGCAAAGGCGTTGATATGATGGTTGGATATATTTTCGGATATCACGGGGTTACGTTTCACCTCTTCGTTCGGTATGCGCTTCTCTCCACAGGCCACCAGAGCGAGAAGCAAGATAACAGGCATTAGCTTTTCAAATAGTATCAGCTTATTTGTTTTCATGTCACTTCGTTTTATTTCGGTTATCACAAAGACTTTGCAAACGGGCTCCCTGAAGTTTCTCGTCTCCATGCTCCGGTTTTCTCTTGTCTTCAGTGACAAAGATAGGAATATTTTCTGGATGCAAAATGCTTTCCGTTAACATTTTGTACGGAATATAAAAAAAATGCACACGCACTAAAATAGGTTTGAACGAAAACTAAACATTAACGTATTTGCGTGAAAGTCTGTTAAGTGTAAACATCCTAACTTTGCAGCAAACAATTTATAACCTTACTGCCGATGAACGTCAAACTACTCTTTGCCATTGCCGCCACTGCCGGCAGCATGTGCGCTTGTGGCAATCTCCCAAAGGCGGGAGAGGCATCTACAGAAAATACGAACGAAGTTATTGCCGACTCAACAAGCATTATTGCGTCTGTAAAGCAGGGCAAAATTGCCGGATACCAAACGGCAGGCGTCACTGTATTTAAAGGTGTGCCCTATGCCAAGGCGGCACGTTTCATGCCTCCCACGGCACCCGATGCTTGGACGGGTATCCGCAGTTGCCGCGCATACGGGCCTACTTGTCCGCAGGAAGTACGCACCGGCTGGCAGAACGACGAGGCTGCTTTTGCCTTCAACTGGGACGATGGCTTCCAGACGGAAGACTGCCTTCGCCTCAACATCTGGACCAAGGAACCGGGCAAGAACAAGAAACTCCCTGTCATGGTATGGCTTCATGGAGGTGGCTTTGCAGCCGGTTCGGGCCAGGAGTTGCCGTCGTACGATGGCACGAATCTGGCCAAGAGAGGTGACGTGGTGGTTATCTCCATCAATCACCGGCTCAATGTACTGGGCTTTCTCGACCTTTCTGCCTTTGGCGAGAAGTACAGCAAATCGGGCAATGCCGGCCTGCTCGACATCGTGGAAGCACTCAAATGGATTAAAGAAAACGTCCGGGAGTTTGGCGGCAACCCCGATAATGTAATCATCTTCGGGCAGTCCGGCGGTGGCGGTAAGGTGTCCACGCTGCTCTCCACGCCCCAAGCCAAGGGGCTGTTCCACAAAGCCATTATCCAAAGTGGTTCTCAATTAAAGTGCATGGAGCAACAATACTCACGCCGTATCGGCACCAATGTCGTAAAGAGACTTGGTCTTGATGCCTCTTCGATAGACAAGATTGCCGACATACCTTATGACAAACTGCTCGCTGCTGGCCAGGAGGCAATCGCCGAAGAACGGGAACGCGCACTGAAAGAAGGCTGGAACGGCTTTATCTTCGGGTGGGCTCCGGTCGTAGACGGCGATGTTCTGCCCCAGCATCCATCGGCTTCCGGTTCTCAAGCTCTTAACAAGCATGTACCTCTTATTATAGGAACAACTCTGAATGAGTTCTGTGCCAGCGCCTATGTTCCGGCACTGCGCAACCTTTCGGAAGAAGCTGCCATGAAGCAGGTGCAGCAGCTTTACGGCTCGCTTGCAGACGAGTACGTGGCTGCCTTCCGTGCTGTCTATCCCGAATACAAGGCGCCCAACGATTTGGTTGATACCGACCTGCGGTTCCGCTCCATGGCTGTTGAACAGGCACGACTGCGGAACGCACAGCACGGAGCACCCGTGTACCTGTATCTCTTCACGTGGCAGTCGCCAGCCATGAATGGCATCTGGCGCGCCGTTCATTGCATGGAGATACCTTTTGTATTCAACAACACGGCCCTGCAGGCCGGCATGACGGGCAACGGAGACGCCGCCCGGGCGCTTGCCGGGAAAATGAGCCAGGCTTGGGTGAACTTTGCCAAGACCGGAAAACCGGCTGCCGAGAAGCTTCCCGACTGGGAACCGTACACCGTAACAAAGGGAGCAACGATGATATTCGACAACACCTGCAAGATACGCTATAACCATGATGCCAAGCTCCTCAAGATAGCAGGGCAACGACCGCAACGACCTTTGTAAACAATCTCAATTCCTAAATATATCAACATCTAACATTTAAACAACTCTAATCTTTTAATTTATGAAACACTCTAAACTGCGCAAGCTACTAACCTTGATGCTTTTATTGCTGGCGAGCACAGCCAGCATGCAGGCACAGGGTACTTTCAAGGTCACCGGTAAGGTTGTTGATGCCAACAACGAACCAATGATTGGTGTCAGTGTCATTGAGAAAGGGACCAACAACGGCGCCATCACCGACCTTGACGGAAACTATTCGCTCAACACCCGCAGGGGTGCAACCCTCGAATTTTCTTACATCGGCTTTACCACCCAGGTACGGACAGCCAACACCAACAGGCTGGACATCAAGTTGGTAGAAGACTCCAAAACACTTGACGACGTGGTTGTTATCGGCTACGGCGTACAGAAGAAGAGCGACGTAACAGGCTCCATCTCTGCCGTTAAGGAAGAGGATGTGGCCAACCGTACGATAACCAGCGCCGAAGAAGCACTGCAGGGAAAGACTTCTGGTGTGCAGGTAATCACCACATCGGGACAGCCGGGCTCGGTGCCGGCCATCCGCGTACGCGGTTACTCGTCCAACAATGACATGTCTCCGCTTTATGTTGTCGACGGTATCATCATGAGCAACATCAACAGTCTTGACGTGAACGACATCCAGTCCATGGAAGTGCTGAAGGATGCAGCCTCTGCTGCCATCTACGGAGCACAGGCCGGTAACGGCGTAGTGCTCATTACAACCAAGCACGGACAGGCCAAGGCCGACAAGTGGGGAAGCATTACCTACGACTTCCAGTTTGCCAGCAACTCGCTGGGGCACAAACCACAGATGATGAATGCCAAGCAGTACGCCGAATTCATGGTTGATGCAGGCCTCTTCTCACAGGAGACCATCGACAATTTCTGGGACGGAAAGACCGATACCAAGTGGTTCGACGAGGTGTACGAGTCCTCTGCCCTGCAGAAGCACAACCTCTCTTTCTCCAGCGGAAACGACCGAGGCTCGGTCTATGTCTCGGCAGGTTACCTAACCAATAACGGCATGCTGAAAGGCGATTTTGACGTTTTCAATCGTCTGAACGGAGCCTTGAAACTCGACTATAAGATTAAACCTTGGCTCAAGATATCCGGAAACGCCAACCTGAGCAAGATGCACAGCCACGGCTTTAACGGCGAGGCACTGCTCGACGCGTTCCTCATGGACCCGCTCACCCCCGTAACCTATTCTCCTGACAACTTGCCGTCAAATATGAAGTCGTTGCTGGATGCAGGCTGGAACATCCTGCGCGACGACAACGGAAACTACTACTCCGTTTCCAACTTCTACAGCTTTACCAACCCGCTTGCACTCAGTTCCAACAACTTCCAGCGCAACAAGCGCACCAACGTGAACGGAAACTTCGCCTTGGAGTTCACTCCCTTCAAGGGACTTACATTCACTTCAAAGTTCGGTTACAACATTAACAACAACGGTTCGCGCAGCTACACCATGCCTTATTATGCCAGTGCACAGCGCAACAGCCGCTATTCTTCATTCAGCCAGAGCAACAGCGAAAGTTCCAACTACCAGTGGGACAACTACCTGAACTATATGACGACCATTGCCCAGAAGCACAACATCACCGCCATGATTGGCCACTCCTTTACCCGCAGCACCTCTTCGAGCACAGGCGGCGGCTTGCAGGCCAATGACGCCAACGTGCTGCAGCGCGAGGATCCGCAGCTATTCGGCTGGCTCGACTTTGCCAACAGCTCCGTGAAGAAGACCAACAACGGCGTTGGTTCCAAGGCTTCCAGCGAGTCGTACTTCGGCCGCGTTACCTACGGTTACGACAACAAGTACCTCTTCCAGTTCTCTCTGCGCGCCGATGCGTTCGACCTTTCCAAACTTCCTCTTACCAACCGCTGGGGCTACTTCCCCGCTGCATCGGTGGCATGGGTGCCTTCGCAGGAAGCATTCTGGAAGAAGATGCCCAAGTGGTGGGACTATCTGAAACTTCGCGGCAGCTGGGGTAAGAACGGCTCCATCAACGCCCTGAGCGGCTACCTCTATGCTACAACGATGGCATCGGGCGGTAAATACGCCTTCGGCGACGACCAGAACTACCAGTACGTTACCGCCAGTGCACCTACCTCCATGGGTAACGACAAGCTGACCTGGGAAACTTCCAAGCAGCTCGACTTCGGTCTGGATGCCCGCTTCTTCGGAAGCCGCCTTACCCTTACCGCCGACTGGTTCTCAAAGACTACCGACGACCTGCTCGTTACCGGCCTCAAGTCATCCCTGATAGCCGGCGGTACGTTCTCTCCCATGAACGCCGGATCGGTCAGCAACAAAGGTCTGGAGGTGGAACTCGGCTGGCGCGACAATATCGGTAAGTTCAGGTATGGCGTTCGGGCCAACTTCTCTACCTTGAAGAACAAGGTTACCTACCTGAGCAAGGGTATCGACTACATTAAGGGCTACCTCCGACTGAACGACCCGCTCACCATCTTCGAAGAAGGGGCTGAGGTGTGGCACTTCTATGGCTACAAGTTCACGGGCGTTGATCCCAACACCGGCCAGCCCCAGTTTGCCGACCTTACGGACGACGGCGTGATAACGGAAGACGACCGCACCAACATCGGTTCCGCCATTCCTTCACTCACTTACGGTATCACCATTGATGCAGCATGGAAGGGATTCGACTTCATCATCTTCGGTTCCGGTGTCTCCGGCAACGAGATTTTCCAGTCTCTCTTCTCCAGCGACCGCTATACCGGCAACCGCCTGTACGAAGTTTGGTACAAGGACCGTTGGACTTCCAGCACCCCCAACGCCTCCCATCCTTCGGCCCATGCGGACATTTCCAAGTACTCGCTGTCGAGTGCAATGGTGCACGACGGCTCCTACTTCAAGATTAAGCAGATACAGCTGGGCTACACCGTGCCAAAGTCTATTACCCGGAAGTTCTTCGTCGACAACCTGCGTTGCTACGTTTCACTCGAAGACTTCTTCACCTTTACCAAGTACAACGGCTTCGATCCGGAGTCAAGTTCCATCGGCACAGGTTCCGGACAGGGACTCGACACCGCCCTCTACCCTGTTTCCAAGAAGGTATCCTTTGGTATAAACCTGACTTTCTAATATCACTAACCAGTTCTAACAACTAAAGATTATGAAAAAGATATATATGTTCGTCATGGCTCTGACTGTGCTCATGGGGTTCTCCGCATGCAGTGACGAGCTCGACATACAGAAACTTGGCAACCTCGGTAGTGAGGATGATTTCTATAAAACCGATGGAGACGCCGAGGCCGCCATCACCAACTGCTACACCGACCTTACCGGAATGTACGACATCGTGAAAGGTACCGACGACCTGCTCTCCGACGACGTGTGGTGCGGAGGCGGCAACCGCAACGACAATGCCGAACGGGAAAACCTGGGCAGTTACACCTTCGGCAGCACCAACGGTAACATCCAGACCATGTACGAGAGCCTTTACACGTTGATTTACCATGCCAATCTCGTCATCGAGAAGTTTACCGGAGCCGATGATACACCCGTCAAGAAGCGCGACATAGCCGAGGCCTACTTCTTCCGCGGCTTTGCCCACTTCTACTTAGGCGCCTATTTCGGCACCGCACCCGTTGTTGACGCGAAGCTGAAACCCGGCGAATACGCCAAGGAAAACAGCACCCGCGAGCAGATTTACGCCCAGGCAGCTTCCGATTTCCAGCAAGCTGTCAATTCGGGCAACCTCTCCGAGAAGTCAACCCCTACGCAGCACCTGGTCCGTATCACCAAGCAGGCCGCCCAGGCTTATTTGGGCAAGACGCTCGTCTTTGCAGGCAAGTACCAGGAGGCAATAGCTCCGCTCAACGAGGTCATCAACTCCGGCAAGTACGCCCTTAACACCGGCGCTTACGAGAACTTGCTTCATGAGGTGAACGACTACGATGCCGAGCGCCTTCTGGAGTCCAACATCGTGCGCGATCTCGATAATCTCTACTTCAACCTCTACGCACTCTACCACGGTTTCCGTTCCGACTACTACGACTGGAAGGTGCCTGCAGGCTCCGACCAGAACAATGCCGGCTACGGATTCTACAACCCCACGAAGAACCTCTACGATGCTTTCGTGGCCGAGGAGGGTGCAAACGGCTACCGTCTGAACCAGACTATCAAGACCGAAAAACAGATTAACGCCGAGGGCATCTACATTGCCAACGGTAAGGTTCTGCACGGTCACGAGGGCTACTGGAACTGGAAGCAGCGCCTGCTGCAGTCGGAGGTGTTCACGGGTATGGCTTTCTTCACCTCCAGCAACTTTGTATGGATGCGCTATGCCGAGGTTCTGCTGCTGGCTGCAGAGGCCAACCTGCAGAGCAACAACACGGCCGAAGCCCTGAAATACATCAACATGGTACGCTCACGTGCACAGCTCCCGGCTCTCACCTCCATTACCATGGACGACGTGAAGACCGAGAAACGGCTTGAACTGTGGGGCGAAGGCACCCGCTGGATGGACCTCGTGCGCTGGGGCGATGCCGCCCAGAAGCTGGCCGACAAGGGCAAACAGATGCCCGGCTTCAAGGGTGGAGCCGCCGGACAAGGGCAGATTGTGCACGAGTACGACAATGTTGAGGGCGGCTTCGTGGCCGGCAAGAACGAGATGTTGCCTATTCCCGACCAGGAAATCAAGCTCAACGACAACATGAAACAAAATCCTAAGTACTGATAATACTGGCCTCAGAGCATTGCTGACGGCAGTTTCGCCAACGGGCTGTAGTCATTTCAACATTGGCTGCAGCCCGTTTGGCCAATCAGCAGGCTCGCCCTTGGCGGCGGTCATAACGTGCAGCAGGAACAGCGGCAGCTCCAAGCACCGTTTTTGCAGGCGGTTCGCTTCCTGCCAGGCAGCAACTTTCGGCCTCCCGAAGTGGCGGTCTCAAGACTGCGGAAGAACGGTTTTCGGCATATCGCTGCATCCTTCTGGCTATCAGACAGTTGTGAGTTGAAATCCTTTGCCCTGTGCAGCCGTTTTCTTGAACATGCCTTTCAAGAGGCTTGGATGCGGCATTCAAGAGGCTTGAAAGCATCCTTCAAGAGGCTTGACCCATAGCTCCGGCAAAACCGGCAGGCAGAAGGCGGAAAACCGACCCGCCGGCATTGCGTATTCGGAGGATGAGAACAGGCGGCTCAATCCGCCGCCCCCGCATCGCCATCAGATGCCCCACGGAGGCGGCTCCCGCATCAGCCTGCCGTCCGCCACAGGTCAACGGAAACGCTGCCAGCATCGCTTTCCGCCCGAAAAACTGGCCGCACGGCACGCAGGAAGGCGTTTGAACGCATTCAAAAACATTTGAACACGAAATAAACCGCTGTTGAACAATATTTAAACAGAAATGAAAACGAAGACAAGGTGGTTACGGAAATAAAACTTAACTTTGCCTTATCATAATTTTAACTATCAATAATGAAACGACAACTATTGACTCTTTGCCTGCCGTTGGTGGCTGTTCTCGGCTTCGCGCAGCAGAACCTTTTCAACCAGCAGGTACCCAAATCACCCGACATTAACGCCGACAAGACAGTTACTTTCCGCCTCATGGCACCCCAGGCGCAGAAGGTTCAGCTTACAGGTGACTTTCTTCCGACCCGGAAAATGAAATCTTCATACGGCGAATTCGACGCTCCGGGGGTGGCCGATCTGACCAAGGACGACAAGGGCATGTGGACTTTCACGACCAAGGAAAGCCTGAAACCGGAGTTGTACACGTACAACATGCTCATAGACGGCGTGAGGGTAACCGACCCCTCGAATGTTTACTCCATACGCGACATAGCCAGCACCACCAGCATCTTTATGATTGACGGCGGCCGGGCCGACCTCTACAAGGTGAACAAGGTGCCCCACGGCACAGTCTCCAAGGTGTGGTACCACAGCCCAACGGCCGGACTCACGCGCCGCTGCACCGTCTACACGCCCGCCGGTTACGAGAACGGCAAGCAGAAATATCCCGTTCTATACCTGCTCCACGGCATCGGCGGCGACGAACAGGCATGGAGCGAGCTGGGCCGCGCTACCCAGATACTGGACAATCTCATTGCCCAAGGCAAGGCGCAACCCATGATTGTGGTCATGACAAACGGCAACATATCGCAGGAAGCATGCCCGGGCGAAACGTCGGAGGGCTTCACGGTGCCCACGATGGCGCTGCCCAAGACCATGGACGGCTACTTCGAGCAGGCTTTCCCCGATGTCATCAAGTTCGTGGAGAGCACCTACCGCGTGCAGAAGGACAAGGCGCACCGCGCCATTGCAGGCCTCTCGATGGGCGGCTTCCACTCGTTCTTCATCTCGCTCAACAACCCCGACACGTTCGGTTATATCGGATTGTTCTCTGCGGCCATAGACCAAAGCCAGAAGGGGGGTATACAGACCATTTACGAAAACCGCAACCGGAAGATAGACCGGCTGTTCGCCAAGGGCCCGAAGCTGTTCTGGATAGGCATCGGGGCATCCGATTTTCTGTACAAGAACAACAAGGACCTGCGCAGTTATCTGGACTCCAAGAACTATAAGTACACCTACATGGAGACCGACGGCGGCCACATCTGGCGCAACTGGCGTATCTATCTCACCGAGTTTGTTCCCCTATTGTTCAAATAAACCTGCTAAACAAGACTACTATTATGAAGCGTTCAACTATCATTATCATGGCAGCGGCACTGTGCCTGGGGCACGGCAGCCTCGCCACGGCACAGCCCCAGCTGCGTGCCGACAACATAGACCAGGTGATAAAGGAGATGACCCTGGAGGAGAAGTGCCACCTGGTGCTGGGCCAAGGCATGGGTTTCGGCCGCGAAGTGAAGTTTCCCGGCACCGCCGGCAGTACCTACGCCATCCCGCGCCTGGGCATTCCGGCCACCTATTGTGCCGACAGCAACCAGGGCCTACGCATGAGTGCGCACCGCGAATTCGACAGTCGAGACTACTTCTGTACGGACTACATGACCAGCATCACACTGGCTTCAACGTGGGATAAGCAAGCAGCCTTCCGCATAGGCCGCGGCATCGGCAACGAAACCAAGGAGTACGGGCTCGACTGGATACTGGCCCCGAGCATGAACCTGATGCGCAACGTGCTCTGCGGTCGTAACCATGAATACTATTCCGAAGACCCCTTGCTCTCCGGAACCATAGCCGGCAACTACGTACAGGGCATCCAGAGCGAGGGCACGGCGGCCTGCATCAAGCACTTTGCGGCCAACAGCCAGGAGACCAACCGCAACGCCAACGACAGCCGGATGAGCCAACGGGCACTGCGCGAGCTGTACCTGCGCGGCTTTGAACTGGCCGTGAGGATAGGCAACCCGTGGTCGGTCATGACGGCCTACAACAGCATCAACGGCAAGGCTACGTGCGAGGACGTAGACCTTACGGAGACTATCCTGCGCAAGGAGTGGGGCTTCAACGGCATCGTTGTTTCCGACTGGAATGCCGGCAAGAATGCCACGGCCTCCATGCTGGCCGGCAACGACATGCTGCAACCGGGCCAGGAACGGCAGTACAACACCATTCTGGCCGACGTCAAGAGCGGTAAGCTGCCCATGAACGTGCTCGACCGCAACGTCAGGCGCATCCTGCAGTTCATCGTCAGGAGCCACAGCTTCGCCAATTACAACTACTCCAACGAGCCTGATCTGAAGCAGCACGCAGCCGATGTGCGCGAGATTGGCGCCGAGGGCATGGTATTGCTCACCAACAACGGCGCCCTGCCGCTGCAGCAAAAGGCCACGGTGGCGCTGTTCGGCTGCACCAGCTACGACATCATTCCGGGCGGAACGGGCTTCGGAGGCACCATGGTGGGACACTACACGGTGTCGCTCGTGGAGGGTTTACGTAACGCCGGCTTTACCGTTTACAAGCCTTTGCTCAATGAATACAAGCGGCACATCGCCGCCGAACAAAAGCGGCTCTACCCCAATGGGCTGCCTCCATTCTCCCTCCGGCCGCTCAATCGTGCCGAGGAAATGGGCATGACGGGCCAACATGTGGACTCTGTAGCTGCCGCGAGCGAAGTTGCCGTCATCACGTTAGGCCGCAAGAGCGGCGAAGCTGCCGACCGTACGGTAGATGAGTTCAACCTCTATGAGAAGGAACTCACCATGATTAAACAGGTAAGTGATGCTTATCATAAGGCCGGCAAAAAAGTTGTCGTGCTGCTCAATGTGTGCAGTCCGGTGGAAACGGCATCATGGAAAGGCCTTGTTGACGGCATCGTGTGCACCTGGCAGAGCGGAGAGCAGGTTGGAAACAGCATTGCCGACGTGCTCTCGGGCAAGGTGAACCCGTCCGGAAAGCTGCCTGTTACGTTCCAGAACAAGTACGGCGACGCTGCATCGGACAGCAACTTCCCCTCCGATGTGAAGGATACCAAGGACCTGGCTACCATGTATATGTGGGGCGGTAACAACAAAGAAGCCAAGCGCGAGCCCAAAGCAAATATTGATTACACAAACTACGACGAGGATATCTTTGTGGGCTATCGCTACTTCAACAGCTTTGACAAGGCCGTGAGTTTCCCGTTCGGCCACGGTTTAAGCTATACCACGTTCGCTTACGAGAATGCTGCCATAGCCCATGCGGGCGGCAAATACACCGTTACGGTTGACGTTGTGAACACCGGCAAGCAAGCCGGCAGGAACGTGGTAGAGCTGTTCGTGGCTGCGCCTAAGAGCAAGCAACTCGACAAACCCGTAAAGGAGCTGAAGGATTTTGCCAAGACCGGCCTGCTGCAACCTGGCCAACGGGAAACCGTAACGCTGACTGTGAACGCTGCCGACTTGGCTTCGTTCAACGAGAAAGCATCGGCCTGGGTGGTTGATGCAGGCACTTACGACTTCCAAATCTCCTCTTCGGCCACGCAGGTAGAGAAGACCTTGCAGGCTCAGGTTAAGGGCTCGAAGACCAAAGTGAACAATGTAATGAAACCAACAGCCAGACTCAACCTGCTGCATCGTTGAGAATGACAACTTAAAAGAATGTAAGATGAAAAAGAAACTGATTATTTCGAGCATGCTGGCAATGGTTGTTCTTCCGCTGTCAGCTCAGTTCAACCGCACTCCTACACCTAATGACACGCTCCAATCCGTACGCCAGGACGGTAACGGAAACGTGGTGCTGAGCATCTATGCGCCACAAGCCAGGCAGGTAGGTATAGCCGGCGACATCATGCCTTGGGGCAAGAAACCGGATGTGAAGCGATCCGACAACGGCGTATGGTCGGTTACCGTGCCCGGCGTAAAGGACGGTGTGTACCGCTATCACTTCGTAGTAGACGGCGTGAACGTATATGACCCCGTTGCTCCAACGGCCGGTGAGACTTCTGCCTTGGCCTGCATAGGCAGCGACAACGCGTTTTACGCCATGAAGAACGTGCCACACGGCGCCGTTGCCCAGCGTTATTATCACTCCCAGAACCTCAACACGACGCGCCGGCTGCATGTCTGGACGCCGGCCGGTTATGAGAAGTCGGCCGACAGCTTGCCCGTTCTCTACCTCATACATGGCGGTGGCGACACCGACAACTCGTGGCCCGGGGTGGGCGCAGCAGGCTTCATACTCGACAATCTGCTGGCAGAAGGCAAGATGAAGCCCATGATTGTGGTCATGCCTAACGGCAGCATAAAGGCCAATACGCTCGAAGAAGAAGTGCCGCTGTTCGAGAAAGATCTCGTTCAGAGCATCATCCCTTTTATTGAAAGCAACTATCGCGTCGTGGCGGACAAGGACCATCGCGCCATGGCAGGCCTCTCTATGGGCGGCATGGAGACACTTGAAACCATGCTGAAGGATTACGACAAGTTCGCTTACTTCTGGGTTTTGAGCTCTGGGTGGTTTGCAAACAACAAGCCGGCTTATGCAAATTACCAGCAGCAACTTAACAAGATAGCCTCCGGTTTCAACAAGAACGTGCGCCAACTGGTGTTCACACAGGGCGGACCGGAGGACATCGCCTACCACAACGGTAAGGAAATGCTCAAGCTCTTCGACCAAGCAGGCATCAAATACGAATACTCCGAAGCGCCCGGAGGCCACACCTGGCACACTTGGCGCAACAACCTGCATGCACTGGCACAGCGCATCTTCAAGTAGATTGACTGCCGGCAGGATTACAAATAACCCATCAAATCATAAATCAATGAAACTATCAAACCTATTATCAATCGCTATGGCCACTACATTAGCAGTGTCGTGCACCCCGCAAGGTAAGTCTATTGACAAGGAGGACATACTGAGCAAACTCTCTCTTGAAGACAAGGCACACTTCGTTATCGGTACGGGCATGGCCGGGATGAGCGGCAACGACGCCGTTATCGGTGCCACCAAGTCGCTGGTTCCCGGTGCTGCAGGAACCACATACCCACTCGATTCGATTGGCATTCCGGCCATCGTGCTGGCCGACGGGCCTGCAGGACTGCGTATAGACGCCCACCGCAAGGGCGACTCTGCTACCTACTTCTGCACCCACTTCCCTATCGGAACCTTGTTGGCATCCACCTGGAACCAGGCTCTTGTTGAGGAAGTAGGCAAAGCAATGGGCAATGAAGTAAAGGAATACGGTGTAGACGTGCTGCTGGCTCCAGCCGTGAACATCCACCGCAATCCGCTAAACGGACGCAACTTCGAGTACTACAGCGAGGACCCTGTTGTGGCCGGAAAGACTGCGGCAGCCTATATACGCGGCATACAGAGCAACGGCGTGGGCACAAGCATCAAGCACTTTGCGTTCAACAATCAGGAAACAAACCGCATGAACAACGACGCCCGAATCTCCCAACGCGCCATCCGCGAGATTTACCTCAAGCCTTTTGAGATTGCGATAAAGGAAGCCGAGCCCTGGACGGTGATGTCTTCGTACAACAAAATCAACGGAACCTACACCTCGGAGAGCAAGGATCTGCTCACCACTATCCTGCGCGATGAGTGGGGATACAAAGGAACAGTGATGACAGACTGGTTCGGCGGCAAGGACGGAGCTGTCCAGGTGTGGGCAGGTAACGACATGCTACAACCCGGCAAGGCAGAACAATTCACCTCGATTGTTGAGGGCGTGAAGAGCGGTAAGCTCAAGGAAGCCGACCTGGACCGTAATGTGGGCCGCATACTCAACCTCATCGAGAAGACCCCTCGCTACAAGGGCTACGCGTACAGCAACAAGCCCGACCTGAAAGCACATGCTGCCGTGACCCGGCAGAGTGCCACCGAGGGCATGGTTCTGCTCAAGAACGAGGGCAACACCCTGCCCATTGCCACCAAGGCTGCCGACACCAAGGTGGCCCTCTACGGCTGCACCAGCTACGATTTCATAGCAGGAGGAACCGGATCGGGCAACGTGAACCACGCTTACGTGGTGTCTCTGCTCGACGGACTCAAGAATGCAGGCTACCAGGTTGATGCCGATTTGCAGCAGAAATATACCGACTATCTGGCCAAAAAGCAGGCAGAAGCCAAGGCAAAGATGGAAGAAGCAGCCAAAAAGAAGGACCGCGCAGCCATGATGGCGATGTTCCTGCCCAACCAGAGACCAGCAGAAATGAGCCTCGAGCAGACGGAACTCGACCGCCAGGCACAGGTATCAGACGTGGCCATCATCACGTTGGGCCGCATCAGCGGCGAGTTCGTGGACCGCAAAGTGGCCGACTTCAACCTCTCCAAAGAAGAAACAACGCTCCTCTCACGGGTTTGCGACACCTACCACAAGGCCGGCAAGAAGGTTATCGTGCTGCTCAACGTGGGCGGTGTCATCGAGACGGCTTCATGGAAGCAGATGCCCGATGCCATTCTCTGCGCCTGGCAGGCCGGCCAGGAGGGCGGAAACTCCGTAGCCGACGTCATCAGCGGCAAGGCTTCTCCGTCCGGCAAGCTCGCCATGACATGGCCCGTGAACTTCACGGATGCCTACTCTTCGGCCAACTTCCCTATAGACAAGACGCCCGACCTCGACCTGACAAACCAGGGAAAAGCCAGTAACGGCGAGAAGGATGTTGACTACACCAACTACGAGGAAGACATCTACGTGGGCTACCGCTACTTCGACAGCTTCGACAAGCAGGTCTCCTACCCCTTCGGCTACGGCCTCAGCTACACCCAGTTTGCGTATGAAGACGCCAAGGCAAGCACCAGTGGCGACGCCATCAGCGTAACCGTAAGCGTCAAGAACACCGGAAAGGCCGAAGGCAAAGAGGTGGTTGAGCTCTACGTGGCTGCCCCCGACAGCAAGCAACACAACAAACCGGCCAAGGAACTCAAGGCCTTTGCCAAGACCCGCAACCTGAAACCGGGCGAAGCCGAAACCGTAACGCTGACCGTAAAGACGGCCGACCTGGCTTGGTTCGACGCCGAGGCTTCAGCCTGGAAGGTGGATGCAGGCAAGTATCAGCTGCTCGTAGGCGCCTCTTCGCGCGACATCAAGGCCACACTCTCGGCCGACGTGAAAGCCCAGGAGACCAAGGCCAACAACGTGCTGGCACCCAAAGGCGAGTTGAAAGTCCTGAAGCGATAACGCCATCATTTAAGAAGAAGGGCGCGGCTGCAGGCCTCGCCTTTCGCTGCCCGACTGTTTTATTAAAATAAAAATACGTATGAAAACAAGACTTTTGTTTACAGCAGCCCTTGCGCTCATGGTCAGTGCAAGCTGCATGGCACAGGAGAAACTCTTCGCAGGCGTAAACGTAGCTTCGCCTGTCAAGAATGCAGACGGCTCGGTTACCTTCAATCTCTTTGCCCCCGAGGCACAGAAAGTTACCGTTACGGGCGACTTTCTGCCCACCCGGAAGGTGAATACGCCGCGCGGTGATTACGATGCGCCCGGCGAGGAAGCACTCACCAAGGACTCAAAAGGCCTCTGGAGCTTCACCACCAAGAACGTACTGCCCACCGAACTGTACTCATACACCATGAACGTAGACGGCGTGAGCATCAACGACCCGGCCAACATCTACCGTAACCGCGACATTACAACCTTCAGCAACATCTTTATCGTGACCAAGGAAAAGGGCGACAAAGGCGACCTGTACAGCGTGAACGAGGTGCCGCACGGCAACCTTGCCAAGGTGTGGTACCCCAGTCCGACGCTCAAGATGCAGCGCCGCATGACGGTCTATACCCCTGCCGGCTACGATGAAGGCACGGCCTATCCCGTTCTCTACCTGCTCCACGGAGCCGGAGGCGACGAGAACGCCTGGTCCGAACTGGGCCGTGCAGCCCAGATACTGGACAATCTCATTGCCACGGGCAAGGCCAAACCCATGATTGTTGTAATGCCTAACGGCAATCCCAACTGCCAGGCAGCACCGGGCGAGTGGTCGTTCGGCATGTACACTCCCTCCTTCGGTGCAAATGGCTCCGGCCCCAAAGCCAAGCCGGCAGCCAGCATGGAGGAGAGCTTTAACGACATCGTGAGCTACATGGACAGCCACTACAAGACCATCAAGACCCGCGACGGCCGCGCTGTATGCGGCTTGTCGATGGGTGGCGGACACACTTTCGGCATCAGCCGCATGTATCCAACGGAGTTCGACTACTACGGACTCTTCTCTGCAGGTCTCTTTATAGGCGGCGGTAACCGCAATCCGCAGCAGCGCACCTCACTCTACGACCAGATGAAAGCCAACACCGAGTTCCAGGCACAGATGAAAAAGCTCTTCGACAGCAACCCCAAGCTGTACTGGATAGGTATAGGAAAGACCGACTTCCTATACCAATCCAACGTGGACCTGCGCAAGTTCCTCGACGAGAACAAGTATAAATACGAGTACATGGAAACCGACGGCGGCCACATTTGGCGCAACTGGCGCATCTACCTCACCGAGTTTGCCCAGAAGATTTTCAAGTAACAACCCTCTGCAACTACGAAACGGCAACCCGCCCGTTGCCGCACAAAACCCATAGGGAGCATGAGCCAAACGCCAAGGCTCATGCTCCCTTTTTCTGTTTCTGCACCTGCACGCTGCCCGCTGCCGGCTCTCAGCGATTTCATAACATGTAAAACGCCGCCTTTTCAGGCTTCTCCACGTGCTGCACATGTGGGCAGAAGTGTTACAAATTCTACCCTATTAAACTTGACAAACATCCCGCTGATACTGCCGTTTGTTGCTTCCGCCACCACGAAAGGGTCAAAAAAGGGGTAAAAACGGCCTTTTCATAAACAGCTGATAATGAGTAGTTTGCGTTTTCCTTACGTTTTCCGGTTTTCCTGAAGCTATCCTTCAAGCGCCTTGAAGGTATCGTTCAAGGGGCCTGGAGGCATGCTTCAGAGGCGTAGAAATGCGCTTCCGGCAACCGATTTTCGGGCAAAAAAAGGGTAAAAAGCAGCGAAACCGACTCTGTTTTCCAAATTTTCAGGCTCCCGAAAGGCCGTTCGCAACGAAACCGCCCGGTTCCGGCAGCTAATCCAACTGCCTGAACCGGGCGTATTTTTGATGAAACCTATTGACAAAGCCTGCATCCTCCGTCTCTTCTTGTCAATAAGGAAAGCGGCGGCGCATCACCGCATCGCGAACCTACAGGCGGTTCTTTTCGGCGTTTCCGGCTCCCTTTCCCTTGTACTTACTGCCCGAGGCGTTGAAGTTGTAGGTAACGGTCAGGCTGGCGCGGCGCAGGTACCGGCTGCTCTCCTTGCCTACGTTCACCCGCCGGCCGTAGAGTTCAAAGTCCTCCCGGTTGGTGTTCAGCAGGTTGCTGATGCGCAGATTCACCGTCCACTGCTTGCGGCAGAACTGCTTGATGAGCTGCAACTCCAGATTGGCAGCGTTCGGCATGTACACAAAACCGTCGTACACGCGCACCGTTTGGTAGTAGTTAAGGCTGGCGGAGAAGTCGTGCGGCAACTCGAAACGGTTCTTTACGGAGAACAGGAAACTGTTTTTGTTGAGGTTGCGGTCGGCGCCGTACTCCTCTGCATCAAAGAACTGGCGGCTCACGTTGGCCTCTAACGTAGGCTGATACCAGCCGAATTTGGGCGATGCCACCACGGAGACGTAGGCCACCTGGCGCCGGTCGAAGTTCATGGGGCGGACGATTCCCGTTTCGCCTTCGTCGTACAGCATGGGCACCTGCTGCAGGTCGTGGCTGTAATAGGTGTAGCCGGCCATGGCGCTTAGCCACGACCAAGTGCCCATGAGGTCGAGGCTATGGATGATGGCGGGGCGCAGATAGGGGTTTCCTCCTTCGTAGAAGTGGCGGTTGTCGTACTGTATCTCGCTCCGAAGATAGTAGTACGGCGGGCGTGAAGTCTTGGTTGTGTAGGCCAGCTGCAGCCCGAGATTGCCCTTCTGCCAGGCCACCGAGAGCGAGGGGAACCAGTTGCCGTAGCGGCGGCTGGGCTCGTCTTCGCGCTGCCCGAAGGCATAGTAGTTTGACACTACGTGCTCGTAGCGCAGGCCGGCGCCCAGGGTAAGGTTGCCCAAGGGCAGACTGTACTCGGCAAAGCCGGCCACGTTGCGCTCGCGCACCTCATTGTCGGCCGCCGGCATGAGCCCCTCAAGGTTGGCATAAACGCTCTGCGAGTAGGTGCGCGTTAGCTCGGAGCCGAAGCTGAGCGTTCCTCTCCACACGGGAACCGACAGCACCAGCTTGCCTGCCAGCAGGCGGGAGCGCTGCCGGTTGTTGGTGGTAATGGTGCGAAGGCCCTCGGCGGGGCTGTCTTCGTAGCTGTATTTGTCGGTCTGGTTCTTGTTCCACACGCACGAGAGGTTCAGGTCAACGCCCACGCTGCCTATCTTTCCCACGTAGTAAGCATTGGCCTCGTGGCTGGGTCCTGCCGTTCCGTCGGTTTCGTAGCGCTGGTCAATGTGGTCCTCAAGCACGTCGTTGCGGTAAATGTCATGCCGGCCACCGGCCGAGCGGCCCTTGTTGTAGAAGTCGCGGTTCAGGGTATAGCTTACTCCTACGGAGTTGTCGCCATCAAAGTCGTAGCTTGCACCCACCTTGCCGTACAGCCCCCAGCTGCGGTTATGCTCAATGATGCGCTGGTCTACCAGTATTTCATCCTGCCCGTGTATCTCCTGCCAGATGCGTTCCTGCTGTACGTTGACGCTTGAATATACGTAGGCATCGGCAAAAGTCTCAAGTCCGCCCTTGCGATACTTCACGTAATCCTCCTGAAAACCCGACCAGTAGTCGTTGTACTCCACGTTGTTGTCGGCCCTGAAGCTCAGTCCCTCGCCCTGCGGTTTTACGGTCTTGATGCGGATAACGCTCCTTACGCCGGCATCGTAGCGTGCTCCGGGATTGGTGATGATGTCTACCTGCTTGATGTCGGTCGACTTGAGCTGCTGCAACTCGTTCTTGTTCTGCACCTTCTTGTTGTTGATGTAGATGATAGGCGTGCCCTTGCCAAAGATGCTCACTTCGCCTTTCGAGTCCACGTTCACGCGCGGCAGCAGGCTCAGCACATCGGCTGCGGTGCCCGTTTGGGCCAGCATCGAGTGCTCAACGTCTACCGCCAGGCCTCCCGCCACGTTGCGGTACTGCGGGCGGTTGGCCTTTACCACCACCTCGCCCAGGGTGTGGTTCATCTCGTGCAGCACGATTGTGCCCGCATCGTCGGCTGTTAACTCCATGTAAATCGGCTCAAATTCAACGGACGTTACTTTGAGCAGGCAGGCCTGCAGGTCGCCTACGGCGAGGGTGAAGCGGCCGTCGGCATCGGTTACGGAGCCTTGTACGAAGGTGGAATCGGCCGTGTTCAGCGCCACCACGTTCACGTATTGCAGCGGCTGCTGATGCTCGTCGGTTACTCTGCCCGTTATGTCCCGGGCCGTTGCAGCTGCCGCCCAGAGCAGGGCAAGCAGCACGGTAAGAATGGTTGTTTTCATTATCTGTTGGGTTTTAATTACTCATAAACAGTACACCGGGCTCACTCCGCCGCTGCATTCGGCAAACTGGTATTGCCCCGTCAGTACGAGATAAAACCTGGGCAGCGGCCGCGCAGGCGGGTTCTGCCGCACGTATTGGCTGATGAGCGTGCGGCCTTGGCGTTGCAGTTGGGCGTCGGTGCAGGGCGTGAGTTTCTTTTCTCCGGTGAGCGAAAGCCCCCAGAAGCGCAGGTAACCCAGCACGTAGCGCTCCACGATTTGCGCCGGCAGCTCGCCGGCCGACCTGCGCATGGACTCCACGGTGAGTGCAGCGCCGTTGATGATGCCCACCACCGCCCAAGGCAGGGTGTAGAAGTTGAGGGAGAAGTCGAGGTTGTCGTTCATTTTCATTCGTGCTTTAAACTTTGACGGAAATCGTGTCGCCCATTGTTGCGGCGACGTTGCAAAAATAGAAATCACTATCGGAACCGCCGCTACACTTTTGGGTGGTTGACGTTGTTAGAGCCTGAAAACTACCCGAAAGTGTAGCCTGAAAGCACAAAAAAGAAGCTAAATGAAGTTTTTACAGTAACAAATTAGTATATTTGCAACCGTAAAAGCAGCAACAGCATGATAGATTTGAACCGTTTCTTCCGGCCCATGGACGGCCGCATGCAGGTAGACGAGGCGCTGTACGGCCAGGTGCAGATGTGCGAAAGGATGGCAGAAGCCATGTCGCGCAACAGCAGCCACAGCCTGTACATTATCGACTACAACGCCAAAGGCTTCATTTACGTTTCGCCCAATCCGTTGTTTCTGTGCGGACATACGCCCAACGAGGTCATGGCTATGGGCTATGGCTTCTACGAAAAGGTTGTACCTGCGGAGGAAGTGCAGATGCTGCTCGAAATCAATGAGGCCGGTTTCAGGTTCTTCTACAGCCATCCGCGCGAGGAAAGGCTGGCTATGAGCATCGATTATGACTTCCACCTGTGCTACGGAGAGGGCAACCAGCAGCTCATCCACCACCAACTGACGCCCATACAGCTCGATGCCGAGGGCAACATCTGGCTGGCCCTGTGCTCTGTCTCGCTCTCAACAGCCAAAAGCGAGGGCAATGTCGTGTGTTCGGTGGGCCGCGGCAGCGAGCACTACGCCTACTCCTTTGCCTCCAAACGGTGGAAACTCCTGCCACAGACTGTGCTGAGTGAGCGCGAAGCCGACATCCTGCGCCTCTCCATCCGAGGGTTCAACATGAAGCAGATTGGCGAAAGTCTCTTCATCGACGTTAACACCGTGAAGTACCATCGGCGCCACCTGTTCCAGAAACTCGGGGTAGCCAACATCACCGAAGCCATCGGCCTGGCCGAAAGCATGCGGCTGATATAGCCCCCGCCTTACGCTGCAGATAACGAAAAAGGCATGCAGTCGTCAAACAACTGCATGCCTTTCTGTTAACTTGTTGCCGTTCCTTTAACTCCTCCGGCCTTACACCAGGCCCTCGGAACACGCCACCACATCATCCGCCTTCTGCCACTCTATCCTCCCGATACTTTTCAAATAAAATGAAAAGGAGCTACAGCAAAACTGTAACTCCTTAACTTTTAATGTAGCGGGGGTGGGACCCGAACCCACGACCTCCGGATTATGAATCCGACGCTCTAACCAGCTGAGCTATCCCGCCATCATTTTCAGCAAAATGACTGCTCATTTGCGGGTGCAAAGGTAACACATTTTTTCTATTAACCAAAAATTAATCAGGGAATTTTTTCGTCATTCATCTAAAATTCGTATTTTTGTGACATGAACCAAATCTTTCACTACTTAGCATATGAGCAAGCAAAGACTGAACATTGAATATGAACTAAAATCGAACTCGCAGGGCATCATCTGGAATTTCATCAGCACTGCCTCGGGGCTCTCCCGCTGGCTGGCCGACGACGTGCAGAAAAACGGCGATGAACTCACCTTTACCTGGGGTGACACCAGCAGCCACCACGAGATAAGGAAAGCCAAGATACTGAGCATCGTGAAATACAGCCTCATCCGTTTCCACTGGGAAGATGACAGCAAGGATTATTTCGTGGAAATGAGGATGGAAAAGAGCGACCTGACCGGTTCCTACGTGCTGGCCGTAACCGATTTTGCCGACCAGGAGGACATTGACGACCTGCACTATATCTGGGATCAGAACATAGAGAAGCTGCACATGACGAGCGGCATGTAACTCCACTCCCGCCTGCCAGGACGGCGACGCCCATCACCTGACAGAAATAATAAAATATCCAAAAAAGGCAGTAATGTGATAATTTTGTGCTAATTTTGCAGACTGAACGCTTGTTTACGGCCCTGCCGGGCGGGAGCTGTGACGGAGTGGCCTGCAAAAGAGACATCGATGCTTCGAATCAAGAAATTAGACATATTCATAGCCAAACAGTTCGGGCTGCTTTTCATCGGAACTTTCTTCATCTGCCAGTTCGTGCTGATGATGCAGTTTCTGTGGAAATTCGTTGACGAACTGATTGGTAAAGGGCTCACGCTCGACATCATGGCGCAATTCTTCTGGTACATGGCGCTCATGATGGTACCGCAGGCACTGCCGCTGGCCATCCTCCTCTCCTCTCTGATTACATTCGGAAACTTAGGCGAGAGCAGCGAACTTACAGCCATCAAGGCTGCCGGCATCTCGCTCATGCAAACCTTCCGTTCGCTCATCGTCATCACAGTTCTCATCATGTTCACCTCGTTCTACTTCCAGAACAACATCGGTCCCATGGCCAACATGAAGATAACGCAGCTGATGATTTCGATGAAACAGAAGAGCCCTGAGCTGGAAATACCCGAGGGAATCTTCTATGACGGCATTCCCAACAGCAACATCTACGTGCAGCACAAGGACCTGAACTCGGGCAAGCTGTACGGCATCATGATTTACCGCATGACGGGCAGTTACGAAGATCAGGCCATCATTCTGGCCGACTCGGGCATGCTGCAATCCACGGAAGAGAAGAAGCACCTGGTGTTAACTCTCTGGAGCGGGGAGTGGTTTGAGAACATGCAGAGCCAGGAGCTGGCCAACAGCGCCGCCGTACCTTACAGACGGGAGACTTTCGGAACGAAGAGAATAGTGCTGGACTTCGACGGCGACTTCAGCATGACTGATGCGGCGAGCCTTACCAACAATGCTAAAGGAAAGAGCCTGGCCGCGATTAGGAGCGACCTGGACTCGCTCCAACTGCAGTACGACAGCATTGGCAAGGCCTACTACCGCGACTTGAACGCCATCTACTACAGCGCCCACAACGCCTCGCCGCAGGATTCGGTCAAGGCGGTACGGCTGGCCCAGGCCAAGACATTCAACATCGACAGCCTCTTCTCCAGGCTGCCCGACAACGAGAAGCTGAACACCGTGAACCAGGCCTTGGGCAGAGTGCAGTCCGAGAAAAGCGACCTGGAGTTCAAGAAACTGATTACCGACGACGGCGACAGCATCATCCGCCGGCACAAGATAGAAGCCATCAACAAGTTCACCTTAGCCATCCAGTGCCTTATCTTCTTCTTCATCGGAGCTCCCCTGGGAGCCATCATCCGCAAGGGCGGACTGGGCGTGCCGGTTATCGTCTCGGTTCTGGTGTTCATCATCTACTACATACTCGACAACACCGGCTACCGCATGGCCCGCGGAGGCATGTGGGCCATCTGGTTCGGCAAGGGTATAGCCTCGGCCGTGCTGATACCTACGGCGGCGTTCGTTACCTACAAGGCCAGCAACGACTCGATGGTGTTCAACCTGGACCTGTGGCGCGACCTCTTTGTCCGCATGCTCGGCCTGAGGGTGAAACGCCACGTATTCAGCAAGGAAGTAATCATCCAGACGCCCGACTATGCTGCCGACGTGGCCAAGCTGAAGCAAATAAGCAAGGAGATAACCCGTTACTCCATGCACCACAACCTGAAGGCCATGCCCGATGCCGTAAAAGTGTTCTTCAGGTACCGCGAAGACCACGTCATCGAGCGCATCAGCGAGCAGCTGGAGGCCGTCATCGAAGACCTGAGCAACACCAAGGACAGCCGCATACTGACCGAACTCAACAACTACCCCATACTGGCTACGAAGGCCCATACGCGGCCTTTCGAGCGCAAGTGGATGAACGTGCTGGCAGGCATCATTGTGCCCGTGGGCATCTTCTTCTACCTCCGCATGTGGCGATTCCGCTTCCGCCTGCTGCGCGACCTGCGCACCATCAGGCTCGTAAACGCCAACATCATTTCGCGCATAGCCGACAGCAGCTTCGCCGCCGCCACGCAGCAGCACACACAAGAGCAACAACAAACAGCAAGCCCAAGCCACAGCGCCGGGGCTGTATATATTAATAAGGTATAAATATGGGAGACTTCAAACTCAGCAGCATCGAAGATGCACTAAAAGACTTCAGGGAAGGAAAGTTCGTTATCGTTGTAGACGACGAGGACCGTGAGAACGAGGGCGACCTCATCATGGCCGCCGAAATGATTACGCCCGAGAAGGTCAATTTCATGCTCAAGAACGCCCGGGGCGTTCTCTGTGCCCCTATCACCATATCGCGGGCCGAAGAACTCGACCTGCCTCACCAGGTAGCCGACAACACCTCCGTGCTGGGTACGCCCTTCACCGTGACGGTAGACAAACTCGAAGGTTGCACCACAGGCGTATCGACCCACGACCGAGCCGAAACCATCAAGGCCCTGGCCGACCCTGCCTCTACCCCGCAGACCTTCGGCCGGCCCGGACACATCAACCCGCTCTACGCCCAGGACAACGGCGTACTGCGCCGCTCGGGCCACACCGAGGCTGCCATTGACCTCTGCAAGCTCTCCGGACTCTACCCTGCCGGCGCCCTGATGGAAATCATGAACGACGACGGAACCATGGCACGCATGCCCCAGCTGCAGGAAAAAGCCCGGGAATGGGGCCTCCGCATCATCACCATCAAGGACCTGATAGCCTACAGGCTGAAGAAGGAATCGAGCATCGAGGTTGGCGAGGAAGTAGACCTGCCGACCGTTTACGGCCACTTCCACCTCATACCCTTCCGCCAGCGCAGCAACGGACTGGAGCACATGGCGCTGGTAAAGGGCGAATGGCGCGAAGACGAACCCGTGCTGGTGCGCGTACACTCATCGTGTGCCACGGGCGACATCCTGGGCAGCCAGCGGTGCGACTGCGGCGAGCAGCTGCACAAGGCCATGCAGATGATAGAGCACGAGGGCAAGGGCGTGGTGATTTACATGCAGCAGGAAGGCCGCGGCATAGGGCTGATGAACAAGATTGCCGCCTACAAACTGCAGGAACAGGGCATGGACACCGTTGACGCCAACCTGCACCTGGGCTTCAAGCCCGACGAGCGCGACTACGGCTGCGGCGCCCAGATGCTGCGCCACCTGGGCGTGCACAAGATGCGCCTGATGACCAACAACCCCACCAAGCGCGTGGGGCTGGAGGCCTACGGATTGCAGATAGTGGAGAACGTACCCATTGAGATAACGCCCAACAAATACGACAAGCGGTATCTCGAGACCAAGCGCGACCGCATGGGCCACAACCTCCATCTGGCCTGAAAATACGGGTAGGCGGACAGGACGTGCCGTTCAAGCCTCCCGAAGGGCAGCTCCAAGGAGCCTGAAGGTATGGGTCAAGCCCCTTGAAGCATAGCTCCTGCCCCGGCGCCGTGTACACGCGGGTTGCCGCAGAGGCAAAACGGGCGGTGCCCGGTGCCCCAAGTACGGACGGAACAAGAATAGTTAAAAGTGACATTATTTCGGCTCTGAAACTGAAATAATGCCACTTTTTTTTCGTTCAAAAGAATAATTTGACTACTTTTGCAGAAACTTCGCGCAATAAGAAAACAACATTTATGGCACTATTATCCAACCGGCTGAACAGGCTCGCGCCATCGGCAACGCTGGTGATGTCGCAGAAGAGCAGCGAGATGAAAGCCCGCGGCATCGACGTTATCAACCTGAGCGTGGGCGAACCGGACTTCAACACACCGCAACCCATCAAGGACGCAGCCAAGAAAGCCATCGACCAGAACTACTCCAAGTATTCTCCCGTGCCGGGCTACAAGGACTTGCGCACCGCCATTGCAGGCAAGCTGCGGCGGGAGAACGGCCTCGAATACAGTGAAAACGAGATACTGGTCTCCAACGGAGCCAAGCAGTGCGTGTGCAATGCCGTGCTCGCACTCATCAACGAGGGCGACGAGGTCATCATCCCCGCCCCCTACTGGGTGAGCTATCCGCAGATGGTGAAGCTGGCCGGCGGCACTCCCGTCATTGTGAACGCCGGCTTTGAGCAGGACTTCAAGATGACGCCCGCCCAGCTGGAGCAGGCCATCACCCCCCGTACTCGAATGCTCATACTCTGCTCGCCCAGCAATCCTACGGGCAGTGTTTACAGCCGCAACGAGCTGCAGGCCCTGGCCGAGGTCATAAAAAAGCACGAGCAGCTGCTCGTACTGGCCGACGAAATATACGAACACATCAACTACATCGGCCACCACGAGAGCATTGCCCGGTTCGAGGGCATGAAGGAGCGCACCGTACTCGTAAACGGCGTATCCAAGGCTTACGCCATGACGGGCTGGCGCATCGGCTTCATGGCTGCACCGGAGTGGATAGTCAAGGGGTGCAACAAACTGCAGGGACAGTACACCAGCGGCCCCAGCTCCGTAAGCCAGAAGGCAGCCGAGGCAGCCTACACGCTCCCACAGGACTGCGTGGAGGAAATGCGGCAGGCCTTTGAGCGGCGGCGCGACCTGATAGTTGACCTTGCCAGCCGCATTCCCGGGCTTGAGGTAAACGTGCCCCAGGGCGCCTTCTACCTGTTCCCAAAGTGCAGCAGCTTCTTCGGAACAACCGACGGCACCCATACCATCAACAACTCTACCGACCTGGCGCTCTACCTGCTCGAGACTGCCCACGTGGCAACGGTAGGCGGCGACGCCTTCGGCGACGGCCAATGCTTCCGCATGAGCTACGCCACCAGCGACGAGAACATCCGCGAGGCCATGCGGCGCATAGCCGGGGCACTGGCCAAACTGCACCGCGAATAGCCCACAACGGCAACCACAACGGGCGGAGACAGCTTTTTGAAAGGAATATATCGTTAAAACTTATTAATTATAGTTGGTGGTAGCTTTTAAATTGTTATCTTTGTCTCCCGAATAGTACGGTCTACTAAAGTACATATTCAGCACATTTGAATATTAACATTAAATCAGCGAAAAAGAATACATAAACAATTAAATTCATCAATAACTAAAAATTAAATTTCAAAATTATGGCAACTACACAAAATTCAACTGCCCCACAGAAGAAATCTGAGGGCTTCACAGGAGTTAGAGGTGCATTCTGGATTATCGTCGTTTGCGCAATCATCGCTTTCGTATTGTTCTTCACATGGTTCGGTAACCCGATGCACTTCCAGGACGGAGCAGCCAAAACACAGCCTGCCGACGTTTGGGGAACAATCTTTAAGGGTGGTGTCGTCGTACCGGTAATCCACACACTGTTGCTCACTGTGCTCGCTATGTCCATCGAGCGCTGGCTCGCTCTGAAGACCGCATTCGGCAAGGGTGCCCTTCCTAAATTCGTAGCCAACATCAAGGCTGCCCTGAACGCCAACGACTTTGCCAAGGCCAACGAGCTCTGCGACAAGCAGAAAGGTTCTGTAGCCAGCGTGGTTAAGGCTTCTCTGAACGCTTACGCTGACATGGAGTCGGGTGCCAATGCCGCTCTGAAGAAATCACAGAAGATTGCCAAGATTCAGCAGGCTCACGAGGAAGCAACTCAGCTTGAGATGCCTACCCTGACCATGAACCTTCCCATCATCGCTACCATCGTTACCCTCGGTACCTTGACCGGACTGCTCGGAACCGTTGTTGGTATGATCCGTTCATTCTCTGCTCTGTCTGCAGGTGGTGGTGCCGACTCTGCTGCACTGTCACAAGGTATTTCTGAGGCCCTTATCAATACCGCCTTCGGTATCGGTACCTCTTGGTGTGCCGTTGTATCCTACAACTACTACACCAACAAGGTTGATAAGTTGACATACGCCCTCGACGAGGTTGGTTATTCTATCGCTCAGACATACGAAGCAAACCACACAGAAGAGGCTTAATTTTTGCTAACCCTTTAAATATTTATCGCTATGGGTAAAGTAAAAATTAAGAAGAGTGACGTCTGGATCGACATGACACCAATGTCAGACGTGATGACCCTGCTGCTTACCTTCTTCATGCTCACGTCTACATTCGTGAAGAATGAGCCGGTGAAGGTTAACACTCCGGGTTCCGTGTCTGAGATTAAGGTGCCTGAGAACGGCGTCCTGACCATCCTGGTCAGTCCGGAAATCAAAGCCGGAAAGCCTACGGGCGAAGGCCAGGTATTTATGAGTATTGATAACACCGACCAGCTGGGTACCACATTGACAGCAATGGCTTCCAGCTTCGGAGTATCTCTATCTGGTAAACAACAGGAAACTTTCAAGACCGAGTCAACATTCGGCGTACCGATGAGTGAACTGAGTACCTATCTGACCATGTCGCCGCAGGCTCGTCAGAAGACTCTCCCCACCAAGGGCATTCCCCTTGACAGCATCAAGGGCGGTATGAGCGAATTCCAGCAGTGGGTCGATGCAGCCAGAAATGCCAATCAGGACATCAAGATTGCATTGAAGGCCGATGCTAAGACTCCCTACAAGACGGTCAAGAGAGTGATGAATGAACTCCAGGATATGGACGAAAGTCATTACTATATGATTACGCAGCTTAAGAAAGAGGAGGACAACTAATGGCTAAAGGAGAAAAATCAAAACAGAAGAAGATTAACGTCCGCGTCGATTTCACCCCTATGGTTGACATGTTGATGCTTCTTATCACTTTCTTCATGTTGTGTACGACATTGAGCAAACCACAGACCATGGAGCTCACCATGCCAAGTAATGACAAGAACGCTCAGGAAGACCAGAAGAACGAGGCCAAGGCATCAGAGACTGTAACTATCTACGTTGCAAGCAATGATAAGATTTACTATGGCGAGGGTATTCCGCAGTACAACAATCCCGCATGGCTCAAGGAAACAACTTGGGGCAGCAACGGTATTCGTAAAGCACTGCGCGAACACGCCACCGAAAGCGGTATAAGGCCCGTTGAACGTATTGAACTGGCAGTAAAGGAACTGAACCAAGACAGAGCTAACAATCCCAAGATGTATAACGACAGTATATATCAGAAGAAGCTTAGCGATATCAAGGGCGGTAACCTCAAAGGTGAAAAGATACCGACGCTGACCATCGTTATCAAGCCTACTGACAATGCTTCGTACCTGAATCTGGTTGATGCTCTCGATGAAATGCAGATTTTGAGTATTGGTACTTATGTCATCGACAAGATTAGTGCTGATGATGAGAAATTACTCTCTTCAAAAGGCGTGAAACTTTAAGATGATTTACTAACTATCAATTAAAAGAAAAGAAAATGGCAAAAATTGATCTATACGATCCTAAATGGATCGAGATGGTGTTCGCCAACAAGAACCGGGAATACGGAGCTTACAAACTCCGTAAAGGGACTTCGAACCGAAACATCAAGGCATTGCTTATCTTGGCCATAGCTGCAGCTCTCGTGGGTGGATTCCTTGTTTACAAGATTCAGGCTCAGAAAGCCGAAGAGGCTCGCATGGCCCGTATGGAAGCTATGGAGCTCTCCAAACTTCAGGAGCAGGCCAAGAAGCGTGAAAAGAAAGAAATCGTTAAACCGAAGATTCAGCCTAAGAAGGAAATTCCCGTAGCACGCCAAACTCAAAAGTTTACCGCACCTGTCATCAAGAAGGACGAACTCGTGAAAGAGGAAAACCAAGTGAAGCAGATGGATAAGCTGGACGAGAAAGTTGCCGTGGGAACGGAGAATATCAAGGGAACAACTAACCGTACCGTAGAGGCTGTGCGCAATGACATCGCCGTGAACACTCCACCTCCTGCACCAAAGCAGGAAGTTACCCAGAAGGTGTTTGACGTCGTAGAGGAAATGCCATCTTATCCCGGTGGTCCCGCTGCACTGATGTCGTACCTCAACAGTAACATCCGCTACCCGGTTGTTGCTCAGGAGAACGGCGTTCAGGGACGTGTAGTAATCTCGTTCGTTGTTGAGACAGACGGTTCTATCACTCAGGTAAGAGTGGCTCGCTCCGTTGACCCGTCACTGGACAAGGAAGCTGAACGCGTTGTTAGCGCCATGCCTCACTGGAAGCCCGGTAGGCAGAATGGCCAGGCAGTACGTGTGAAATACAACGTACCTGTAACTTTCAAACTTCAGTAACTACAACAGTTTAATGAAAAAGAACCTATCTTACATATTCGTAGGATTAACCCTTTCAGTTCTTCTTGTCGCTTCTTGTTCCGACAAGAAGAAGACAGGAAGAACTGATACACCGACGTCAGGGACGATTAGTTTCGTCTCTGACGAAAGTTTTAGTCCCATCATTGAAGAGGAGAGGCAGCAGTTTGAGTTCGATTACCCAAAGGCTCACCTCAAGCCCATCTACACTGATGAGATTACGGGACTTAAGATGATACGCGACCTTAAAACTTGCTTGCTGATTACATCACGCGGGCTGACTCCCAACGAAATAGCGTTTATCAAACAAAAGAACATCATTCCTTCTGTTTTTCCCATTGCCTACGACGGCTTGGCGCTCATTGTCAACAAACAGAACAATGACACCTGCATCACCGTAAAGGATGTCAAGCGCATTCTCAGCGGGCAGGCAACCAACTGGAACGAAATAAATTCGGGTTCCAAACGTGGGGAAATAGAAGTGGTTTTCGACAACAAACAGAGCGCAACGCTCAACTACGCTGTCGACTCATTGCTGGAAGGCAAGCCCATCAACAGTCCTAACATCGTTGCTGCCAAGAACAGCAAGGCCGTTATCGACTATGTGGACAAGACTCCCAACGCCATTGGTGTCATTGGATCCAACTGGCTCAACGACCGTAGGGACACAACCAACACCACCTTCAAGAAGAATATTCATGTGATGCAGGTATCCATAAAGGACAAGGCAACAGAGATGAACAGCTGGAAACCTTACCAAGCCTACCTGCTGGATGGAAGATATCCATTCGTCAGAACAATATACTGCATTGTTGTAGATCCCAGCAAAGCCCTGCCCTGGAGCTTTGCCAACTACATCTCCAGCCCCAAGGGGCAGCTCATCATCTTCCGAGCAGGCTTGCTGCCCTACAGAGGAGAAATTAACATTCGAACTGTAAACGTGAAAAATAGCTGAACGAAATAAACTTTCCAGCAACCTAACCGTCAAACGGGAAAATAGAAACATAGCGAACCTATTTAAAAAATTAGAATTATGAAAGCAATCAAATATGTATTAGCAGGAGCCTTGATGATGGGATTATCAGCTCCGGTAATGGCTCAGGAGATTAGTTATCAGGACAAACTGAAGCCTATCGAGAACGTACTTAAAACGAATGCAGGCGATGCGAAAGCACTGAAGGACCTCACGAAGGACTATCAGAAAGTGTTCAAAAAGAACCCCAAGGCTCTCGTTGCACTGGGTGAACTGTTCGCCATGAACAAGAAATTCACCGAGGCAGAGGCCGCTGCCAACATGGCCATAGCCAAGGACAAGAGCTGCGGCGCAGCTTACATCCTGCTGGGCGACATCAAGGCCATGCAGGACAGTGGCGGCGACGCTGCCATGTGGTACTCACAGGCCATGACGATGGATCCGAAGAATCCCGACGGATACATGCGTTACGCCAACGTATATCGTAAGGTAGACCCCGACGAGAGTGCCAAGGCGCTGCAGAAACTGAAGCAAATACGTCCCGACTTCCCTGTTGATGCCGAGACCGGAAACAGTTTCTACATCGGACAGAACTACGAGAAGGCTTACGAATTCTTCTCAAAAGCCGACAAGAACCAGATGAGTGAGTACTATCTCGGCAACTACGACATCACCGACTACTATCTGCACAAGTACGACGAGGCACTGGAGCTGGCCAAGTTCGGCAAGAACAAGTTCCCCAATAACACCCTCTTCAACCGTGTAGCCATGTGGTCGGCAGTAGATACGCAGAAGTTCACCGAGGCGCTGGGTTATGCCGAGTCAGTTGTCAACAACGACACGCTGAAGAAGAGTGCCCGCGACTATCTCTACTACGGCCAGGCCCTGAAGGGCAACGGCCAGTTCGACAAAGCCATCGAGCAGTATCAGAAGGCTTTCGCCATCGACAACACCGATTTCAAGCCCTACCAGTATATAGCCGAGGCCTATCAGGCTGCCGGCCAGGAAGACAAGGCGCTGGAGTGGAGTCAGAAGTATATGGACAACAACCAGAACGCTACGCCGTCCGACTTTGCCAAACTTGCCAACATCTACGTGGCCAAGGCAGAGAAAGCAACCACTGATAAGCTCACCATCATGCAGAAAGCCTTCGCCATCTATGACAACATGGCAAGCAAGTGGCCGTCAATTTCAGGCTGGGCATTCCACCAGGCCGGCATCAGCGCCACACAGGTTGAACTGCACGACCAGGCAGCCGAATACTATAAGAAGGCCATCGACGCGCTGAAAAATACCACCGACGAATCGGAGAAGGCCACGCTCATCAGCTGCCTCCAGAACATAGGCTACTACTATGCAGGTATCAAGAACGACCTCGAATCGGCCAAGCCTTACTACGAGATGCTTATCAAGCTTGACCCGAACGATGCCAACGCCAAGGCTGCACTCGGTCTCAACGAGACAACACCCACAGAATAATCAACCGTCCGGACATCCTCCGGCACACAGAACAAATACCAAGAGGTGGAAGTCAGCAGACTTCCACCTCTTTTTGTTTATACCTGCACAGCTATCAAAGGCTGCCAACAACTGAACTAACCAACCACACTTTCACCTCAAAGCAAGACAACAAAAAAGGCAGTTCTTAGGTAAGAACCGCCTTCTATCATTCTTTCTATCCGTTCCTTATTCAGGAAGACTGATTGCCTCGTTAGGACATACAGAAGCACAAGTACCGCACTCCGTGCAAAGATCAGGGTTGATAACATACTTATCGCCTTCAGAAATTGCGCCTACAGGGCACTCGTCAATACATGTACCGCAAGCAATGCAGTCGTCGCTAATTACGTAAGCCATACTTAATTGATAATTTATTGTTAATAATGTTTGTGTACATTCACTGTAAGAATACCTACTCGTGTACGTTGCAAAGATACAATATAAATTCGAAATACCTACAAATGATGAGCGATTTTTTTCTTAATTAATACTTCACCGCCCGCCTGACAAACACAATAAGCAACCAGAAGCTGCGTTATTATAACGATATGAAAAAGATACTGTCCATCCTCCTCATACTCGCTACGGCCACCCTGCAGGCACAGGCACAGGGGCGAGCCGTACAAAACAGGCCCTACACCGACCTGCGGCCATTCCATTTCGGCATCCTTGTAGGCACTCACTTGCAGGACATAGAGCTTACCAATGCCGGCCCCCAGACCATTACTTTCGACGACGGCACCACCCGCGAGACCACGGTAACCGCAGACCAGGACCGTTGGGACCCCGGGCTAACCGTTGGTGTGCTTGGAGAGTTCCGCCTCAACACCAACTTCCAGTTCCGCATCGCCCCGGCCATGTACTTCGGAAACCGCCATCTCACCTTCACCAACCATTCACAACCCGACGCCGAGGGCAACCCCACCCAGCAGCGGCAAGACCTGAAAACCGTCTACATCTCCTCGGCCTTCGACCTCATCTTTGCCGCCCCGCGCAACAACAACCACCGTCCTTATCTCATGGCCGGCCTCAACCCCATGCTCAACCTGAGCGGTAGCGGCGACGATTACATCCGCCTGAAGAAGTACGACGTCTATGCCGAAGCCGGCGTAGGCTGCGACTTCTACCTGCAGTTCTTCAAGTTACGCCCCGAACTGAAGTTTCTCTTCGGCCTTACCAACAGCCTCGACACCAACCACCCGGCCCAGCTACGCGACAAGAACATGCTTCCCCAAGCCCTGTCTGTCTCCAAGGCGCACACCAAGATGATAGTCCTCACCTTCTACTTTGAGTAGAGAAGATAACACCGGTAGCAATTTTGGCATGCCCTGATGACATTGCAGCCAAAACCTACCCGTTCTTCAACCCTCACACTTCGGCACCTGAAAGGATATACCAATGTGCTTATGATCACAAATGATCATAAATATTAAATAATGATCATTCGTATTGTTTGCCGATAATTATTTGTTATTTTGTTTCTTCAAAGCCTATCATGAGGAGAGAAGAAACATCAGCCAAACCTTTTATCAAATGGGTTGGAGGAAAGACGCAGCTGCTCGGCCAGCTTAGTTCTTTCTTCCCAAAGCGACTCTATACCGAGCCTTTTACTTATATTGAACCTTTCGTGGGTGGCGGTGCGATGTTGTTCTTCATCCTCCGCCATTTTTCCAATGTAAAGAGAGCTGTCATCAACGATATCAACGAAAATCTTATCAGGGCTTACCAAACCATTAAGAAAGAGCCTCAACAGCTCATCCGAGTACTTGGCAACATTGAAAACGACTATCTTTCCATTAACAACGAAACAGGCAGAAAACAGTTCTTTCTCGACATCAGAGCGGAGTTTAACACCCACCCGGCCAACTCTCTAACAAACACAGCCTACCTGATATTTCTCAACAAGACCTGCTTCAACGGGTTGTATCGCGTAAACCGAAACGGGAAATTTAATGTTCCGTTCGGCAAATATGCCCATCCAACTATCTGCAATGCCGAAGTCATCCTGAGTGATAGTGCCTTGTTAAATCAGTTCCAGGTTGAAATCACAACCGGTTCATATCTGGAAACCGAAGAACTTATAGACAACAGAGGGCTTAACTTCATTTATTTCGACCCTCCCTATCGTCCTCTTTCGGCTACATCCAGCTTTACATCCTACACCCAAAACGACTTTAGCGATGCCGATCAGGCAGAGCTGGCTGCCCTTTGCACCCGAATATCTTCGCCACAGTGTCTCTGGATGCTTAGCAACGCAGACTGCAAGGCTCACAATCCCACCGATGACTTCTTTGAAAGACACTATGCCCAGTTTCATATAAACCGGGTATGGGCTTCGCGTGCCGTCAACTCCAATCCGCAGAAACGCGGAAAACTCACCGAGTTACTTATCCACAACGATTACGAAACAGCCGACCAACCACTTTAACAGAAATAAAATGAAAGTACACACAGAAGCAGACTTCGCAACATTCCTGTCACAACTCAAGGAGACTAACCTGACCTTGAACTCTATTTGCGACTTCGGAAAAATCAGCGAGAATGTAGAGAAAATCTCCATTAAGCTCAACCAACTCAATTACCTGATAGGCCAGCAAGACATGGAAGCTGCCATCAGAAAGCTGTGGGATGAGAATCCAAAGGTCTTCAGCATTTTGGAAATCCTTGTAGCCGTGCGAGCCAAGGAGAAGAAAACCGTTATTACCAACAAGGGACAAGTGCAGCTGCTCGGCAACTACGCCAACAACGTAGAGGGCGTTATTGAGTTTATTCATCAAACGGGGCTGGAAACCGTATTCCGGTCCAAGCAGGTAAAGAACCTGGTAGACTATGTTTTCGGCGTTGAAACAGGCCTCGACACGCATGCCCGCAAAAACCGGAGTGGCGACTCCATGGAAAATCTCGTAGCAACCCTGTTCAGCGAAGCCGGGATACCTTATGCCAGAGAAGTTAATTCTACCGTTTATCCGGAACTCTCGGTATTGGGCGAGGACAAGAAAAGATTCGATTTCGTCATCACCACCGACCAGACAACCTACCTGACAGAAGTAAACTTCTACAGCAGCAGTGGCTCCAAACTCAACGAGGTTGCCCGTTCCTACTCTGACATCGCTCCCAAAATAAACCGGGTACCGGGCTTTCAGTTTGCTTGGATTACCGACGGACAAGGCTGGTATAAAGCTAAGAACAAGCTGGAAGAAGCTTTCTACCTTATTCCCCGGATATATAATCTCACCACGGTTCACGACTGGATAATGCAAATTAAGCAGGAGTTGCCCTGAAACGTTACGCAAGCACCACCCTAACCGCCCGCCAGTCACACCGGACTGGGCAGTAGCAAACCTTCCAGCACATCCATAGTTTTCGTATCACTTAAACGGAGAAAATGGCTACAAACAAGCTAAAAGCATATTTCAAATCAACCGACCACGCATTTAACCTGCTGCATGGAGACTGCATGACGATGTTGAGAATGTTTGATTTCAGCTTCAGTATGATTTTTGCCGACCCACCCTACTTTCTCTCCAACGGAGGTATCAGCTGTCAGAGCGGCAAGATGGCGTGTGTTGACAAAGGCAGCTGGGACAAGGGACTCACGCCCGAAAGGATGCACGAGTACAACTACAGCTGGCTCAAACTATGCAAGGAGAAATTAAAAGATAACGGAACCATCTGGATTTCGGGTACCTACCATAACATATTTTCGGTGGCTGAATGTTTGCAGCAGCTTGATTACAAGATACTGAACGTAATCACCTGGGCCAAAACAAACCCGCCACCCAACCTCTCCTGCCGCTACTTCACCCACTCTACCGAGTTCATCATCTGGGCACGTAAAAGCCAAAAGGCAGCGCACTACTTCGATTACCCGATGATGAAGCACCTCAACGACGAGAAGCAAATGACGGATGTATGGCGTCTGCCGGCCATAGCACCGTGGGAAAAGAAGTGTGGCAAGCATCCCACCCAAAAGCCTCTGGCATTGCTATGCCGCATTATTCTGGCCTCAACCAAACCAGGCGACTGGATTTTAGACCCCTTTGCAGGTTCCAGCACCACAGGCATTGCTGCCAATCTCATTGGTCGACGCTATCTTGGAATTGAGCAGGAACAGGATTTTATAGAGTTAGGCATCAAACGAAAACAAGAAATCGAGCGTCTGGAAACTTACATGTCATTCAGAAACAAGATAGCAGATGTTGCGAAAAGTGAGGCCCTCTGTAATAATCTGTTTACCAGCGAGCCGGCGCCCTCCGAAGAACTGCCTTTCTTATAGCTGTCTTTCAAGCCCCTTGACCGATACCTTCGGCGGGCTTGAAGGGCTGCATCAAGGGGCTTGAAGCATAGCTGTTTGAAAGCCGATGGCAGCAGGAGGCGGCAAGAGGTGTAGCATACGGGAAATCAGGAAGCGAAGAACCGGCTCCGAAAGAACAATCTCTTCGGGGCCGGTTCTTCTGTTTCGAGCAGCAGTGCCGGGCTATTTCTTGTCGAAGCGGAGCTCCATCCGGCCCACGTAGATGGCGTTTTTGCCGTTCTGGTCGATGGGTATGTTGCGGCCGTCGAGGTTCTTCACGTAGCGCAGCTGCTTGAAGTAGGTGTGCGAATGGCCGCCCAGCACCAGGTCGATGTTGCGCGAACGGGCCACAACCGTTTGGTCGTTCATGCCCTTTTCGCCCCATCCGAGGTGCGAAATCAGGATTACCACGTCGCATTTCTTCTTGTTCTTGAGCATCGAGGCCATCTCGTTGGCTACCTGCACGGGGTCTTTATAAACGAGCGGGCCGTAGTTTTGCTGCGACACAAGGCCCTCCAGTTGAGGGTCGAGGGCAAAGACGCCAACCTTGATGCCGTTGCGCCGCAGGATGATGTAGGGCTTCACGATGTCGCGCAGGGGCGTACCGGCGAAGTCGTAATTGGAACACAGGATGGGGAAATTGGCCTTGCGGAAGAGGCGGGCCAAGTTGTCGAGCCCGAAGTCGAACTCGTGGTTGCCGATGGTAGAGGCGTCGTAGCCCATCTGGTTCATGAGACCTATCTCCACGTCGCCCCTGAAGAGCGTGTAGTAAGGCGACCCTTGAGAGAAGTCGCCGCTGTCGAAGAGCAGCAGGCCGGGGTTCTTCCGGCGCTCTTCCTTGAGCATGGCGATGCGGCGCAGGAAGCCTCCGCGGCCGGCGAGCATGGTGTCGGCCAGGTTCTCATTGAGCGGCAAGATGCAGCTGTGGGTATCGTTGGTGTGCAGTATCACGAGTTTCTTCTGTGCCGATGCGGGCATCAGCAGCACCAGCAGCAGGGCTGCCAGCAGGATGTTCTTCTTCATTTTCTACTCTACTTTAATTCTTCCTTCCTTTTGGCTGTCTACTATCTTGCCCGCCTTGGTCTGCTCACGGAAGTAGTCCATGATGATAAAGCGGACGTTGTTCTGCTGGTCTTGCGGGCTCACCACCTGCGTGGCCTGCTTAAAAGCTTCCAGCTTGTCGTTGCCCTGGGCCAGGTAATCGAGCGTGGCTATGCGATAGCTGGCGGCTGGGTCAATGGGGCGGCCGTTGAGCCGGGCCGACTTGAGCTTGCCGTCGGCCGTGATGACCAGCTCCACTCCGTGGCTCACGCCCTCGCCTCCCATTGCCGCCATCTCGCGGAAGAGCTGCAGCAGGCGGTCGCCCCGCAGGGTGAGGAAGCATATTTTGTTCTCAAAAGGCGCCACGTCAATCACGTCGCCGTTGGTAACCTGCCCCTTGGCAAAGGCCGCGCGGATGCCTCCCATGTTGTAAACGCCCATTACCGGCTGCTCTCCGTAGGCCCGGCCGCCCCACACGAGGATGTCGGCCAGCAGGTTGGAAAGTTCGCTCTCGGGCCTCCCGGCGGCCATGTAGCGGGCCACGGAGCCCACCACGGGGCTCATGATGCTGTCCACCTGCCGCTTGTAAGGTTGCAGGAAAGCCGTGGCGCGGGCATCGGGGGCGGCGTCGTAGCGGCTGTCTACGAGTATGCGCGAGCGGCTGATGCCGGCCAGCTTATACTGTGATTTGCAGGCGGAGGCCAGCAGCAGCGCCGGCAGCAGTCCAGCCCAGAGGAGTTTCTGCTTCATAGTCAATAGCTTTTACGGTACAAAGTTACTGATTTTTATTCATTTGCAGCACCTTTGAGCGTAAGTTTCGGCATTTTAAAAGAAAACGGATGAGGGAACGGAAAGTTGGGAGAAAAAGTCACGAAAAATGAATTTTCGTTTGGCGCTTATGGAAAAAAGTCGTACCTTTGCATCCGCTTTTCGGCCTAACCGCTGGCAGTGGACGTGTCATTAGCCATGTTGGGTTGGAACGACAAACAAATTTAATTAGTTGTAACAATGGATTTAATTAAAGTTGCTGAAGAAGCATTTGCAACCGACAAGCAGTTCCCCGAGTTCAAATCGGGCGATACCATCACTGTCGCTTACAAAATCGTCGAGGGTTCTAAGGAGCGTATCCAGCTCTATCGTGGCGTAGTCATCAAGATTAACGGCCACGGCAACAAGAGGCGTTTCACCGTTCGCAAGATGTCGGGAACCATAGGCGTGGAGCGTATATTCCCCATCGAGTCGCCCAACATCGACAGTATTGAGGTGAACAAGCGTGGTAAGGTGCGTCGCGCCAAGCTGTACTATCTCCGCAATCTTACAGGTAAGAAGGCCCGTATCAAGGAGAGACGCACGCTTACAGGAGAATAACCAGAATCCTGCAAATCCAGAGGAAAAAGATAAAAAGAGGTTCCGCCCAAGGGTGGAATCTCTTTTTATTTTGCCTGCTCTCCGGCAGGAGAGGCCCTGGCCGTTGTTTATCGTAAAGCCGCACGCCAGCAGCAGGGGCTGCGCAGGGGCTATTCGTGGTCGGTGTCTTCGTAGTTACGCTCGGCGTCGGCATTGCCCTTGAGCGCCTCGTGCAGGTCGGTCCAGTTCTGGAAGCCCATGAACAGGGCCAGCCTGTCGAGCGTCTGGGCCGACGGCTTCTCGCCAAGCCGGAGCCGCTGCATGAGTTTACGGAAGCCGGAAAGCTCCCGGAGCTCCGTTCCCGCTTTCTTTTCCAAAGCCTCAGCCAGGAGTTTCAAATCCCTTTTCATCATCCTAACCATTCAAATAATTGCACTGCAAAGGTATGAAAAATTAGCATACGGCGGCTAAATGTCGGCTAAAAATATTACTTTTGCACAAAGAAAACAATTTCGCCCCTTATGAAAGAATTAGCATTAAAGTACGGATGCAATCCCAACCAGAAGCCTTCGCGTATCTTCATGACCGAAGGCGAACTCCCCATCGAAGTGCTCAACGGCCGCCCGGGCTACATTAACTTCCTCGACGCGCTCAACAGCTGGCAGCTCGTAAGCGAGCTCAAGGCCGCCACCGGAGTGCCTGCAGCAGCCTCGTTCAAGCACGTATCGCCCGCCGGAGCTGCCATCGGGCTGCCTCTGAGCGACACGCTGAGCAAGATATACTTCACAGACGACGTGGAGATACCTCTCACTCCGCTGGCCTGCGCCTATGCCCGTGCCCGCGGAGCCGACCGCATGTGCTCCTACGGCGACTTCGTTGCACTGAGTGATACCTGCGATGCAGCCACGGCAACACTCATCAAACGCGAAGTAAGTGACGGCGTGATAGCCCCGGATTATACCCCTGAAGCCCTCCAAATACTGCAAAATAAACGCAAGGGAACCTACAACGTCATCAAAATAGACCCCAACTACCGCCCCGCACCCATTGAATGTAAGCAGGTGTTCGGCATCAGTTTCGAGCAGGGACGCAACAACGTGAGGCTTGATGACCCCGACCTGTTTACCAACAGGCCCACCCAAAACAAGAAAATACCGCAGGCAGCCATGCGCGACCTGGTTATCGCCCTCATCACCCTGAAGTACACGCAGAGCAACTCCGTATGTTACGCCAAGGACGGGCAGGCCATCGGCATCGGTGCAGGACAGCAGAGCCGCATACACTGCACCCGACTGGCCGGCAACAAGGCCGACATCTGGTGGCTGCGCCAGTCGCCCCGGGTCATGAATCTGCCCTTTAAACCGGGCATCCGGCGCGCCGACAGAGACAACACCATCGACGTTTACATCAGCGACGAGTGTGAGGACGTGCTGCGCGAGGGCACCTGGCAGAACTTCTTCACGGAGAAGCCGGAGCCTTTCACGCCCGAAGAAAAGAAGGCGTGGATAGCCCGCAACACGGGCGTAGCTCTGGGCAGCGACGCTTTCTTCCCCTTTGGCGACAACATAGAGCGCGCCCATAAGAGCGGGGTGCAGTACATCGCCCAGGCCGGAGGCTCCATTCGCGACGACAATGTCATCGAGACTTGCGACAAATACAACATTGCCATGGCCATGACGGGCGTGCGCCTCTTCCACCACTAACGCCTGCGCAGCCTGCAGCAACAACTAAAGAAAGAAGAAAATGACGGACATCGACGAAATCATTGAAGGCGGACTGGTTTTCAAAGGCTCATCTGCCGGAGGCGGAAAGGCCGACGACAAGGTCAAGACCAAGGCCCGCAAGAAGAAGTACATTACCGGAGCCCACGGCTCGGGCAGTGCCCGCCAGAAGGCTAAATACCGCGAACAGCGCGCCAACAGGCACAAGAAGAAAAAATAAGAAAGGGATGCTCACCACGTGGCGGGCATCCCTTTTGGGTTTTGTTAGCTGTGGAAGAAGGTCTTGGAAGCATGTTCCGGGAACTTTTGACAGGTGTCGCACAATCGTGTGACAAGTGTCGCACAATCATTCGACAGCTGTCACACGCCGGCTCAGTTCCTCTTCGAGCTCACCATTCCGCTCTTGCTGAGCGTCAGGGTGACGGCTTGCAGCTTCTTGCCGATATGGTCGAAGAGAACGGCGGGGTTGAAGCGGCGGCCGCGGAAGTGGGTCTCAAAATGCAGATGCTCCGTAGTGGCGCGGCCCGTTCGGCCCGTGAGGCCTATCACCTGGCCGGCTTTTACCCGCTGGCCCACCTTCACAAAGTTGCGCGACTGGTGGCTGTAGAGCGTCTCGAAACCGTAGGCATGGCGGATGACGATGCAGTTACCGTAGCCGAAATACGCGCAGGCACGGGTCACCACGCCGTCGAAGGCAGCCAAAATCTTGTCGTTCGGCTTTGTCTTGATGTCCACTCCGCCGTGGTGGCGCTTGCCTCCGTAGGGGCTGATAACGTGACTCCCGGGCAGCGGATAGGCCCAGTGCTCCTGCTCTATTTCTTCCAGGTTCAGCTTGAAAGTGACGCTCTGCAGGAACGGGTCGCTCTCCCGGTCGGGGTCGAGGCTGCGTCCGGTCTTCGCTTTCTCGCCGCTGCGGGTGTTTACTTCGATACGTGCGCCGCGCTTCTCGATGAGCAACAGCTGCTTCTTGAAGCTGTGGCGGCGAATGTCGAGTATGGTTTCGGGATTGATGCGGCGCCCGTTCACCATGATGGCAAAGCGGCAGTAGCTGCGGCCGTTGCGGCCGCCAACGATGGCAACGGTTTGTCCGGCCTTCACCTCCTGCCCCACCTTGACCATGTTCTGGGCGTTTTCACCGTACACGGTCTCCAGCCCGTTGGCGTGCCGCAGCACGATAACGTTGCCAAAAGCGGGAATGTTACGCGACAGACGGACCACGCCGTCGAACATTGCTTTTACGGCATCGCCCTCCTTGGTGCTGATTTCAAGCTCGGAATTGCCGGCAGACGGCGTCGCCTTTCCAACCGGAAGGGGGAATGAGAAATCAGACTTGCTCACGCCGGTGAAGTCGACCGTGAAAGCATCGGACGCCGCAAAGAGACCTGGGGTTTCTATACTAATCTGCTGCATTTCGGCAGGCGTGAACTTGTCTTTTGACGGTGCAAAGGCCGAAAGCGCCGTGACAAGCAACAACGGAGTAAGGATATATCTGAATTTACGGTTCATTCATCAAGTTTTCTGGGTAACTGTTATCGTAGCATAATGGCGGTGAAGATGCGGCCGGAAGCACTGCCAAGGCGGCGAGCCGAGAAGTATTCATCGCAATGAGAGTAGGTGCACACGCCCGACTGCTGTATGTTGTCGGGGCTGACGCCTGCCTGCATCAGCTGCAAACGATTGCACTCGGGCAGATTGATGTGCCATTTGCCATGTCTGACGGCTATCTGCGCCATGTCAAAACCAGCTTCGGCAAACCGGTCGTACACCTCCTGGCCCACTTCAAAGTTAGCCTCCGAAATGCCCGGACCTATCACGGCACGCAGCCGGGCGGGGTCGGTGCCAAAGGCGGCACGCATCTCGGCCACCGCCTTCATGGCCACTCGTTGCACTGTTCCGCGCCATCCGGCATGCACGGCGCAGCAGGCTTTGTGCGCTGCATCGTACAGGAGAACGGGAATGCAGTCGGCAGTTGAAACGCCGATGCACACGCCCGACAGGCTGGTCAGCACGCCATCTACGCCGTCGAGCAACATTTCCCGAACGCCGGAGCCCAAGGTAAAGAACTCTGAACCAATGAGCCGCAGCTCTGCTCCGTGCGTCTGGCGGGGCAGCACGATGCTATCGGCACCGATGCCAAGCTCTGCAGCCAGCAGCCTGCGGTTCTCCGCCACGGCCGCCTCATCGTCTCCGCAGTAAGGATTGATGTTAAACGTGCCGTAGTTACCCTTGCTCGCACCGCCGCGGCGGGTGGTGCTGAAGGCCGTTACGCCGTTACCTATATCGTAATGTATCAGTACCGGTGGGGTCATAACGTCGCGTCGTCATCGTATTCAAAATCCTCCAGGTCTTCAACATCTTCCAACTCGTCGGCATCCATGAACTCAACGTCGCCGTCCTCGCCCTCATCCTGCATCTCTGCCCGGAAGCTGCTCATGTCCTTGTCACGGTGTACGAGGGTGTCCTCGGCCGTTATTTCCTGCAGTTTATTGCTCTCGCTGTTCAGCTCCTTCCATAGTATATCCTTGAGTTCGTTGAGCCCCTGTCCCGTTACTGCAGAGATGAAGACCACGGGGAGGTCGGCAGGCAGCGTGTCACGAAGCATCTCGATGAGCTCTTCATCCAGCAAGTCGCACTTGGTAACGGCCAGAACGCGGTGCTTGTCGAGCATGTCGGGGTTGAATTGCCGCAGCTCGTTGAGCAGCACCTCGTACTCTTTCTTGATGTCGTCGGTATCGCCCGGCACCATGAACAGCAGCAACGAGTTGCGCTCGATGTGGCGCAGGAAGCGCAAGCCGAGGCCTTTTCCCTCGCTTGCTCCTTCGATAATGCCCGGAATGTCGGCCATGACGAACGACTTGTTGTCGTGATATCCCACTATTCCCAGCGACGGTTCGAGCGTTGTAAAGGGATAGTTGGCTATCTTGGGGCGCGCGCTGGAGAGCGACGAAAGCAACGTCGACTTGCCTGCATTGGGAAATCCCACCAGGCCGACGTCGGCCAGCAGCTTGAGTTCCAGGATGATTGTCATCTCTTCCATCGGCTCACCAGGCTGCGCATAGCGTGGAGCCTGGTTGGTTGCGGAGCGGAACTGGAAGTTGCCCAAGCCTCCCCGGCCGCCCTTGAGCAGCAGAACCGTCTGCCCGTCGTAGGTGACATCGCACACGTACTTGCCCGTTTCGGCATTGTACACCACCGTACCGCAGGGCACGTCTATGTACATATCCTTGCCATCGGTACCGTGGCACTTGTCTCGTCCGCCGTTACCGCCGTGCTCGGCGAATACATGTCGCTGGTATTTCAGGTGCAGCAAAGTCCAATAATTATGGTTGCCGCGAAGATAGATGCTGCCACCATGGCCGCCGTCGCCGCCATCCGGGCCTCCGTTAGGCTGGTACTTCACGTGGCGCAGGTGCATGGAGCCTCGGCCGCCCTTGCCCGAGCGGCAGTAAATCTTTACGTAATCAACGAAGTTGGAATCTGCCATTGCCTCTGTATCTTTAAAAAGAAAGAATGAAAAAATGAAGATTCTTCCGGTCAGAAAGGAATCTTTCATTTTCCCATTCTTTCGCTGTAATGTCTTTGTTTATAGGTTGTCTATTACCTTGCAGATATCGCCGAAGATGCGGTCGAGCTCGCCGAAGCCAACAATGTGGTGGCGGATGCCTTCCTTGTCGTACCACTCAATGAGCGGAGCGGTCTGGCTGTGGTAAACGTCGAGGCGCTTCTTGATGGTTTCCTCGTTGTCGTCGCTGCGGCCGCTCTGCTGTCCGCGCAGGATGAGACGCTTCATCAGCTCCTCTTCGGGCACGTCGAGCTCTATCATGGCAGCCACCTTGTGGCCACGCGCTGCAAGCATCTGCTTGAGTGCCTCGGCCTGTGGAATGGTGCGGGGGAAGCCGTCGAAGATTACGCCTTTATGTTCCTTGCCGAAGCTGTCGTAAACACTGGCCAGGATATCGACCATCAACTCGTCGGGAATAAGCTGCCCGTTGTCTATGTAACCCTTTGCAGTTTTACCGAGTTCGGTGCCGTTTTTCATCTCGTTTCGCAGCACGTCGCCGGTAGAGATATGCTCAAAGCCGTACTTGGCTATCAGCTTGTCGCTCTGCGTACCTTTGCCTGAACCGGGTGCACCGAAAATAACAATATTCTTCATCTTTATGTTTTGTATTGAAAAAATTAATCTTTCACGAGCGTGTAGATATCCCGCAGGTTGCGCCCCTGCTGGTCGTAGTCGAGCCCGTAGCCCACTATGAAATCATTGGGGATGTTCATTGCCGCGTATTCTATGTTGAGCGGAACCTGCAGTTTGCCCGGCTTGACGAGCAGCGAGCAGATGTGCACGCTCTTGGGGCCACGTGTGCCGAGCGACTCTATCATCTGTTTCATCGTGGCGCCCGTGTCTACGATATCCTCTACAATGATGACCGTGCGGTCGTGCAGGTCCTCGTTGAGCCCTATGACCTCCTTGATTTTGCCCGTTGAGGTGGTGCCTTGATAGGATGCCAGCTTCACAAAGGAAATCTCACTCGGTATTGTTATGAAGCGCATCAGGTCGGCCGCGAACATGAAAGAACCGTTCAGAACTGCCAGAAACAGAGGATTCTTGCCCTCCATGTCTTGGTTTATTTTCTCTGCAACGGCCTTCACGCGCTGCAGAATCTCCTCTTCAGGGATGAACGTCTTGAACGTCTTGTCCTTGATTTTAACTACACTCATCGCTTGTTTTTAGATAATTTGGAGCAAAATTACTAAAAATATGGCAAACGATGGTCACTGATTAGCATTAATTTTGTATTTTTGCAGAGTTATGAAGATTTTTACAAGTGCTCAAATTCATGAGCTCGACAGATATACTATAGAGCACGAACCCATCAAAAGCATTGATTTAATGGAGCGTGCAGCCAAGGCGCTCACCCGCGCCATTACCGAGACATGGTCCGAACGCACGCCCGTAGTGGTCTTTGCCGGACCGGGCAACAACGGCGGCGATGCGCTGGCAGTGGCCCGCATGCTTGCCGAACAGAACTACCAGGTATCGGTCTATCTCTTCAACATCCACAACCACCTCTCCGAGGAGTGCGAAGCCAACCGCCGGCGCGTGGCCGAGAGCAAGCGCATCAAGGCCTTCACGGAGATTTCACTCAACTTCGATCCGCCCAAACTGGATGCCGACACGCTGGTTGTTGACGGCCTCTTCGGCTCCGGACTCAACAAACCGCTGGCCGGAGGGTTCGCCTCTTTAGTGAAATACGTTAACCAGAGCCCCGCCAAAGTGGTTGCCATCGACATCCCGTCGGGGCTCATGACGGAGGACAACACCTACAACATCCACTCCAACATCATACGGGCCGACCTCACGCTCACCCTCCAACAGAAGAAGCTCGCCATGCTGATGGCCGACAACCAGCAGTACATAGGCCAGCTGAAGGTGCTCGACATCAGGCTCAGTCCCGAGTACATCAACGCCACGGAGGCACAGTACCGCATCCTCGAAGAGTCCGACCTGCGCCCCATGCTGCTCCCCCGGAGCCCCTTTGCACATAAAGGAACCATGGGCCATGCGCTCATCATTGCCGGCAGTTACGGCATGGCGGGAGCTGCCATACTGGCCACGAGGGCCTGCCTGCGCACCGGTGCCGGCAAGGTAACCGTGCACACGCCCAAGCGCAACTACGAAATCATGCAGCTCTCGGCACCGGAAGCCGTGCTGCAGATGGACCACGAAGAGACTTACTTCTCCGAGGCAGTAGACGCGGAAGACTTCGATGCCATTGGCATAGGTCCCGGTCTGGGCCGCCAGGAGAACACGGCCATAGCCCTGATAGCGCAGATACGCCGCGCGCAGTGCCCCGTTGTGCTCGATGCCGATGCACTGAACATACTGGCCAACCACCGCGCCTGGCTCCAGCAACTGCCCACAGGCATCGTCATGACGCCCCACCCCAAGGAGTTCGACCGCCTGGCCGGCGCCGCCAGCAGCGGCTGTTACGAGCGGCTCATCAAAGCTCGGGAGATGGCCGAACACCTGCACGCCTACATTATTCTCAAGGGTCACTGCTCTGCACTCTGCCTGCCCGACGGCCACATCGTCTTCAACCCCACCGGCAATGCAGGCATGGCAACGGCCGGCAGCGGTGATGTGCTCACCGGCATCATCACCGCCCTGCTTGCCCGCGGCTACAAGCAGCCCGAAGCCTGCATGCTGGGCATGTACCTGCACGGCTCGGCCGGCGACATTGCCGCACAGACCACAGGCCAGGAGAGCCTCATAGCAAGCGACATCATAGACCATTTGCCACAGGCATTCAAGCGACTCAACGACTAACAACACAGCACTCAAGATATGAAAAAACTAATGCTCAGCATCCTGATTGCCGCCGGCACAGCGCTTCCCGCATGCGCCCAGCAGCCTGTCAACGGCACTTCGTACTACCTGCCCAAGACGGCCTTGCGCTTCACCCTGCTGATAGAGAAGACCACCTACACGCCCGGGCAGTTCGCCATCTACGCCGACCGCTACATGAAAACGGGCAACGTGCAGCTGCAACCCGGCCAGAGTTACCGCATCGTGAGCACCCGGATGGTGCCCGTAGGCGTGCCCGACTCGGCCAAGCAGTTCACACTCGACCTTGAAAAGAAGCTCAGCATCAGCAACATTGACCGCGACGAGAACGGCATCCTGCTGGCCATCAACGCCAAAGGGCACCGCCAGGAGCTGCCTGCTCCCTTCGTGCCGGGCCGCAAGAAGGCGCTGCCCAACCCCCGCGACTTCATGAACGAGGACATCCTCACGGCCGGCAGCACCGCCAAGATGGCCGAACTCACGGCGCAGGAGATTTACGACGTGCGCGAAAACCGCAGCATGCTGGTCAAGGGGCAGGCAGAGTTCATGCCCAAAGACGGCGAACAACTGCGCATCATGATGAACAGTCTGAACCAGCAGGAGGCTGCCTTAATGCAGACATTCGAGGGTACCAGCGTCAAGGACACAACGGAGGTGGTGCTCAACTTCACGCCAACGGCCGAGACGGACAGGCAACTCTTCTTCCGGTTCTCCAACAAGCTGGGCCTCACTGATACCGACGACCTCGGCGGCTCACCTTATTATATCAGCGTGAAGCGGGCCAACAACGTGCCTACTCCTGCCCCCACGGCCAAGGAGGAGAAGAAAGCAAAGGACGACTTCGGCCTTAACGTGAACGTGCCCGACAAGATTGAGGTAACGCTCTACAAGGAGGAGCAGCCCGTGGAGCAATATGAAGTGCTGGCGGGACAGTTCGGCAAAATGGAGAACATGAGCGCCGAACTCTTTGGAAAGAAACAGACAAGCAAGCTGCTGCTATACCCCGTAACGGGTAGTATTGAGAAGATAGAGGTGGAGAACGTAAAATAGACCTCCCCCCTACCCCCTCCGAAGGAGGGGGAGTAAACCTTCCCCGACCCCTCCGAAGGAGGGGAAAGTCGGCTGTGGACATTTTTCTTGTGACTGATAAAGGCTGAGAACAGGGATAAAAACAGGTTTCTAAGGGAAGAGAATTGGAAAAGAAACATCCTTACTTGGATGATATAAAGGGATTGGCGGACAATGGTTACCCGTCTTTTTTTATGCTTTTTGGGCGGCGGTAACGATTAACTTGGCGGCGAAGGGGGGTGACTTGAGGGCGTGCGGATGATGGCGAAAATTCCTTTCTCATATCACCTGGTTTGTAAAAGCTATAGGTCAAGAGGCTTGAAGCTATCGGTCAAGGAGCTTGAAGATGCCCTTCAAGGGGCTTGAAGAGGGCATGTTTGCGGAACGCCGACTGTATGGGGCTTCCGCGACGGTGTGCAGGAGGGGTGAAAGAACTGGCTTGCGACTGCGTTTCTCACACTCTGCGGCTGTGTTTCTCACGCTCTGCGACTGCGTTCCTCACACTCTGCAGCTGCGTTTCTCAATGGTAGCCGAGGGGCAAACAAAAAGCGGGAGCCGCACATGTGTCGGTCCCGCTTCTTTTCAATTCAATTATGTATGTGCTTAACGTAATCGTTACGTTCAAGCTGCTACTGCCCGGTTAGTCGAGATTAGCGAGCTTGTCGTTGGAGCCAAGCACGTCGGTAATCTTGTGCTTGTACAGGTCCTCCATGTATTCACGTGCCTTGCCGCAATACTGACGGGGGTCGAAATAGTCGGGATGCTCCACGAACGTCTGGCGTACACCTGCCGTGAAGGCCAGGCGAGAGTCAGAGTCGATGTTAATCTTGCATACGGCGCTCTTGGCTGCCTTGCGGAGCTGCTCCTCGGGAATGCCTACTGCGTTAGGCAGCTTGCCGCCGTTGGCGTTGATGATGTCTACATACTCCTGCGGTACTGATGAAGAGCCGTGGAGCACGATGGGGAATCCAGGAAGCTCCTTCTCTACGCCCTCGAGTACGTCGAAAGCCAATGGAGGAGGAACCAGGCGGCCTGTCTTCGGGTCGCGGGTGCACTGCTCGGGCTTGAACTTGTAGGCTCCGTGCGATGTACCGATAGAGATGGCCAGCGAATCAACGCCAGTGCGGGTAGCAAAGTCAACCACCTCTTCGGGCTTGGTGTAGTGAGACTCCTCGGCAACAACCTCGTCCTCAACACCTGCCAGCACGCCGAGCTCGCCTTCAACGGTTACGTCAAACTGGTGAGCGTAGTCAACCACCTGCTTGGTAAGGGCGATGTTCTCCTCGTAAGGGAGTGCGGAACCGTCAATCATCACTGATGAGAAGCCCATGTCAACGCAGCTCTTGCAGAGCTCGAAGCTGTCTCCGTGGTCCAGATGGAGCACTATCTCGGGGTGGTTGCAGCCCAGTTCCTTGGCGTATTCTACAGCTCCTTCGGCCAGATAGCGCAGGAGCGTCTGGTTTGCATATTTGCGGGCACCCTTTGAAACCTGCAGGATGACCGGCGACTTGAGCTCTGACGAGGCCTTGATGATGGCCTGCAGCTGCTCCAGATTGTTGAAGTTGAATGCGGGAATAGCGTAACCGCCGTTGATGGCTCTCTTGAACATCTCGCGTGTATTCACGAGACCTAATGTCTTATAACTAACTGCCATAATGTTGATATGTTTAAAAAATGAATAAATCTCTTGTTTATCTCATTGCAAAATTACGCTTTTAATTTGAGTTAACAAAACGATACGCCGCTTTTTAGTGTTATGTTGAGGTTAAAAAAGATAATATTCCCTTAATTGGAAGCTATGAAGAGACGATTTGCCAATTTTATGTTGCAAAAGCCGAACGGCCGTTCTCCGCTCCGGGTAGTGAGGAGCAATCTGCTTTTTGCAGGCTTTTTACATTTTGATTAAAAATCTTCTGTTTTAATGGATGATTACTGAAAGTTTTTCTATCTTTGCATCCAACCGAAAAGAGAAGCGGCAGCTGGCATCCCACCATCCCGGTCTAACTGTGTGAACAGATACATTACAATTATCATATAACCTAAATTCATCATGATGGAATTAAAGAAATCACCTGACAACAGGCGCAACGTGCTGTGCACGATTGCCTTTGCAGCTTTTTGTTTTTTTGCTCCCACCCCGTCGTCGGCAGGCAATGCGCCGCGCACGGTGCCCGCTGCACAGCAGCAGGACAACAAGATTACCGGCACGGTTAAGGATACCGGCGGCGAGCCACTCGTAGGTGTAACGGTCAAGGTGCTGGGCTCCGGCACGGGCGTTATTACCGATGCCGACGGCAACTTCACCCTCAACGTGCGTCAGGGCAGCACCATCGAGCTTTCGTCTATCGGTTACAAGACCCAGCGCATCAATGTTGGGCGCGGCAGCCGGATGGACATCACCATGCAGGATGACAACCTGATGCTCGACGAGGTGGTGGCTATCGGCTACGGTCAGGCTAAGAAAGGAGACCTCTCGGCGGCCGTTTCAACGGTTACGAACGTGGACAAATTGCAGGAGCGACCTGTGAGCAGCGTGAGCCAAATGCTGCAGGGACAGGTGCCGGGAGTATCTGTCGTGGCCAACGGAGGCCACCCCGGACAGGAGCCCACCATCACTATCCGAGGCATGGGTTCGCCTAACGGCGAGGCTCCCCTGTATGTGGTAGACGGCGTTCCGGGCGCTCCCTTCAACCTGAGCGACGTGACCAACATTACTGTACTCAAGGATGCAGCCTCTGCAGCCATATATGGAGCCTACGCAGGTTCGGCAGGCGTCATTCTCGTAACCACCAAGCAGGCCGCTGCCGGCAGGCCGGGCGTGGAGTACAACGGCGTTTTCGGCTTCTCTACTTCGCAGAATCTGCCGCAGTCGCTCTCGTGGGCAGACGAGATGAGGGTGCGCAAATACTCGTACGAAGAGCAGGGTGGAACGCTCCCCAACGGCTGGAACGTGCTGAACAGCGACCCCGTTTACGGCCAGACCAATACCGACTGGATTGATGCCATCTTCCGTACGGCATCGTTCAACCGCCACAACATCGCCATTTCAGGCGGCACGGAGGAGTTCTCCAACCGCCTCTCGCTCGAGATAAACAATGCCCAGGGCACGCTCGAGAACACCTACAACCGGCAGGTAATAGCCCGGTTGAACTCGATGTGGATGATAAACAAGTACATCCGCATACGCGAAGACCTGAGCTGGCGCGATGTAAAGACCGTGGACGCCAATACCACCAGCGCCGAATCAGGTATCATCTCGTCGGCTCTGATGATGCCGCGCAACGTGTTCCCACGCGAGGAGAACGGCAGCTACATGGGCACCGTGCCGGCTGCCTACAGCCAGTATGGCGACATACACGGCGATGCCATCAACCCCATCCGCATGCTGATGGACCCTTACAACAACAACCACGCATCGACGGTTACCAGCTCCACCTTCCTTGACATTCTGCAACCCGTGCGCGGACTCAACTTCACGAGCCGCTTCACCTACAAGCAGACCAACTACATGCAGCGCACTTACCGCACGCGCCGCACCGAGATAGGACACGGATATCAGGAGAACCAGCTCTTTGAAGCCAGCTATCGCGAGCCGCAATGGGACTGGGAGAACACGCTGTCGTACGACCGCATCTTCGGCCGTCATACCCTGGGGCTCATGGCTTCGACCACGGCAAGCCAGTACCAGTACCGCTATTTCGACGCCATGGCACGTAACTTCAAGGACGAAACGCCGTCGATGTTCTACTTCGTCAATGCCGGCGAGTATCAGAATCCTACCGACCAGTACAACAAGGACCGCAACCTCTCGTTCGTGGCACGTGCTGCCTACAGCTTTGCCGACCGTTACTTCCTCACCGCTTCTATCCGTCGCGACTACGCCAGCAGGCTACCGGAAGGCAAGAAGTACGGCGATTTCCCCTCTGTTACGGCAGCCTGGAAGCTCACTTCAGAGCCTTGGTTCCCCAAGAGCTCCACGCTGAACCTGCTGAAGCTGCGCGCCAGCTGGGGCAAGATTGGCAACCTGGGCTCCATCGGCTACGGTTACGGCAACGCCACGCTGTCCAGCCGCTACATTGGCAGCGGCGACGTGGGCAACCAGATAGGCATCAACACGCCCATAGCCTACGGAACCTACCTGGCCACAGCTTTCAACCCGAACCTTACCTGGGAAACTTCAGAGCAGTGGGACCTCGGCCTCGACGTGGCCATGTTCGGCAACCGGCTGAGCCTGACGCTCGACTTCTTCGACAAGAACACGCGCGATCTCATCAAATACCAGAACACCGACTGGCCTTCTACCATCGGTATCGGCGCACCGCTCATCAACGACGGCGAGGTGAACAACCGCGGCGTGGAGCTCTCGGCACTGTGGAAAGACCGCATAGGCAGCAACTGGACGTACTACATTGGCGGCAACATAGCCACTCTGCGCAACCGACTGACCGACATCGGGGCCGCCAATCCCGACGGCACCAAGCCCGTTGAAGCCCTCGACACCAACTACAAGAGCACCCTCTACCCCTACCGCAACGCCGAGGGACAGCCGCTTTACTCCTATTACCTGGTGCGTACGGCCGGCGTGTTCCAAACTGATGCCGACGCCGCAGCCTACGTTAACGCCTCCGGTAACCGCATTCAGCCCAACGCCAAGGCAGGAGACCTGAAGTTCGTTGACCTCGACGGCGACGGTTCCATCGGCAGCGGAGACTACGAATACCGCGGTAACGCCATGCCGAAGCTCACCTACGCCCTGAGCGGAGGCTTCAGTTACAAGAAGCTCTCCATTGATTTCATGTTCCAGGGAGCCGCAGGCGGCAAGGTATTCAACGCCTACAAGTACACCACTCTCAACGAGGCGCTGAGCAGCTTCAACCGAGATGAGCGCATCCTGCAGGCTCTCGACGGCCCCACTTACGCCGTGCCGCGCATCAGTCAGAGCGACCCAAACGGCAACTTCACAACTGAATCCGACTGGTATCTGGAGAGCGGCTCCTATCTTCGGCTGAAGAACCTCTCCGTAAGCTATTCCTTCACCGACCTGCTGCGCCGCATCAGCTACTTCAACGACCGCCAGAGCGCCCTCGACCTCACGCTGAGTTGCGACAATCTCTTCACCATCACCCACTATTCCGGCATCGACCCAGAGGTTGGCGGCATTGGATTTGACTGCGGACAGTACCCCATCGCCCGCACCATCTCACTGGCTGTAAAGCTTAAATTCTAATGAGTATCACCAAGTAAACATCAAGATTATGAAATTCAACAAACTATATATCCTGTTATTTGCCGCCGCCGGAACGCTCTGCTCCTGCACCGGCGACTGGCTCGACACGACCAACGAGGGCGCGCCTTCGGAGAAGAACTTCTGGAAAACAGATGCCTCGTACATCTCGGCAACCAACAGCCTGTACTACATCTTCGGCCTCGAAGAGACTTACGGGCGTGACTTGTTCTGGGAGCAGGGTGCATCAGACGACATCTTCTACAGCCGTTCGCGAGGCAACGGCGAAATGTCGCTGGCCAACTTCACCTACGACGGCAACACCGAAAGCCGCCTCTCGACCATCTACGACGAGTTCTACACCACCATGGCCGCGGCCAACAACATCGTGTACCACGCCCTGCAGATACCCGAGGCCGAACGTTCGGCCATCGTCAGGCGCTCGCTCGGCGAGGCCTATTTTATGCGCGCGTTCTCTCACCTGATGATTGCGTACCGCTATGGGAGGGCCGACAACGGCGTGCCTTTTGTGCGTTACGAGGACTTCGGCGACTATGCGAAGCAGGTGAACGAGATACCCACGCAGCAGGCTACGGTGATGGACGACTACAAACTCATCATAGAAGACCTGCAGCATGCCGCCGACAACCTCGATTGGTTTAAGAACTACGGCCAGGATGACTACGGTCGGCCCACCAAGGACGCCGCTCTGGCCTACATGGTGAAGACCTACGCCTACTGGGCACGCCACGACGCAAGCCAGTGGGCACACATACCGGCACTGGTAGACCGCATTGAGAGCGAGGGCGAACGCGGCCTGCTCGGCAACTATGCCGACGTTTTCACCGTGGCCAACAACTGGAGCAAGGAGTACATCTGGAGCGTAAACTCCAGCGGCTCCAACTATGCAGGCAGCCTGTTTCCAGCCATCGTGCTCGAAAACAAGGGCTGGGGCATCTACAACGGATGGGGAAACTTCAAGCCAACGCTCGAACTCTACGCCGAATACAACGACCAGGACGCCCGCCGAAGCGCCACGATACTGAAGTACGGCGATGCGTTCACCTTCTTCGGCGAGCAGCGCAGCTACTTCTCGCAGTCAGATAACGAGTGCGGATTCCAGTTCAACAAGTACATGGAACCTTTCAAGTACGGCAGCAAAGGCGTAAGTGAATACGTGTCGAACAACGGCGACCGCCCCACCACAGCACTCAACCTGCCGCTCTGCCGTTTTGCAGAAATGCTGCTGTTCAAGGCCGAGGCGCTCATCATGCAGGGCAAGAATGCCGATGCGGCAGCCCCGCTCAACCGCATTGCCCAGCGCGCCCACGAGGGCGTAAGCTACACGGCACCAACCATGACGGACCTCATGCACGAGCGCCGTTGCGAACTCGCAGGCGAGTGGACGGACCGTCGTTTCGACCTGATACGCTGGGCTTTCAGCGGCAACGAGGCCTGGAACCGGGACGCCCGCGCACGTCTGGTAACGGCCAAGCACGGCCTCAAGCACACCGACCGCGCCAACCCGGCTTCGCCGCTCGATACGGCAGGCGGCTCGACAATGACCATCAACGGCAAGACCTACCAGGGAGTAATCGGCCTGACCAACATGTCGCAGCCGCGTACCATCGACGAGAACCACACCGTATTCCCCTACCGCGTGAACACGGTCATACAGTCAAACGGCAAGCTCAGGCAGAACGCTGGCTACGCCTCCAACTAACAGCCCCGGCCCCAACCATAATCCCCGCTCCTGCATGGGTGGGGATTATGCGTTACAGGTGCTCGGAAAAGGTGCTGAATACATGCTTCAGGAACTTTCGACACCTGTCGCACATGAATGCGACAAGTGTCAAACAATCGTGCGACAAGTGTCGAAAGTTCCCGAAGCATGCCTTTTGCACCGTCGGGGCAGTCAATTATCACCCTGTTTAAGGTGCAATTCGCTATTTATTTCGTATATTTGCATCAATCGAACCTCATCAACAAAAACTACATGAACATAAAGAACCTCACGCTCTCGTTGCTGGCAGCCCTGCTGCCCGTCTCGCTCCATGCGCAGGAAGCAAACCTGCAGACTTTCACTCTCGACCGTCCTTACACCGTGGAGAAGCTGCGCGTGCCCAAGGGAAAGAAGGTAAAGAACGTCATCCTGATGATAGGCGACGGCATGAGCCTGATGCACATCCAGGCTGCCTGGACCTGCAACCGGGGCCGCCTGTGGCTGGAGAACGCCCAGTACACCGGCCTCTCGAAGACGCCTGCTGCCAACCGGCTCATCACCGACTCCGGTTCGGGCGGCACGTCGCTGGCCACCGGCCACAAGACTCTGTACCACGCAGTGGGCGTGGACGTGCAGGGGCGGCCGCTGAAGTCGCTCGTTGACTATGCCAAAGCCAGCGGCAAGGATGCCGGCATAGCCGTTACCTGCCGCCTGTGGGACGCCACGCCCTGCGATTTCTGCTGCCACAACATAGACCGGAACAAGGCACAAGAGCTCATAGCCGACTATGTGAACAGCCCCGTTGACTATGTTTTCGGCGGCGGCGCCAAGTATTTTACCCAGCGTACTGACGGCCGCAACATCTTCAGCGAGCTGCAGGCCAAGGGCTACCACATATCGCGAACCTTCGAAGACCTGCAGACCTGGCACACGAGCAAGGTGTTCTGCGTGCCTTACGACGTAGACACGCCGCTGCCCGACGAGCGCGGCGACCTGCTGGCCCGCGCCTCGCTGAAGGGCATGGAGCTGATGTCGCAGAACCGCAAGGGCTTCTTCATGATGGTTGAAGGCTCGCAACTGGACGACTACGGGCACTTTAACCAGTTGGACATGCTGATGAAGGAGACGCTCGACTTTGACCGCACGGTGGGCGAAGTGATGAAATGGGCGGCCCGCGACGGCGAAACGCTGGTTGTTGTAACGGCCGACCACGAGACCGGAGGCATGACGGTGCACGGCGGAAACCTGCAGAGCGGCACCGTTACCTGCAACTTCTCGTCCAAGAACCACACGGGTACAATGGTGCCCGTCTATGCCTTCGGCCCCGGCGCCGAGCACTTCAGCGGCATCATGGACAATACGGACATCTGCTGGAAGATAAAGAGTTTGATGAAAATGTAACCCCCCGCACGATGATGAAGAACAGATATCTGCTTGCAGCCTTGCTGCTTCCGGCCTCGGCAATGGCCGTGGCACAGAACCTGATACCGTCGGGTTCGCCCCTCTACAAGCTGCCTTACAAGAACACCTACGTAATGGAAACGCTCGTGGCGGAGAACTCGTTCCGCACGGCAAAGGTGGAGAAGACGCGCCCCGGCACCTTTGAGCAGGCCCGCCGCGTGCTTCCGGCGCCCTACTGGGAGGGCCACGAGCGCGAGATTGACATGTACTGGAGCGCCTGGCAGTACGGAATCAGGAACATCTGCCAGCCGCTCGACGACTCCGGTTTTGTGACCAGCTACATCTCACCGGCCTATAACGGCAACATCTTCATGTGGGACGATGCCTTCATCACCATGTTCTGCCGCTACGGCAAGAACTTTTTCCCCTTCCAGAAAACGCTCGACAACTTCTACGCCAAGCAGCATCCCGACGGCTTCATCTGTCGGGAGATACGCGCCGACGGCTCCGATTGCTTCGGCCGTTACGACCCCACGAGCACCGGTCCCAACCTGTTGCCGTGGTCGGAGTGGCTCTATTACACCCAGTTTGGCGACGACAACCGGCTGAACAAGGTGTTTCCGGTGCTGGCGGCTTACTACAAATGGCTCAAGCTGAACCGCACCTGGCGCAACGGAACCTACTGGACAAGCGGCTGGGGAACGGGCATGGACAACATGCCCCGCGTGCCCGAAGGTTACAACACCATCTACAGCAACGGCCACATGGTATGGCTCGACGCCTGTCTGCAGCAAATCATGGTGGCCCGCATACTGCTCAAGATGGGCTTCTACCTTGAGAGATGGCAGGAGATAGAGACCTTCGAGGACGACATCAGGCAGCTGTCCGCGTACATCAACGCCCACATGTGGAGCCGGAAGGACGGGTTCCTGTACGACCAATATGCCAACGACAGCCTCAGCACCACCCAAGGCATCTACGCCTACTGGGCCTTGCACACCGACGTTCTGCCCAAGGCACGGCTCGACAGCCTTGTATCGCACCTGGCGGACACGGCCAAGTTCAACCGCCCACACCGCGTGGCATCGCTTGCGGCCGATCATCCAAAGTACAAGGCCAACGGCCGCTACTGGCTTGGTGGCGTATGGGCACCTACCAACTACATGGTTATATCGGGCCTGGTGGATAAAGGCTATCGCCAGCTGGCATGGGACATCACCCTCAATCACTACCGGAACGTGTTCAAAGTGTGGCAACGCACGGGTACCTTCTACGAGTACTACGCCCCCGAAGCTGCCGAACCGGGCTTCATGGCACGCAAGGACTTCGTGGGATGGACCGGTCTTCCGCCCATCGCAGAGCTCATTGAGTACATCTTCGGCATACGTGCAAACTACGGCGAGAATACCATCACCATCGACGTTAACCTGCTCGATGCCTATGGCATAGACCGTTATCCCTACGGACCTGATGGCAGCATCTCCTTCAAAGTGGCCAGGCGCAGCTCCCGCGAGCAGCAACCCAAGGTGACCATCAAGACCAACGTGCCCTTCAAGGCAGTTATCCTGTGGGGAAATCACAAAACAGAAAAAGAGGTGAAGGCCGGAAGCCAGACCATTTAACAAGAGGACTGGAAAAGAAAAGCTCAAGCTCCGACGACGGAACTTGAGCTTTTTTCATTCCCGTTTGCGGGTCAGCTCCGAGGCAAAAAGCAGCACTACGAAGTACCCTAAGAATGGAATGACGAACGGGAGGGTGAGGTTCGTGTTGTCGGCAATGATGCCCATGAGCAGGAATCCGCAGCCTCCGATGGGCGTCATCATGAGCAGCGACGAGGCGCTCTTGGTGAGATTGCCCAGTCCCGACAGGGATAATGAGAAGATGGTGGGGAACATGATGGCCTCGAACAGGTAGTTGCAGATGACTGCCACCATAGACAGACGCCCCAAATCGAGCAGCACTACGCCCATGCACGACACGCTGCCGATGGCACAAACCAGCAAGGTGTACTCCGCGGGGACGCGCCTCATGACCCAGCTGCCAATGAAACGGCCCACCATAAAGAATGCAAGCGCCACCGTAAGTACCACGGATGCCGTGTTGTCACTCATCCATCCCTTGCCCGTAACGAAGTTGATGAAGTAGCTGTTGATGGAGATTTCGGCTATCTCATACGCCAAGAGGGAGAACAGACCGAACACGAACATGGGGTGATGGACGAAGAGTTTCCGGATGCGAGTGCCGCTGCTGCGGTCTTCCTCCGTTTCTTCGTGCTTGATTTCGGGCAGATGCACGCGCGAGAAAACTATCGCTATCAGCAGCACCAGCACGCCAAGAATGGTGTAGGGTATCACCACGTCGCCGCCTTCTGCACTGCCGCTGAAGAAGAACTGACCAATGGTAAAGGTGGCAAAAAGCGAACCGAGGCCGTTGAACGACTGCGAGAAGTTGAGCCGTGCCGTGCCCGTAGACTCATCACCCAGCTCAGTAACGTAGGGATTGGCCGCCGTTTCGAGGAACACAAGCCCGCACCCGATGATGAAAAGCGCGCCGAGATAAGCGTAGAAGGTGCCTGCCTCGGCCCCGGGAATGAACAGGAACGCCCCGATTGCAAACAACATGAGGCCGAAAACCACACCCCGGCGGTAGCCCTGGCGGTTGATGAACCAGCCTGCAGGTATGGCCATAATGAAATAACCCAGGTAAGTAGTCACCTGAATGAGCGACGACTGGGTGATTGAAATGTCGAGTGCATTCTGAAAATGCTTGTTAAGCACATCGAGAATGGCCCGCGCGAAGCCCCACAGAAAGAACAGCGAAGTTATCAGAATGAACGGAATAACGTACCGTTTGTCCGTCAGCGAGTGTTTTGGCTTGTCTTTTGACATAACTGAATGGCTCGAAACGCAAAAAGATGAGGGGCGCTGAAAGCAACGCCCCTCATGGTTTTACGGTTTTCTTGTTAGTGTTATTTGTCCGCGGGCTCTATCATCTTCCAGATGCCTGCTGACAAGGCAGCGCCGATGAACGGGCCTACGATGAATATCCACAGGTGAGACAGCGCGGAGGCATGGCCCGGTGTGAGCTGTGCGAAGATAGCAGGACCGATGGAACGAGCCGGGTTCACGGACGTGCCGGTGTAGCGGATACAAACCAGGTGAACCAGAACAAGCGACAAACCGATGGCCAGACCGGCGAAGTTATTGGTCGCTCCATTGGTCTTGGCGGTAGCACCAAGCACCACGAGTACGAACACGCAGGTGAAGAAAATCTCTGCCAAAAGGCCTCCGGCCACTGTAACAGTCTGCGCATCATTGAGTGCCTGCAGGTCGTTAGCGCCCAAGGCACTGGCTGCCAGGTCGCCACCGGTAGCGGTAACGAGCACGTACAGGATGGCTGCACCTATCAAACCGCCTATTACCTGGAACAACATGTACATGCCGCAGTCCTTTGCGCTCATGCGACCGCTCAGGTACACGCCGAGCGTTATGGCCGGGTTGATGTGGCAACCCGAAATACCACCGATGGTGTAAGCCATCGCCACTACCGACAGACCGAACGCCATAGCGGTTCCGATAACCGTTTCGGGGTCTGCGTTGTTACATCCCAAGGATACGGCTACGCCGCAACCCATGAGCACCAGCACCATAGTGCCGACCATTTCTGCTAAATACTTTTTCATTTGTTATGATGTTTAATAAAGTAAATTCTCATGTAGACAACGCAAAAATAGCAATTATATTTTATCCGACAATGGCTTTTAGCCAAAAATTATTAATTACTCAACATTTTTCAGTACATCGCGTAACAGAAACGTTGCATTCTGGTTACGAGCCACGCCGGGCGTTATCTTGTACGAATAGGTAACCTGCGTGCCGAGTTCTATCTCGAAGCAGTAGTTGTGGAAGCGGTCAGGACGTTCGTCGCCCATGCGCGACAGCTCCAGGTCGTGGGTGGCTATGAGTCCGCTAACGGGCAGTTTGGCGATGCTCTCGAGGAAGAGTCGCGAGCCGTTCAGCTTGTCCAGAGAGTTTGTTCCCTTAAGTATTTCGTCCAGGATGATGAGCGTACTGCGCATGGAACCGTTGGAGCCTGCCGCCGGCTGCCGGCCTCCGGTCTTGCAGAAGCCGATGAGCTGGCGCAGCCGCAGCAGCTCGGCATTGAAGTAGGAGATGCCGTGGGTGAGGTCGTCGGTGGTGCGCATGCTGCTGAAGAGGTTGAACCGCGACACCTGCAGCTGCTCTGCAAACACGGGCATGCCGTTCATTGCCAGCACGTAGTTGATGCCGATGGCGCGCAGGAAGGTGCTCTTGCCGGCCATGTTGGCACCCGTTACTATATAATAATGTGTGTCCGCAATCTCGAAATCGTTTCTTACGGCATCCTTGCCGATGAACGGATGCCAGATGCCACGCGCCCGATACGTCACGCCGTCGCCCTCTGCAATCTCCGCCGTGCAGGCCTCCGGATGGTTACAGGCAAAGCGGCCGGCCGACACCAGCGCGTCTACATGGCTCATGGCCTGCATCCAGCGGCCGCTCCCTTGGGCGAGTGCAGCCCGCCAATGCAGAAAACGGCGCACGATGAAGAAGTCGCCCAGATAGAAGACATTGGTAACCAGGAGGCCGAACTCGTTGCCGCGGCGGTCGATGGCAGCCATGAGCTGCTCCAGCTGCTCAAACGAGCCGGACGCTGCCTCCAGTTCTGCCACGTCGGCCTTTAGCCCCTCCGGCCAGTCCGTCTTCTGCCTGCACAGCTGCACCAGCTTAACGTACAGGCCTACGTGCCGCTGCAGCGAGCCGGCTGACTTGGAGATGCGGCGGATGTACGGATGGCACAGCAGGAAGACGAGGTAGAACTGCACCACGCCCCAAGCTATGGGAACGCCCACAGAGACGCGCCCCGCAAAGGCCAGAACCACCACCGCAAAGAAGCCTGCCAGCAACAACACGGCCGCCGCACGAGCCGCCCACGAGCCCAGCCAGCGCGGTACACGCACACCGCACAGGGCCTCCGTGGCCTTACGGATGGCCTCGGTGTCTGCCTGCCCGCGCTGTCCGAGGGCCTGGAAATGGTCCATGAAGCCGGCATCGTGCCCCAGGTGGCGTATCGCCTCGGGCTGACAGACGGCGCACTCGAGCGAGAGATAGCCGGCCAGCAGCTGCGCCCCGCCCGACGTAACGCAGCGGTTCATGCGCTGATAGAGCGAATCGGGGCCGAAGACATCCAGGTCTACGGCGAACGGATGGTGCGGATTGGCGAAGCGGCTGCCGTCATTGAACGACGAGAAGTTGCCCTCCAGCGCCTCCAGCTCGTGAACGAAGACGCTGCGCAAGTCCTCCTTCCGGGCTATGGTACGGTCGTTGCGCACATCCAGCCAGCGCACCACAAAGTAGCCCGCCAGCCACAGCGCGGCCGCCGCCAGCAGCCCCCAGCCCCACTGCACCACCGTGTACAGCACCACGAAGCCCACGGCAGCGAGAAAAAACACTATCTCGGCGCCAACGTAACCGCGGCTCCTGCGCTTGAGTAACTTGATTTCGGAGGCCAGCCGGGCTGCGCCTTCCTCGTAATGTTCCCTGTTGGACATGTTGACGTGTAAGTTATAGCTGTACTGATACCAATCCATACGGCTGCAAAAATACGCATTTATTCCCACCCGTGCAACCCCCCGGTGCTCAAAAACTTCTGCCTCCACGCGGCCGGAGCTATCCTTCAAGGCGCCCGAAGGTATCGTTCGGGCCCCTTGAAGGCATCATTCAGGGGGCTTGAAGCATAGCTTTTACGAAACCGCTCTGCAGCAGGCAGTTACACGACAGAGAAAAACGGAGGGACTGAAGACGGCGAACGCACCAGACTAAAGGGCATAAAAAAAGGGGCTCCGCTGAGTCCCAATCTTTGTTAACCTTAAATCTAATACCATGAAAAACACGATGCAAAGATAAAGGTAAATAGCATACCGTGCAACAAAAACATGCTTTTATTTTGCCGAAAGCGTGTTTTCTTGATTTAAATCAAGAGTTTGTGTGCGTAAACAGCACCACTCCCTCCTGCTTCTTGCCGTCCATCATGATTTTAAGCGGTTGCGGGAAGCGCACGTGGCGCACGTACTCGGTCTCTTCTACGGCGGGCATCGCGTCGAGTATCTCCTTGCGGTAGATGCCGTTGCCGGCAGCGGCATCGACGGTGAAGTAGCCCACGCCGAAGCTCGTCAGGTTCTGGAAGAAGTGCGTACCCTGGCTGGGGTCCACGTGGTAGTTCTTGAGCGCCACCTCTACGATGACCCTCGCCGCGCTGATATGGGGCCACTTGACCGGTACACCCAGCCAGGCGTCGCTGGAACCCCAGCGCCCCGGGCCTATGAGTACGTAGTTGCGGCCGGCATCGAGGAAGCTGCGGTTGATGCGTTCGATATCAGCTGCCACGGCCGGATTGTTCATGGCGGTGTACTGACTGTTGGTTTTTACGTACAAAACATCGGTTACATCGTCCGTGATACCATGCCCCAGCGAGTTGTGAGAGCGCAGCAGGCAGTCGGAGTCGGGTATGGCGGCAAGGTCCTCGTCGAGCATCTGCTTGGAATCTACGATGGGTCGGATTTGCAGGAGGTAGAATTCGCCCGTGCGGTCGGCGTTCAGGTTGCAGGCGAACTCTATCTCCACGGGGCGGCGCATCTCTCCGGCGCCGTACTTCATGGCCAGCTGCAGTATCTCCGGCAGGGGGAACACGCCCTGCTGCAGCACGCCGGCAAAGGAGATAATCTTGCGCCCGCCCTCGTAAAGACCATCGCGTATAACCTGGTCGTAGGGGTCGTAAGTGGAGGCGATGTAGCTGAGCGTGCGGTCCTGTTCGGCCTCCTTGACCTTGAGGCTGAGGATGTTGAAGCCGTCGTCGACCTTGAAGTCCTCGCCCACCCGCGTGGTGTCGAGGGCGTAGAAGTGCGTCTGGGTTTCGCGCAGGGCCGTTTCCATCTCCGAGGTCTGCAGCACCTGGTGCGGGTGGTAGGGCGAAACGCGCAGCGTCTGGCCCCCGTCAACGATGTACTTGCCCAGTCCCAGGGCCAGCGATGCTATGCCCTCCTCGGCCGTCTCGTCGCCTATGGGGTAGTAGTTGAGCGAACGCAGCACGCCGCTGAAGCTGGGGTAGAAGCGCGTAGCATGCTGCTTGCCCACCACCTCCTGCAGGATGACGGCCATCTTCTCCTGGTCTATCACGTTGCTCGTGGCCGTCATGTAGGCCTTGGAGTCCTTGTAGAACACCGAGGCGTAAACACCCTTGATGGCGCAGGCCAGCATGTGGAGCATGAGGTCTTTGTCTTCAAGGTACGGTATCATGTAAGTGGAGTAGATGCCTGCAAAGGGCTGGTAGTGCGCATCTTCCAGTAAAGAGCTGCTGCGCACGGCTATCGGGCTGTTGGTGGCATCGAAGAAGGCGTAGAAATCGCCGATGAACTCATCGGGGAGCTGTGCCTTGAGGAAGGCGGAGAGAATTTCCTCGTCGCTTACGTCACTGAGTGCAAGCGGGTAGAGGTCGTTGCGTTCCATGAATTGGTCGAACACGTCGGTGCACAGAACTACCGTCTTGGGTATCTGTATCGTTACGCCGGGAAACTGGTTGAAGTCGGTGTGCCGCTTGATGATGTTGTCCAGGAAAGCCAGTCCTCTGCCCTTGCCGCCCAGGGAGCCGTCGCCTATGCGGGCGAAGTGGGCGTATTTGTCGAATCTCTGCCGGTTGAAGACGGCCACAATGCCCAGGTTCTTCATCTGGCGGTACTGTACGATGGCGTCGAAGATAATCTGCCGGTGCACGTCAACATCCTGCAGCTTGTGCCAGGTGATGTTTTTCAGGAAGGCGGAAACGGGGAAGATGGCCCGCGCACAGAGCCAGCGGCTCATGTGGTTGCGACTGATGTGGTAGAGCATGGAGTCGTTGGGTATCTTGAAGATGTTGTCCTGCAGCTCCTTGAGGTTGTGTATGCGCATGATTTCGGCATGCGTGGCGGGGTCTCGGAAGATGAAGTCGCCGAAGCCCATGTGCTCTTCGAGCAGGTTGCGCAGGTCGAGGTTCATCGTTTTCGAGTTCTTGTCAACAAAGCGGAAGTGCTCTGCCTCGGCTCGGGAGCGGTTCTCCTGCTCGGCACTCTCCATGATGAGAGGCACGTACTCGTCGTTGCGGCGGATGGTGCGCAGCAGTTTGAGGCCGGCATCGGAGTCCTTCTGGCCGTTTACGGGGAAGCGGGCGTCGCTGATAACGCCCAGAGTGTTGTCGGCATACTTGGTGTACAGATCCATTGCTTCTTCGTAGTTGCGCGCCAGCACTACCTTGGGTCGGCCCCGCATGCGCAGTGTAGCCGAGTGGGTGTTGAGCGCCTCGGTCGAGAAACTCTTGCTCTGGACCAGAATGTAGTTGTATAGATTGGGCAGGATGGAGGAATAGAAGCGCACGCTGTCTTCCACTAAGAGTATCATCTGCACGCCAGCTTCGCGGATGTCGTGCTCCAGGTTCATCTTGTCTTCAATGAGTTTGATAATCGACATGATGAGGTTGGTGTTGCCGAGCCAGCAGAACACGTAGTCGAAAATGCTCAGATCCTCGTTCTCCATGCGCTTGGTAATGCCATGCGAGAAAGGCGTCAGGACGATGCAGTGTATGCGCGGGAACTCTTCCTTGATGGCTCGCGCCACGGCGAAGGCATCGTTGTCGGCGTTGCCCGGCATGCAGATAACCAGGTCAATGCGTGTGGTGGCCAGCACCTTCTCGGCCTCCGCTATCGTACTTACTTGCGTGAAGGTGGGCGGATAGCGCAGTCCCAGCTCCATGTACTCATTGTATATCTTCTCTTCTACGCGCCCGTCTTCCTCCAGCATGAAGGCATCGTAGGGGTTGGCCACGATGAGGATGTTGTAGATACGCCGCATCATCAGGTTGACAAAGGTCACATCCTTCAGATAAAACTTATTCCATTCCTGTGGTATCTTTGCTTTCATAGACTCTTGTTTGTCGCGACAAAGATAAGTAAAATATTGTGTTTTCAGCCTGAAAAGTAATGTTTCCTGTCGTTTTAGTTGCAAAAATGAAAAGTTTTTCATTAATTTGCAGCATTGATTTAACCGTCATGCGCTCTTTGACAACAGGCAGATTTGACAGATTGTAACGTAAAAATTCAAAATTATCCGCTTTTAATTTGGAGGCTATCCATAAAAAGCATATATTTGCCTTGTCAACAATGACAATGTGTAAAATACTAACCTAATTTTAAATAAACGTATTACTATGGAAGTCGAGAAAATCATGCAGGAGCTGGAACGCAAGCATCCGGGCGAGTCGGAGTATCTTCAGGCAGTCAAGGAAGTGCTGCTGTCCATCAAAGATGTCTATGAGCAGCATCCTGAGTTTGAAAAAGCAAAAATCGTTGAGCGTATCGTCGAGCCGGAGCGAGTGCACGAGTTTCGCGTGCCTTGGGTAGATGACAAGGGCGAAGTGCATGTAAACATAGGCTACCGCGTACAGTTCAACGGCGCCATAGGCCCCTACAAGGGCGGCTTGAGGTTCCATCCGTCGGTCAACCTGTCCATCATGAAGTTCCTCGGATTTGAGCAGACATTCAAGAATGCCTTAACTACGCTGCCCATGGGCGGTGCTAAAGGTGGTTCCGACTTTGCTCCCCGAGGCAAGAGCGACGCTGAAATCATGCGCTTCTGCCAGGCATTCATGAACGAACTTTACCGCTACATAGGCCCCGACGAGGACGTACCGGCAGGCGACATCGGCGTAGGCGGCCGCGAGATAGGCTACCTCTTCGGCCAGTACAAGAAGCTAACGCACCGCTACGAGGGCGTGCTCACCGGCAAGGGAATGGAATGGGGAGGCAGCATCCTGCGGCCGGAAGCAACCGGCTTCGGCGCCCTCTACTTCGTGAACCACATGATGAAAGCGCACGGACTCGACCTGAAAGGCAAGACGATAGTGGTTTCCGGCTTCGGCAACGTGGCCTGGGGAGCCGTGAAGAAGGCCACCCAGCTGGGCGCGAAGGTTATCACCATCAGTGGCCCCGACGGCTACATCTACGACCCCGAGGGCATTAGCGGCGAGAAGAACGAATACATGCTCGAGCTGCGGGCAAGCGGTAACGACATCTGCTCACCCTATGCAGAGAAGTATCCCAATGCCAAATTCATTGCCGGCAAGAAGCCCTGGGAGCAGAAAGCGGACATTTACCTGACCTGCGCCACGCAGAACGAGCTGAACGGTAATGACGCTGAACAGATTCTGACCAACCATCCGCTCTGCGTTGCCGAGGTGAGCAACATGGGATGTACGGCCGAGGCAGTAGACAAGTTCATCGCTGCAAAGCAGCTCTTTGCACCGGGCAAGGCCGTAAATGCAGGCGGCGTGGCCACATCCGGACTGGAAATGACGCAGAACTCCATACGTCTGCACTGGAGCAAGGACGAAGTTGACGAGAAACTGCACTACATCATGAGCTCCATCCACGAGCAGTGCGTGAAGTACGGCACACAACCCGACGGCTACGTAGACTACGTGAAGGGTGCCAACATTGCCGGATTCATGAAGGTGGCCAATGCCATGATGGCGCAAGGCATCGTATAAAACGCCTCTCCCCACTCTCTCCCTCCTCACGGGGAGGGAGCTCTGCCCGAGTGGGAGAGCTCTAACATAAACGTTTTGAGATATAGAAGAAACCTTTTTTTATTGTTTATATTACTGGCAGGCTTTACCTCTCTGAGTGCTCAAACGCAGAGGGGTAAGGCCTCTTTTTATTCCAAGAGAGCCACGGGAGCACGCACCGCCAGCGGCGAAAGGCTGCATCACGACAGCCTCACGTGTGCTCACCGCTACTATCCCTTCGGCACTTTGCTCAAAGTAACTAACCTGGCAAACGACAGCGAGGTAATAGTAAAGGTCACAGATCGCGGCCCCTTCGGGCGCGGACGCATCATCGACCTGTCCTGGAGAGCCGCCAAGGAGCTGGGCATACTGGCACAGGGCGTGGCAATGGTGAAGGTGGAGGTTTACCAGGAAGCCAACGGCATACCCTACAAGGGCAGTGACAACATCGAACTGCCTGAACTCGACTTCGAGATAACGGAGGCCGGATACAGCTACATCGACGAGTGGAAAGAACGGAGTCAGGCTCCCGACCTGTCCGGAAAGATGAAACCCGAAAGCAAGAGCAAGGCAACGAGAAAGCCCGCACAAAAGACCAAGCCCGCAACTGCCAAGCCCGACAAAGCCGAAAAGCCAAAAACCACGGCCTCTGCCAAGAAGAACGAGAAGGAAGGAAACAAGTGGATGGATGTTTTCGAAAAGCTGAAAAACTGGTCGGGCGACATCTTCAAATAGCCTTCCCTCCCACTCCGTCTTCCCGTAAAGCGTGAACGCACAAGCCGCAATCGTGCTACCGGCGCTGCACCGCCTGCCGTTCTGCTTACAAAAAATCCGCCATTCCGTCCCTGCCCGGCAGCCTGTTGCTGCGCTGTGGGTAAAGGTCGAAATGGCGGATACTTATTAGTAAACCGGGCGCCTACTTGTGCTTCTCCCAGTACTTTTTGCCTTTGGCTTTCAGCTTGGCCGTAAATTCGGCCGAAGCCTTGTCTACCTCAGCCTCTTCCTCGGGCGAGGCGAAAGCGTGCTGGTAGCCTTTCAGCTCGTTCCAATGGCCGCGGGTAAAGTCGGGAACGGCCACGGGCATGTTGCCGTTTTCCATGGAGATGCTGCCCAACTCGGCCAGACAGCACCACTCGGCCAGGTCGTAAACGTCCATATCGAGTGGTAATCCGTGCTGCAAGCAGTACACCAGGCGGCTGTCCATGATGAAGTCCATGCCTCCATGGCCTCCAACCTCCTTCGCCTCCTCGGCATATTTCTTGATTATCGGGCTCTCGTACTTGGCCTCCAGCGCCTTGCGGTCGGCCTCCTTCATGTAGCTGTGGCCCGAGAGGTCATCGGCCGAAGGCGTTACGCCGGCCTTCTTCATCTCCTGCCCCGACAGCGCGTAGCCCTCTACCGGATACTTGTTGGCAAATCCGTGGGTACCAATGAGCTGGTACATGCGGTTGTAGGGCTGCGGCGTCATGGTGTTGTGCTGCACCTCTATCACCTTACCCTGCTCGGTGCGGATAAGTGTTGTGGTGTGGTCTCCATTGGCAAAGGCGTCGCACTCCTTGCCCGACAGCTTCTCGACCCACGCCTTTCCGTTCACCGATTTGGTGTCCATGGCCACGAGCGTGCGCATGCGGTCGCCGCGGTGTATGTTCAGCACCTGGGCGATGGGGCCCAGTCCGTGAGTGGCATACACGTCGCCGCGGAACTTCTGGTTGTAGTCCAGGCGCCAGCCCAGCTTGTCGTTGGCGTCTTTCTTCCAATAGGCATCCCAGAAAGGCGACAGGTCGTGCCTATAGGCACCCGTTACGTAGAGCACGTCTCCAAACACATTGTGCTGTGCCATGTTCAGGGCATTGAGCTCGAAGAAGTCGTAGCAGCAGTTCTCCAGTATCATGCAGTGCAGGCGGGTTTTCTCGGAGAGGTTGATGAGTGTCCATATTTCGTTCATGTTCATGGCCGAGGGAACCTCTATGGCCACGTGCTTGCCGTGCTCAAGGGCGTACTTGGCCACGGTGAAATGGTGCAACCAGTCGGTAGCGATATATACCAGATCGATGTCCTTGCGCTCGCACAGCTTCTTGTATCCTTCCTCGCCGCTGTACACATCGGCAGCAGGCAGCCCGGCCTCTTTCAGTATCCGGTTGCAAGCCTCGGCGCGGTTGGCCTCATGGTCGCACAGGGCCATGGTCTGGGTGCCGTTGATGTAGGTCCAGCGACGCACGGCATCGGGGCCGCGCATGCCTAATCCCACGAAGCCCACCCGCACCACTTTGAGCTTGGGGGTAGTGAGGTTAAGAACCGGCTGCTGGCCGGCCGGGCGCGCGGGCACATCGGTCACGATGGTGCCGTCTACAACTTTGTAGGGCCAGTTGAACTGGGCACTGATGCTCTGTGGCAGCAGGGCCAACGCTATTAACACAAGGGATAACAGTTTCTCATGAAGTTTCATAAATCTTTGGTTTTAGATATAGACACGCAAAAGTACATAAAAAAAGCCGTACAAGCAAACGTAAAAGGCAATATTTTCATGCTGCAGCCTAAAAAAGGATTTCTGCCGGCAAGCCGAACGGGCGTCACTGCCCTGCCGCACAGCCACCCGCAGCGGCAGCAAAGGCACCCACAGCAACCGTGAAACACCGAAAGGCAGGTTGCCGAGGAATTGAGACGGAGGTACTGAATGACGGGAGCAGGAACTTTTGACACTTGTCGCATCATCGTGCGACACCTGTCAAACAATCGTGCGACAAGTGTCGAAAGTTCGCGAAGCATATCTTCAGCACCTTTTTAGCCATGCTGCAGCGAGCCCGAACACGGCCGGCCGTAAAACAGCAAGGGGACACCGGCACTGCCGGCATCCCCCGCTTTCTTGAGTTCTTGCTTGTATCGGCTCTGTGTAAAGCCTTTTTGCGGTTCGGCGGTTCGGCGCGTTCTATCTCCTGGTGGGGATGTTGAACTCGCTTACCTTCGATATTTTTTCGTTGTTGCCCTGTATAACGGAGACGCAAATCTTGACCGTTCCGTCCTTCAGTCGGTTGTCCGCCTTCACCAGTGCGGTGTAACGGATGCCCTTGCCGGGATCTATCTTCTCCACGTGCATGCCCGGCGAGATGTACAGATGGCGGTTGCCCGTAGCCTCAACCACCGTGGGCTGAATGTCGTAGAGCGGCTGCTGGCTGCGGTTCATGACCTCGAAGATGACCTTGCACAGCTCTCCGCGGCTGATGGCATCATCGCCGTCGGCATCTACAAAGCGTGCATTGCGTATCTCGATGGCCGGCGTATAGGCCAGTCCCTGGGCTATTTCCTCCACGCTCGAGGTGCCGGGAAGCGTGGCGGTGGGCTGCTGCCCGTTCTCCGGAGCCGTGTAGTCGGGGCCGTTGAAGTCGTAGATGCGGTCGTCGCCGCCGTTGTTTTCGTCGAACCCGCTGCCCTCTTCATCCTGCTGGCTGTAGTTGTAGACATCGTTCCGGCTGTTGTTCTGCTGCCTGTGTTGGCGCATTCTTTCGGCCTTGTCGCGGCGGTACTGATCCAGGTCGGCCTCCCGTTTCCGGTCCATCGACGTGCCTATGGCACTGCCCACCACAGCTCCGCCGGCCATGCCGATGATGGTTCCGATGTCGGAACCGCGCGGGCCGTCGGCCAGTCCGCCTATGGCGCTGCCCAGGATGGAGCCCAGCGTGGTGCCCGTATAGGCGCCCGCGCCCGCATAAGTCTGGCAACTACTTGCCAGAACAGTTGCGCATACTGCCAAAATAACATTCCTTTTCATAATCAAGAGCTATATTTCTGCCGCAAAGATAGCCATTATCGGTTACCCGGCAAGTATATTTTCCCTAAATAAGAGTAGGGAAATTCCTACTCTTGAGCAGCCTTGCCGGGCTTTTGATGGGTCAGGTCAGGCGGCCGGGAGAGCCGTCTACGAGCTTGTAACCTATACCACGCACGTTTACGATGCGTACCTGCGGGTCGCGTGCCAGCTTGTGTCGCAGCTTGGTAATGAACACTTGCAGGCTGCGGGAGTTGAAGAAGCTGTCGTCGCCCCATAGCTCGAGCAGGATGTCGCGGGTGTTTACCACGCGGCAGTTGTTGTCGGCAAGGCGGCGCAGTATCTCGCTTTCGCGGTACGACAGCTGCTCCGTTATGCCCGAGAGCTGCAGTTGCTGCGTGGTGGCGTTAAAGAGATAGTCGCCTATCGGCACCCACCCGGCTGCCGGACGGGCGGGTTGGCGCTGCTGCTCGTTGTCTTTCATCCTGCCGGTCAGTGCCCGCAGGCGCACGATGAGTTCCTGCATGCCGAACGGCTTGCGCAGGTAATCGTTGGCGCCGGCCTCGAATCCCTGCACTACATCGTTCACCGCAGAGCGCGCAGTGAGAAAGAGAACGGGCGTGAGGCGGTCGTGCTGCCTCATGCGGCGTACCATCTCGAAGCCGTCCATGCGCGGCATCATCACGTCGGCCACCACCACGTCGGGCTTCCGCCGGCTGAACTCGTCGAGCCCGGCCTCTCCGTTGGGGGCAATGGTGATGCTGAAGCCCTGCGCATCAAGCGTGTCCTTGATAATCATGGCCAGCGTCTGCTCGTCCTCAACCAGCAGCACCTGTATCTTGTCTTCTGTCATATCCGTTTGTTGTTTCTGCCTCCGCTACTGCCCGAAGAGCAGCGTAAAGGTTGTTCCGCGGCCCGGCGTGCTGGCTGCGGTTATCTGTCCGCCCATCTTCTCCATGAGGCTCTTCACGTAGTAAAGCCCCAAGCCGTAGCCTTTCACCTCGTGACGGTCGCCCCGGGGCACGCGGTAGAACTTGTCGAAAACATAGGGCAGCCGCTCCGGAGAGATGCCGATGCCGTTGTCGCTCACCACGATACGGCCGGGCGAACACGCAATGCGGATGGCTACCTCGGCGCCGGAATACTTGATGGCGTTGTCTATCAGGTTGCCCACTATGTGCTGCAGGTGCTGGCGGTCAGCCCAAACGGTGGCGCCAGGGGGTTCCACGGAGAGCGAGAGTTCTGCCTTCTTGTGCGCCTGCAGCCTGTATTGGGCCATGAGCGGGGTAATGAGCGGCTCCACGGCTACGTGCTCCATGCTTAGCTGCAGGGTGTGGCGGCGCTCCATGCTCATGGAGAGTATCTGCTCTACCAGCCCCCCGAGCTTTTCCAGCTGCTGCTGACTGATGCGCAGATACTCCTTCTGTTTCTCTGCTGTTATGGAGGTATCGAAGTTCAGCAGCGCGTCGTTGGCGGCGTAGGCAACGGCGATGGGCGTCTTCAGTTCGTGCGTCATGTTGTTGGTAAAGTCGCTTTTCATCTCGTCGAGCGTCTTTTGGCGGAGGATGGTACGGATGAGATACCAGAACACAAGCACCAACACGGCCAGCGTAACGAGCGATGCGCCGAGGATGCCGGCCATCTGGCGCAGCACCACCGTAGTGGTTGGCGGCAGCAGGAGCAGGTAGCTGTAGCTGTCAACCAGGTCGGTCTCGTAGCTGTAACGTTCCGTCCGCCCTCCCGGCAGGTGGCCTTCGGCGGCTACGGTGTCGGTCAGCATGCCCTTGGAACCTGCCGTTTTGTACTTGTGCAGATAGTAGAGCCGGTGCTGCCCCTTGATACCAAGCTCGGCAAGACGCCTGGTGAGCAGCCGGTCTACGTACTTCACGTCAGGCTCACTCATTGCATCGAGCCCCGAATGGAGGCCCCGCTGCATGTACAGAGCCAGCTCCTGCATGTTCTGCTGGTCCTTGAGAATGGTGCTGAAGTTGTCGTTTGTGGTCAGGGCAGCATCCGATGAGTCGGCCGGCAGCACTTTAGTCTCCTTGGTATCGGTATTGAAATGGATGGCGGCAGGCTTGTGTTGCCGCATCAGCTTGGCGAGTGTACGCTTGGCCTCGGTATTTTTTTCGTCTTTGACAACTACCTCGCTGGTGCCGCTGGTGGTGCCGGTATGCACGTTGTAATTGGCCGATAGCTCGATGCGGCCATGCTGGTCGTGCTTTCGTTTGCGCAGTTTCTCCACCCGATACATCATTTCGCCGTAGTCGGAAATGCGGAGCGCCTCGCCTATATCGGTGCGCATCTTGGCCTGCATGGTGCCGTACAGCCCCACGAGCCAATACGCCTGGTAGGCAAAGATGGCCAGCAGGGCGGCCATAACCAGCAGAGCTATGTATTTAAGAGGCAGTTTCATGCTGCAAAGATAGTTGTTTTTCGGTTTCGGCAGGTGATATGATAAGACTAAATAACACTTCTCTTAACACTATATAAGCGTAAAACTTTCGGCCTAAACCTATTTGGTCGTAACTTTGCAGCAACGAAACAACACCAACAAGAAGCGTTATGAAGAAAGTTATAGTTTGTTTTACCCTCGCCTGTTGCTGCACGGCGGCATGGGCACAGGAGGCCGACTCGCTGCGCATGGACAGCATTATACACACCCTGCCCGATGTGCTGGTGAAGGGAGAACGCCCGATGGTGAAGGTTGAAGGCAGCGCCATGATATACGACCTGCCGCGAATGGTGGAGCAGAAAGCCATAGACAACGTGTACGAAGCCCTGAAGGAGCTGCCCGGAGTGACGGAGCAGGGAGAGAGCCTGTTGCTCTCGGGGCGGCCGGTGAACATCATCTTCGACGGCAAAGTTACCACCATGACGGCCGAACAACTCTACACCACGCTGCGGGCCATGCCTGCCGGGCGTATAGACAAAGTGGAGGTACTGTACAATGCACCTGCCCGCTACCAGCTGCGGGGTGCAGTCATCAACGTGAAACTGAAGCACCAGACCGACAACAAGGCCGCGCTGCAGGGCGAGGTGAACCTGGCGTGGAACCAGGAGCACACGGCCAACTTCGGCGAACGCGCCTCGCTGCTCTACAACAAGGGGCCGTGGGCGGTGGACTTCATGTGGAAACACAGCCACGGCAAGGACTTCGGCGTTACCGATGAGACCTCTCTGCACACCCTGAACGACGGCACCACCCACGACATCAGCACCCGCGAGGTTTCCCGCTACCGCTCTCATGGCGACAACTTCAGGCTCGGCATTGACTACAACATCGCCAAGGACCACCGCCTGAGCCTTGTTTACAGCGGCAACTACGAAAAGGACAACAGCCGACAGGATGTGAGCGGAACCATCGAAGCCGACTTCCGCATCCGCTCATCCGACTGGTTGCACAACGTGAGGCTCGACTATCAGTCGCCCTTCGGACTGAAAGCTGGCGCCGAGCTCACCTACTATCACAACCCCGAAACACAGTGGCTGGCGAGCACGCTGCCCACAGGAACCCTGAACTACGAGATTACCAACAGCCAGCGCATTAACCGCTGGAAGTTCTTCATCGCCCAAGAACACAAGCTGAAGCACGGCTGGGGCATCAATTACGGCACCACTTACACCACCAGCCACGACAACAGCAGCCAGCTGACGGCCGGCACCGGCGACCGCGTAAGCCAGCGCGAGGACAACGTGAACGCGTACTTCGGCCTGAACAAGAACTTCTCCGCCAAGCTCATGATGGACGCCTCGCTGGCTGCGGAGTATTACCACTCCCCGCTGTGGCACAGGTGGGACCTCTTTCCCACCCTCAACCTGACGTGGCTGCCCGCACAGGGACACGTGCTGCAGTTCGGACTCAGCAGCGACAAGGCATATCCCGAATACTGGGCAATGAACAACTTTGTTACCTACAGCAACGGCGGTTACAACGAGATAACGGGCAACCCGCAGCTCAAACCATCGGTAGAATACCAGGCGCAGGCGGTCTACATTCTCCGCAGTAAGTACCAGTTCGTGGCTTGGTTCAAGCATACGAGAGATTACTTCATACAGGCACCCTACCAACGGGCCGACCGTTTGACCATTGAGTACCGGTACCTGAACTTCAACTACCAGCAGCAGGCGGGCCTGCAGGCGTCGGCGCCCTTCAAGATAGGCCGCTGGCTCGACTCCCGACTCACGCTAATCGGCGTGTGGATGCGCGAGAAGGACGACGATTTTCACGACCTCTCGCTCGACCGCAGCGTGGCTTACGTCATGGCAACAATGCGCAACACCTTCACCCTCTCACGCCGGCCGGACATCGTACTCACTGCAGATGGCATGATACATTCCAAGGCCAACCAGGCCACTTACGACCTGCCGGGGTCCGGATACCTGAACCTGGGGCTGCGTTACCGCTTCTGCAAGCAGAAAGCCACGCTCAAGCTGTTCTGCAACGACATCTTCCGCACGGCCACGATTAACCCGCGCGTGGATTATAAAGGGCAGCACCTGACCATGAACTTTGCCTGTTACCGCACCTTCGGCATCAGCTTCACCTACAGCTTCGGCGGTTTCAAGGAGCAAAAGCACACCGAGGTAGACACGTCGAGGTTCAAGAAATAAACCCAAACCAAATCTCTCTCTGCCGGTATAACAGCCTCTCCTGGGGCGTTATACCGGCTTTTTCGCGGTGCAGAAGGATAGCTCTTGGAACTTTCGACACCTGTCGCACGATCTTTTGACACTTGTCGCACGACCGTGCGACAAGTGTCAAAAGATCCAGGATGATGTGTATTGGGTAATGGTTGCACCCTCCCCCGCACCCCGCTTTACCACATCTCTCTTAACTCTTTGCATACGGAAATGAGAACGGAGGCTGCAGACGGGGCAGCGCTTCGGCCGCAAGCGGAACTGCAAACAATAAAAAAGAAGAGCCGGGAGAACTGCTGCTATTGTTCTCCCGGCTCCGTTCCGCATTGCCAAACAAGCGGTGGCGCTAAAGCGAAAGGCCTACGGCCTTGGCCAAAGTTTGGCGTATGTAGCCGTTGATGGTGGTACCGGCCTGCTGTGCCAGCATCGCGATACGGCTGTGAATCTCGGGCGTGAGGCGCACATTGAGACTCCCGCTGTAAGGTTTACGAGGTTCCACACCGCTGGCACGGCAGCTGTCGAGATAATCGTCTACGGCTGCCTGGAAGTCGTTGCGCAATTCGTTTACATCGCGCCCCTCGTAGGTGATGGCGTCCTTGTTCATGCCCAGCACTTTGCCGTAAAGGCAGTTGTCAGCTTCGCTGTAATCAACGCTGCCCGTATATCCCTTGTAAGTCATTGTTCCCATAATCGTTTCCTCCTTAATGAATATATCCGTTAGCTTTCAAATAAGTGTGAACTTGCTTCATCACGTACCCCTTGATGATATTGGCCGAGGCATGGCACACTACATACAGACCTCCAAAAGTAACTAAAAACAGTTACATAGCCAAGCAAACGGTCAGCTTATTTAATGCCAAGGGTAAAAGCGGCAGCTGGTAGGAGAAACGGGTAGAACTACCGGACACAAAAAAAGCGCCTCACCTAAGTGAAGCGCTTTATTGCGAGTGATATTAATCAAACGATTATTCAGCCTTGGGAGCTTCCTCTGCGGGAGCTTCTGCAGCCGGAGCCTCCTGTACGGGAGCCTCTGTAACCGGTGCTTCCTTAGCGGGAGCCTCGGCAGCCTTGGCGGCCTCTTCGGCTGCAGCGGGCTTAGTGGAACGACGGCTACGGCGTGTCTTCTTCTCAGCCTTGGGTGCCTTGGCCATGTTCTCATCGAAGTCTACAAGCTCGATGAAAGCTATGGGAGCAGCGTCGCCCTGACGCAGGCCGAGTTTAATGATGCGCGTGTAGCCTCCGGGACGGTCAGCCACCTTTGCTGCAACCTCTCCAAACAACTCTTTAACAGCTTCCTTGTTCTGCAGATAACGGAATACAACACGGCGGCTGTTGGTGTCATCTTTCTTTGAGCGTGTGATCAGAGGCTCTACATACTTCTTCAAGGCTTTTGCCTTGGCGAGGGTCGTAGTGATTCTTTTGTGCACAATCAGCGAGATGGCCATGTTAGCAAGCATGGCGCTACGGTGAGATGCAGTACGACCCAGGTGGTTGAATTTCTTATTGTGTCTCATTCTTGTTTTTTACTTTTGTGGACTTATTCTTTGTCCAGTTTATACTTTGAAATGTCGGTTCCAAACGACAGATTCAGACCCTCGAGCAAATCATCAAGCTCTGAGAGCGATTTCTTACCAAAGTTGCGGAACTTCAGGAGGTCGGTCTTGTTGTACTGTACGAGGTCGCCCAGCGTCTCTACATCGGCTGCCTTGAGACAGTTGAGGGCACGAACGCTGAGATTCATGTCTACCAACTTGGTCTTCAGTAGCTGGCGCATGTGCAGTACCTCCTCGTCAAATTCCTGGTTGCCCTCCTGGTCGGAGTTCTCAAGCGTAATCTTCTCGTCGGAGAACAACATGAAATGATAGATGAGGATTTTGGCTGCCTCCTTCAGTGCATCTTTGGGATGAATGGAACCATCCGTAGTAACCTCGATGACGAGCTTGTCGTAGTCGGTCTTCTGTTCAACACGATAGGGCTCAACAGCGTACTTTACGTTACGGATTGGGGTGTAGATGGAATCGATTGGAATTACGTTGACATCGTTGCAGAATTCGCGGTTCTCATCAGCGGGAACGTAGCCACGGCCCTTGTTGATGGTAAGGTCAATCTGCATAGATGCTTTGGAGTCTAAATGACAAATCACCAAATCAGGATTTAACACTTCAAATCCAGTCAAATACTTGCCTATATCACCGGCTTTGAACTCTGTAGCGTTCTCTACGGTGATACTAACTTTCTCGTTCTCGAATTCTTCTACTACTTTCTTGAACCGAACTTGCTTCAGATTCAAGATAATGTTGGTAACATCTTCCTTTACACCAGGCACTGACGAGAACTCATGCTCAACACCGCCTATACGGATGGTGTTGATGGCAAAGCCCTCAAGTGATGAAAGGAGAATGCGGCGCAGGGAGTTACCGATGGTAACACCGAAGCCAGGCTCAAGAGGACGGAATTCGAACTTGCCGAAATGGTCATTAGCCTCCAGCATTACTACTTTATCAGGTTTTTGAAATGCTAATATCGCCATTAATTTAATGATTTATTTAGAGTACAACTCAACGATTAACTGTTCCTTAATGTTCTCAGGGATGTCAGCACGTTCGGGCTTGTGCAGGAACTTGCCGCATTTTGCATTGTCATCCCATTCGAGCCATGGATACTTGCTGTGGTTGAAACCTGCCAGAGCTGCCTGAATTACCTCGAGAGACTTGGCCTTCTCGCGTACACCTACAATCTGACCTGGCTTAACTGAATACGAAGGAATGTTAACTACCTGGCCATCTACTACGATATGCTTGTGGCCTACCATCTGACGGGCAGCGGCACGGGTAGGAGCAATACCAAGACGGAACACGACATTGTCGAGACGGCACTCCAAATTCTGGAGGAGAACCTCGCCGGTAATGCCCGAAGCCTTGGCTGCCTTTTCGAACATATTACGGAACTGACGCTCCAGCACACCGTAGGTGTACTTAGCTTTCTGCTTCTCTGCCAACATGACACCGTACTCAGATTGCTTTCTGCGGCGGTTGTTGCCATGCTGTCCAGGAGGGAAGTTTCTCTTGGACAAAACTTTGTCGGCGCCGAAGATGGGTTCACCAAACCGGCGTGCAATTTTAGATTTCGGACCTATATACTTAGCCATAATAAAATAAATGTTCTTTTTTGATTTTTATCTGCAAGAGCTAGCGGTTAACTCTACGCTGTTAACTCTTACGGTTATACGCGGCGGCGCTTGGGAGGACGGCAGCCATTGTGCGGTAACGGGGTAACGTCAACGATTTCGGTTACCTCGATGCCTGCACCGTGGATGGCGCGGATAGCACTCTCACGACCGTTGCCCGGACCCTTGACATAGGCCTTTACCTTACGGAGACCCAGGTCGAAAGCTACCTTGGCACAATCCTCGGCAGCCATCTGAGCTGCGTACGGAGTGTTCTTCTTGGAACCACGGAAACCCATCTTGCCGGCAGAAGACCAAGAGATAACCTGACCCTCGTTGTTGGCAAGCGATACTATAATGTTGTTAAACGAGCTGTGGACATGAAGCTGTCCGATAGCGTCAACCTTAACATTTCTCTTCTTTGATGTTGCTGATTTTTTTGCCATAATCTTTTTAGTTTTAAGTCAGAGGCCTAAAGTCTAAAGTTATTGGTTCACACCATGAACTCTCTACCATCAACCCTCAACTAAATTTTACTTAGTAGCCTTCTTCTTATTAGCAACAGTCTTCTTCTTACCCTTGCGGGTGCGAGCATTGTTCTTTGTACTCTGTCCACGAACGGGAAGACCATTACGATGACGGACGCCACGGTAGCAACCGATATCCATGAGGCGCTTGATGTTTAACTGGATCTCTGAACGGAGATCACCTTCAACTTTGAATCCAGCGCCGATAATTTCACGGATTTTAGCTGCCTGGTCGTCAGTCCACTCGCTGACCTTCAGGTCTCGGCTCACGCCGGCTTCATCCAATATCTTTGCTGAACTACTTCGACCTATACCATAGATATAGGTCAATGCGATTTCGCCACGCTTATTCTGGGGCAAATCTACTCCAACAATTCTTATTGCCATTTGTTAATTGAGAAAATAAATAAAAAAATAATGTTTAGTACGTGCTAAAAAGCATGCAAAGGTAAGCATATTTTTTCGCGTAGCTTGCCATTTACATATTTTTAACCTTTAGCCCTGACGCAATTTGAACTTAGGGTTCTTCTTGTTGATAACGAACAGACGACCCTTGCGACGAACGATTTTGCAGTCGGGAGTACGCTTCTTTAAAGATGCTCTTGTTTTCATATCTATAAGATATATAAATTGATTTATTTGTATCTGAACACAATTCTGCCTTTAGTCAGGTCATAAGGGCTCATCTCGACCTTTACCTTGTCTCCGGGCAGAATTTTAATGTAGTGCATTCTCATTTTACCAGAGATATGCGCTATAATCTGGATCCCATTTTCAAGCTCTACGCGGAACATCGCATTAGAGAGGCTCTCTATGATTGTTCCGTCTTGCTCTATAGCGGATTGTTTTGCCATAATTAATTGTTTACTCTTTCTAAATGTTCTATTTCTTCAAACGTAGATAAAATCTCGGCGCGCCCTCGGTGTATGGCAATGGTATGCTCGTAATGGGCTGCTGGCTTGCCGTCGCGGGTTACGATTCCCCACTTATCGGGTAACATCCAGACCTTGCGGTCGCCCAAGGTTATCATTGGCTCAATGGCAATGCACATTCCTGCCTTGAGCATAACGCCGTTGCCACGTGTGCCATAATTGGGAATCTGCGGAGGCTCGTGCATCTCTTTACCGATGCCGTGGCCTGTCAGTTCCCTGACAACCCCATAACCATTTTTTTCACAATGCTCCTGTACAGCAGCACCTATATCACCAATATGCCGGCCAGCGAGAGCTTGCTCAATTCCCTTGTACAGACTTTCCTTGGTGGTACTGAGGAGTTGTTTTATCTTCGGGGCAACCTCGCCCACATAGAACGTGTAGCAACTGTCGCCATTGTATCCATCAAGCAACATACCACAGTCAATGGAGATGATGTCTCCTTCCTTTAGTACCGTCTTGTCATCGGGAATCCCGTGAACCACAACCTCATTTACGGAGGTGCAGATACTTGCGGGGAAAGGCCCTCCAAAAGGATTGGGGAAGTTTTTGAACGTAGGGGTAGCCCCATGGTCGCGTATAAACTCCTCTGCAATCTTATCCAGTTGGAGAGTCGTTACACCTGGTTTGATATGTTTTCCTAATTCTGCAAGTGTTGAGCCGACGAGTCGGTTAGCCTTGCGCATCAGGTTGATTTCATCTTCTGTCTTCAGAAATATATTCATTCTGTAAGAACAGACTAATATGCTGACACTGCTCCGCTGCGAGTGTGGCCAGAATTCAGCAGACCGTCGTAGTGACGCATCAACAGGTGACTCTCTATCTGCTGGAGGGTATCGATGACAACTCCGACAAGAATCAGCAACGATGTACCTCCGAAGAACTGTGAGAAGCCCTGCTGAACATTCAGCAGTCCTGCGAGAGCCGGCATAATGGCGATGAAGGCTATGAAGAGTGAACCTGGGAAAGTAATGCGAGTCATAACGGTATCGATGTACTCTGCCGTGTCCTTGCCCGGCTTTACGCCAGGGATAAATCCATTGTTGCGCTTCATGTCCTCAGCCATCTGGGTGGGGTTCAATGTAATGGCCGTGTAAAAATAGGTAAATGCTATTACCAGAATTACATAGATTACATTGTACAGCAGACTGCGGTTATCCATCAGATTGCGCACAACCCAGCTTGCGTTCTCGCTCTGATACTGCACGATAGCCAACGGAATGAACATCAGCGCCTGGGCAAAGATGATAGGCATTACGTTTGCTGCGAACAGTTTGAGCGGAATATACTGGCGAGCACCACCATACTGCTTGTTGCCAACGAGACGCTTGGCATACTGAACAGGTACCTTGCGTGTTCCCTGCACCAGAAGAATGGATGCACAAACAACTGCATAGAGGATAAGAATCTCGACTATGAACATCACAAGACCGCCTCCAATGATAGCGTTCAAGCGGGAACTTGCTTCCTGCATGAAAGCCTGGGGCAGACGCGCAATAATACCTATCATAATGATAAGCGAGATTCCATTTCCAACACCTTTATCTGTAATGCGCTCGCCGAGCCACAGAATGAACATACTGCCTGCTGCCAGAATGACCGTTGCGGGAATCATGAATACCGACCACGAGATGCCGGAAGCCAAAGCCTGGCTTGCCTGCATCTTGAGGTTGATAAGGTATGACGGAGCCTGAAAAAGCAGAATAGCTATAGTCAGGACACGTGTGTACCAGTTGATTTTCTTACGGCCACTCTCGCCCTCGCGCTGCATCTTTTGGAAATAAGGCACAGCAACGGCGAGAAGCTGCATAACGATAGAAGCTGAGATGTAAGGCATAATTCCAAGTGCAAAGATTGACGCATTGGAAAATGCTCCACCGGAAAACATGTCCAACAGTGACATAAGGCCACCAGAGGTTTGCGACTGCAGTTTCTCCAACATGCTCGGGTTGATACCGGGAAGTACCACGAACGATCCGAAACGGTAGATAGCCGTAAACAGAAGAGTAATAAGGAGGCGCTGGCGCAAGTCCTCAATCTTCCAACAGTTCTTCAGTGTCTCAATAAACTTTTTCATTTACTTAGATTATAGTTGTGTTACCACCTACTGCCTTTATAGCTTCATCGGCAGTCTTTGAGAAAGCGTTGGCTTCAACTTCAAGTTTGGCTTTCAACTCTCCGTTGCCCAGAACTTTAACGAGCTCCTTGCCATTGGTAAAGCCGGCGCTAACCAGTTCGGCTATTCCTATCTTGGTGAGGTTCTTTTCCTCAGCAAGTTTCTGGAGAGTAGAAAGATTGACTACGAAGTACTCCTTATGGTTGATGTTCTTGAAACCAGACTTCGGTACACGACGCTGCAATGGCATCTGACCACCTTCAAATCCAATCTTTCTCTTATAACCAGACCGAGCTTTTGCACCCTTGTGACCACGTGTAGAGGTACCACCCAGTCCGGAGCCCGGACCGCGGCCAATACGACGACGTGAATGAGTAGAGCCCTCTGCTGGCTTTAAAGTATTTAATTTCATAATTGCTGCTAATTTAAAGATTAATTATTCAACTACGCTCACCAGGTGATGAACCTTGCGAATCATACCACGAACACTGGGAGTATCCTCAACCTCAACAACCTGGGAAATCTTATGGAGCCCCAGAGAGATAAGGGTCTTCTTCTGGTCTACGGGAGCTCCGATTCTGCTCTTAACTTGCTTAATTTTAATTGTTGCCATTGTTTTTATCTCCTATTATCCGTTAAATACTTTATCCATACCAACACCGCGTTCACCGGCAATGGTGTAGGCGTCACGAATCTGGCTCAGTGCCAGAATGGTTGCCTTTACGAGGTTGTGGGGATTGGAAGAACCTTTAGACTTAGCAATCACGTCTTTAACGCCTGCACTCTCCAGTACGGCACGCATGGCACCTCCGGCCTTCAGACCGGTACCGGCAGCAGCGGGCTTGAGGAGCACCTTGGCTCCACCGAAAGCAACTTCAATCTCATGGGGGATTGTACCTTTCAGCACAGGAACCTTTACGAGATTCTTCTTTGCAGACTCGGTACCCTTGGAGATTGCAGCCGTTACTTCACCTGCCTTGCCAAGGCCCCAGCCGATGACGCCATTGCCGTCACCAACAACGACGATAGCAGCGAATGTGAAGGTACGACCACCCTTGGTAACCTTTGTTACACGGTTGATAGCAACCAGACGGTCTTTGAGTTCTACGTCACTATTTACTTTTACTTTATTCATTGCCATAATCGTTTAAAATTTAAGACCACCTTTGCGGGCTGCATCAGCTAAAGCCTGTACGCGGCCGTGATAGAGATAACCGTTACGGTCGAACACAACAGCTTCGATGCCTGCTGCCTTGGCCTTCTCGGCTACAAGTTCGCCAACTTTCTCAGCCTGCTGAATCTTTGCCATCTTCTCAAGTCCGAGAGAGGAGGCAGAGGCAAGGGTCTGGCCTGTCACATCATTAATCACCTGAGCATAAATCTGCTTGTTAGAGCGGAAAACACTAAGACGTGGACGCTCAGCAGTTCCGTTCACGTTCTTGCGGATACTGAACTTTATCTTAATTCGTCTTTCAACTTTCTTTGTTGTCATAATCGTAAAATCAATTAAAATTACTTAGCTGCAGCGGTCTTACCAGACTTTCTGCGAATAACCTCACCCTGGAACAGGATACCCTTTCCTTTGTAAGGCTCAGGCATGCGGAAAGAACGAATTTTTGCACAGATGAGTCCGAGCAACTGCTTGTCGCAAGACTCCAACGTAATGATAGGGTTCTGGTTTCTCTCTGACTTGGTTTCAACCTTTACCTCCTTGGGAAGCTGGATGAAAATGGGGTGAGTATAACCGAGTGAAAACTCTACGAGATTACCCTGGTTTGAAACACGATAACCAACACCGACCAGTTCCATGGTCTTCTTGTAGCCTTCGCTTACACCAACAACCATGTTGTTAACCAGTGAGCGATAGAGGCCATGGAAAGCCTGTTTCTGCTTGTAGTTAACCGGGCTTTTCTCGTCAACTTCCAGAGTTATCTGACCATCTGCATTGCTGAACTTGATAGAGGGGTCAATACGCTGGGCAAGTTCGCCTTTGGGGCCCTTTACGGTAACGACACTTGACTTCTCATCGAAGTTAACAGTAACTCCGGCGGGAATACTAATTGGCAATTTTCCTATTCTTGACATAATCAATCCTCCAATTAATAAATGTAGCAAAGAACCTCACCACCTATTTTCTGGGTAGCTGCTTCCTTATTAGTCATTACACCTTTGGATGTGGATATAATGGCTATACCCAATCCGTTAATTACTCTCGGCATGTCCTTGTAACCAGTGTATCGACGGAGACCTGGTGTTGACACGCGCTTCAGGCACTTGATAGCGCTTTTTTTGGTAGACGGGTCGTACTTCAAGGCAACCTTGATAGAACCCTGTGGGCCATCCTCTACGAACTTATAGTTCAGGATGTAGCCTTCCTCGAAGAGAATCTTTGTTATTTCCTTCTTCAAGTTTGACGCAGGAACTTCAACAACACGGTGATGAGCCATGATTGCGTTTCTGAGTCTTGTCAGATAATCTGCTATTGGATCTGTCATAAAATATAAATGTTTAATTAATCGGGACTACCCCGACAATATTAAAAAATGTATGCTTGGTAATTGAGTTCAGTTCATGGCCGGCAGCTGGATGTAGGGCATCACGACCGAACCATAAACCTGCACCTTGATACCCGCTGATTACCAGCTTGCTTTCTTAACTCCGGGAATCAAGCCTGCTGATGCCATCTCACGGAACTGAATGCGAGAGAGACCGAACTGACGGATATATCCTTTCGGACGGCCTGTAATCTTGCAACGGTTGTGCAGACGGATGGGGTTTGCATTCTTTGGAATGGCCTGAAGTTTACGGGCAGCCTCATAAGCCTCTGCCGGATTATCAGTAGTTGCGATAACCTTTTTCAGGGCAGCGCGCTTCTCAGCATAACGAGCAACAAGTTTCGCACGTTTAACTTCGCGTGCTTTCATTGATTCTTTTGCCATATCTCTTAATCCTTTTTAGCGTTCTTGAATGGAAGACCGAAAGCCTTGAGAAGTGCATAGCCTTCTTCGTCGGTCTTGGCCGTAGTAACGAAAGTAATGTTCATTCCTTGGATGCGGTCAACACTGTCAATGTTGATTTCGGGGAAAATAATCTGCTCGGTTATGCCGAGTGTATAGTTACCGCGACCGTCAAACTTACTCTCGATGCCCTTAAAGTCACGGATACGAGGCAGAGCCACGCGAACGAGTTTCTCCAAGAACTCGTACATACGCTCGCGCCGCAGTGTTACCATAACGCCGATAGGCATCTTCTTACGGAGCTTGAAGTTGGCAATATCCTTCTTTGAGAAGGTTGCCACAGCTTTCTGGCCTGTAATGGCAGTAATCTCGTTGAGGGCAACGTCAACAATCTTCTTATCCTGTGTAGCATCACCCAGGCCCTGATTGATAACAATCTTTTTCAGGACAGGAATCTGCATTGATGAAGAATAGCTGAACTGCTTCTGCAGTGCCGGAGCAATTTCCTCCTTATACTGTTTCTTTAACTGTGCTGTTTCCATCATTTAATTTCCTCCCCCGATTTTTTAGCGATACGAGTAACTGTCTTACCCTCACGCTTGATTGAAATTCGTGTTGGTTCACCGCTCTTGGGGTCAACCAAACTCAGATTAGAAATATGAATAGGAGCCTCCTGCTTGATGATGCCTCCCTGAGGATTCTTGGCCGAAGGCTTGGTGCTCTTAGAGACCATGTTTACACCCTCTACGATTGCGCGCTCCTCGTCAACAAGAACTTTGAGCACCTTGTGGGGTGCAGGGTACTTGCCATTTGAGTTCTTCACATCCTTGTCTTTTCCGGCAAGAACGAGAACCATGTCACCTTTCTTTATATGTAACTTACTCATTACTATTTCTTTTAATTAATTAAAGAACCTCAGGTGCCAAAGAAACGACTTTCATATTTACGGCACGCAGCTCACGAGCTACAGGGCCGAAGATACGGCTGCCGCGGAGTTCGCCGGCATTATTCAGCAACACGCAAGCATTGTCATCGAAACGGATGTAAGAACCATCGGCACGACGGATTTCCTTCTTTGTGCGAACAATCAAAGCCTTAGATACTGCACCTTTTTTCACATCACTCGACGGAATGACATTCTTGACAGCAACGACAATAACGTCACCCACACTTGCATAACGACGGCCGGTTCCACCGAGAACACGGATGCAGAGAGCCTCGCGTGCGCCGCTGTTATCACATACTGTAAGTCTTGATTCTGCTTGTATCATAATTACTTAGCTTTTTCTACTATTTGTACTAATCTCCATCTCTTTGTCTTGGACAGAGGACGAGTTTCCATGATTAACACTGTATCACCTACATTGGCCTCATTCTTCTCGTCATGTGCATGGTACTTCTTTGTCTTCTGGACAAACTTACCATAAATAGGGTGCATTTCCTTGAACTTAGCTGCAATAACAATGGTTTTATCCATTTTGTTGCTGACAACAACACCCTGTCTTACTTTTCTTAAATTTCTTGTTTCCATCTGGACCATTATTATTTATTAAGTTCTCTCTGACGAAGTACGGTTTTCATACGAGCGATGTCACGACGAGCAGCCTTAATCTGTGATGGATTCTCAAGCGGAGAGATGCTGTGGTTGAGTTTCATCTGATGCAACGCAGCCTCTGCAAGCTCCAGTTTCTCGCGCAAGTCCTTGTCTGCGAGTTCATTTACTTCTTTAATCTTCATAATTAAGCGTTTTTATCGTAATCGCGTCTAACAACAAACTTAGTCTTAACGGGGAGTTTCTGTGCTGCCAGGCGTAGAGCCTCTTTGGCAATGTCAAAAGATACTCCCTCTACTTCGAAGAGGATACGACCCGGAGTAACCGGTGCCACCCATCCTGCGGGGTCACCTTTACCTTTACCCATGCGGACGTCGGCAGGCTTGCGGGTGATGGGCTTATCGGGGAAAATGCGAATCCAGACCTGTCCCTGGCGGTTCATGTAACGGTTCACTGCTACACGGGCTGCCTCAATCTGTCGGCTGTCTATCCATTTTGCCTCAAGTGTCTTGATGCCAAATGAACCGAAAGCCAGCTGTGTACCTCTGTGGGCGTTGCCTTTATTGCCACGTCCGTCTTGAGGTCTTCTATATTTTACTCTTTTTGGCTGTAACATGTTAGCTTCTACTTTTAACGGTTATTGTTTCTTCTACGATTACCGCGACCATTACGGCCACCGCTGGGACGGCCGGCATTCTGCTTATCCTGGGTAAAGTTTGGTGTCAGGTCACGCTCTCCGTAAACCTCACCACGGCATATCCATACCTTGATACCCAGCAGGCCCACCTTGGTGAGAGCCTCAGCCTGGCAATAATCGATGTCTGCGCGGAATGTGTGCAGAGGAGTACGCCCCTCTTTATACATTTCCTTACGAGCCATTTCGGCTCCGTTCAGACGACCAGTGATTTGAATCTTGATACCTTCGGCACCGGCGCGCATCGTATTCTGAACCGCCATTTTGATAGCACGGCGGTAGGCAATCTTGCCTTCCACCTGACGGGCGATGTTGTTGGCTACGATAGTTGCATCGAGCTCCGGCTTCTTTACTTCGAAGATGTTGATTTGGATGTCCTTCTTGTAGAGCTTCTTCAACTCTTCCTTCAGTTTGTCAACATCCTGACCACCTTTACCAATGACGATACCCGGACGGGCAGTACAAATAGTGATGGTGACGAGTTTCAGCGTGCGCTCGATGACAATCTTTGAAACGCTGGCCTTGGCCAGACGCTCATTGAGATACTTGCGGATTTTCTGATCCTCGACGAGGTTGTCTCCGAAGTCTTTGCCACCGAACCAATTTGAATCCCAACCACGGATAATTCCCAGTCGGTTGCTTATTGGATTAACTTTCTGTCCCATTCTGTCTATTATTTTTCGTCGTTAGTTTTGGCATCAACAAAGAGCGTAACGTGGTTCGAACGCTTGCGTATTCTATAGCCACGTCCCTGCGGTGCCGGTCTCATACGTTTCATTGTAACACCTTGGTCAACGAAGACACTGCTAACATAAAGTTCACCGTCTTCAGCCTTGCGGTCGTTTTTGTTCTCCCAGTTTGCGATAGCCGAGCGCAGCAGTTTCTCAACGTCTGCGGCAGCCTGCTTGTTAGAGAATCTCAATACTCCGAGCGCGCGGTTCACTTCCATGCCACGAATCATGTCTACAACGTAGCGCATCTTGCGTGGAGAAGAAGGAACGCCCTTCAGCTTTGCGAAGTACAAATTTTTGCGAGCTTCCTTTATTTTCTCAGCTGCTATATGTTTTCTTGCTCCCATTATTGTTTCTATTGTTTAAATAAAATGGTTGTCCCTTCGACTACTTTCTGTTGCCTGAGTGACCACCGAAGCGACGCGTGGGAGAGAATTCACCCAGCTTGTGGCCTACCATGTTCTCAGTAATGTAGACAGGGATAAATTTGTTTCCGTTATGAACTGCAACAGTGTGTCCCACGAAGTCCGGGGAAATCATTGATGCTCTGGCCCAGGTCTTAACGACACTCTTCTTGCCACTCTCGTTCATAGCGAGAATCTTCTTTTCAAGAGATACGTTGATATATGGACCTTTTTTTAATGAACGACTCATAATTTACTCTACTTAATGTTATTTATTAGCCCTTTCGATAATATACTTGCTTGAGTGCTTCTTCGGTGCACGAGTCTTCAGACCCTTAGCGTACAAGCCCTTGCGTGAGCGTGGGTGTCCACCGGACTGACGGCCTTCACCACCACCCATCGGGTGGTCAACAGGGTTCATAACGACACCACGGTTGTGCGGGCGACGACCCAACCAGCGAGAGCGACCAGCCTTACCTGACTGCTCCAATGCGTGGTCAGAGTTTCCTACACTTCCTATGGTAGCCTTGCAAGCAGATAAAATCTTACGAGTCTCTCCTGAGGGGAGCTTGATTACACAATAACTGCCCTCACGAGAAGTCAACTGAGCAAAATTCCCAGCCGAACGAACGAGTAATGCTCCCTGACCCGGACGCAATTCAATGTTGTGAATTACCGTACCTACAGGGATGTTTGCCAGCGGCAGGGCATTGCCAACCTCTGGTGCTGCCTCAGCACCCGACATCAGTGTTGCGCCTACCTGCAGTCCGTTAGGAGCAATGATATAGCGTTTTTCACCATCAGCGTAATACAACAAAGCGATACGAGCCGAGCGGTTCGGATCGTACTCTATTGTCTTTACTACGGCTGGAACACCATCCTTCTCACGTTTGAAGTCAACTAAGCGCAACTTTCTCTTATGACCGCCGCCCATGTAGCGAACAGTCATTTTACCGGTGTTGTTTCGACCACCTGTTGAGCGCTTACCGTAAACGAGAGACTTCTCTGGCACGGATGCAGTAATATCCTCGAACGTGCCAATAACTTTGTGTCTTTGGCCCGGTGTAACGGGCTTTAATTTACGTACTGCCATTTCTTATTAAATATTGCTATAAAAATCTATTGTATCGCCATTCTTCAGCGTAACAACTGCCTTCTTGAACGCATTCTTCTGGCCTTTCACAAGACCTGCTTTGGTGTAGCGGCTTGAGCGCTTGCCGGCATAGCGTGCAGTGTTCACATCAACTACTGTAACATTGTACAGTCTCTCGACTTCCTTCTTGATTTCGAGTTTGTTGGCTTCTGGCTTTACGATAAAGCCATACTTGGGCTGTGCAGAAATGTTTCTGCTCTGACCCTTCACCTTAACGACCTTATCTTCAGAAGACTTGTCTGTCAGTTTGGTCATCTTCTCAGTGACCAACGGTTTGATTATGAATGCCATATTTTATCTCCTAATTTATTTGGTTAAGGTCTGGTCGATGGCCTTGAGCGATTCCTCCGTGATAACTACAACATCTGCATTCAAAACTTTATACGAATTGAGCGAAGATGCTAACATCACTTCGGACTGCTGCAAGTTACGAGCTGACAAATATACGTTTTTATTGCTGTTAGGCAAAAGGAGCAGGGTTTTCTTGCCGTCGACTTTAAGATTTTTAGTAATATTTATAAAATCTTTTGTCTTCGGAGCATCCATTGAGAAGTCTTCAACAACTACGATGGCATTCTCCTGTGCCTTGTAAGACAATGCTGACTTACGAGCAAGAACTTTTACTTTTTTGTTCAATTTGAAGCGGTAGTCACGGGGCTTGGGACCAAATACGCGACCGCCACCAACAAGAACCGGCGAATTGATGTCACCGCGACGTGCGCCGCCGCCACCCTTCTGCCGGCCGAGCTTGCGGGTAGAGCCTCTGTGCTCACTTCTTTCCCGAGATTTAGCTGTACCCTGGCGCTGGTTAGCGAGATACTGCTTAACATCGAGATAGAGAACGTGATCGTTAGGCTCAATGCCAAAGATAGACTCGTTCAGAGTTACCTTTCTTCCGGTCTCCTGACCGTTGATATTTAAAACGCTAACTTCCATTATTTCTCAATTAAAACAGTTGAACCATTGCATCCAGCTACAGAACCCTTCACGAGAAGGATGTTGTGCTCTGGAATTACCTTAATCACCTTGAGGTTCTGAGTAGTTACTCTGTCGCCTCCCATCTGGCCACCCATGCGCATGCCTTTGAACACCTTTGCAGGGTAAGAACAGGCACCGATGGATCCCGGCTTGCGGGCACGGTCATCCTGGCCGTGAGTACTCTGACCTACACCACCGAAACCGTGGCGCTTTACTACTCCCTGGAAACCTTTTCCTTTAGAAGTGCCGACTACGTCTACGAACTCCGTGTTGCTGAAAAGTTCTACCGTAATCGTGTCACCGAGGTTATATTCCTCGTCAAACTTGAACTCGGCCAAGTGCTTCTTCGGTGTTGTACCTGCCTTCTTGAAGATTCCCATCATCGGCTTGGTAGTTCTGCTTTCCTTAGCCTCTGCGAAACCTAACTGAACAGCCTTGTAACCGTCGTTTTCAACAGTCTTTACCTGGGTTACAACACAAGGACCAGCTTCGATAACAGTGCACGGTACATTCTTACCGTCGGCACTGAAAACGGATGTCATTCCGATTTTTCTTCCAATTAATCCTGGCATTTCAATTAAATATTAATAGTGTAATTAAACTTTGATATCTACCTCTACTCCACTGGGCAACTCGAGCTTCATGAGCGACTCTACGGTCTTGGCCGTTGCGCTGTAGATGTCTATCAGGCGCTTGTAGTCTGAGAGCTGGAACTGCTCGCGGGCCTTCTTGTTAACGAAGGTACTGCGGTTTACGGTGTAGATACGCTTGTGGGTTGGCAATGGAATAGGGCCGCTAACAATGGCACCCGTAGCTTTCACTGCCTTCACAATCTTCTCGGCTGACTTGTCAACCAACTTGTGGTCGTACGACTTCAGCTTAATTCTGATTTTCTGACTCATTGTTTTACTTTGTATTTGTTGTTGTTGATGGTTCGGGAGGTACGCTGCTTAAGAGTCATTCGCTAAGCAGCGCCTCCTTTACCGGTTGTTTTCTTTTTAAAGAAGTTCCGAGTGGCCTTTCACCTCGTCGAGCACGTCCTTGGCTATCGATGCCGACAGTGGAGAGTGATGATCGTACTCCATGGAGCTTGTTGCACGACCGGAGGTGATGGTACGCAGGGCCGTTACATAACCGAACATCTCGGCCAGCGGAACCATTGCCTTCACGATGCGTGCACCGCTGCGGGCTTCGTCCATGCCCTGAACCATGCCACGGCGCTTGTTCAGGTCGCCTATAACGTCACCCATGTTCTCTTCCGGCGTTACCACTTCTACCTTCATGATAGGCTCCATGAGTACGGGGCCTGCCTTGGGGCAAAGCACCTTGAAAGCCTGGTGGGCAACAAGCTCGAACGAGAGCTGGTCGGAGTCTACCGGGTGGAAGCTACCGTCGTTGAGAGTAACCTTGAGGCCGGTCATTGGGAAGCCGCCCAGCACACCGTTGGAGAGGCAGTCCTTGAAACCTTTCTCTACCGAGGGAATGAACTCCTTAGGCACGTTACCGCCCTTCACGTTGTTGATGAACTGCAGGTCGCCTTCCTTGTAATCCTCGTCTTTCGGACCGATGGTTACGTCTATGCAGGCAAACTTACCGCGGCCACCGCTCTGCTTCTTGTAAGTTTCGCGGCTCTGTGCCTTCTTGGTAATGGCCTCCTTGTAGTTAACCTGGGGCTTGCCCTGGTTGCATTCTACCTTGAACTCACGCTTCAGACGGTCGATGATGATGTCGAGGTGAAGCTCGCCCATACCCGAGATAATGGTCTGGCCACTCTGCTCGTCGGTACGTACGGTAAAGGTAGGATCCTCTTCGGCCAGCTTGGCAAGACCATTGTCCAGCTTGGCCACGTCGGCCTGGCTCTTCGGCTCTACGGCGATGGATATCACGGTATCGGGGAATGTCATGGATTCCAGCACGATAGGGTGGTTCTCGTCACACAGCGTATCGCCGGTACGGATGTCCTTAAAGCCTACACCGGCGCCTATATCGCCGGCATCAATGGAGTCCATGGGTATTTCCTTGTTTGAGTTCATCTGGAACAGGCGGCTGATGCGTTCCTTCTTGCCCGAGCGGGGGTTGTAAACGTAAGAGCCGGCAACCACCTTACCCGAGTAAACGCGGAAGAATACCAAACGACCCATGAACGGGTCGGTAGCAATCTTGAACGCCAGAGCCGATGTAGGAGCGTCGTCCGACGGCGTACGGTCTTCCTCTTCCTCGGTATCAGGATTGGTACCGATGATGTTCGGTGTATCCAGCGGCGACGGCAGGAAAGCGCAGGTATAGTCGAGCAGCGGCTGCACACCCTTGTTCTTGTACGAAGAACCCAGCAGCATGGGGCAGCACTCCATGGCGATACAACCCTTGCGGATGGCGGCGATAATCTCCTCTTCCGAGATTTCCTGGCCGTCGAGATACTTCTCCATCACGTCGTCGTCAAAGTTGGCGGCACCTTCCAGCAGTTTATCTCTCCACTCGTTGGCCTCGTCTACGAGGTTGGCGGGAATGTCCTCTATGTCATATTCGGCGCCCATGGTCTCGTCATGCCACAGGATAGCCTTCATCTTAATCAGGTCTACCACGCCCTTGAAGTTCTCCTCCGCACCGATAGGTATCTGGATAGCGATAGGATTGGCTCCCAGGATATCCTTCATCTGGCTAACGGTCTCGAAGAAGTCGGCACCCGAGCGGTCCATCTTGTTCACGTAGCCTATACGGGGCACGTTGTACTTGTCGGCCTGGCGCCAAACAGTCTCACTCTGGGGCTGTACGCCGTCGGCAGCCGAGTAGGTTGCAATGGCTCCGTCGAGCACGCGCAGAGAGCGCTCTACCTCGGCGGTGAAGTCTACGTGTCCCGGAGTGTCAATCAGATTGATTTTATATGAGTTGCCCAGATAGTTCCAGTTACAGGTTGTTGCAGCCGAGGTGATGGTGATGCCTCTCTCCTGCTCCTGTGCCATCCAGTCCATTGTGGCTGCGCCATCGTGCACCTCACCTATCTTGTGGGTCTTGCCCGTATAGAAGAGGATGCGCTCTGATGTGGTTGTCTTACCAGCATCGATATGAGCCATGATACCGATGTTGCGAGTCAAATGTAAATCGCGGTTTGCCATTTTTCTTTTTACCTTTATTTGTGATTAGAATCTGAAGTGAGCGAATGCGCGGTTGGCCTCGGCCATACGGTGCATGTCCTCCTTGCGCTTGTAGGCGCCACCTTGGTTATTGAACGCGTCAACAATCTCGGCAGCCAGCTTGTCGGCCATCGACTTGCCGCCGCGCTTGCGGGCGAAGGCAATCAAGTTCTTCATCGAGATGCTCTCCTTGCGCTCCGGACGTATCTCGGTAGGAACCTGGAACGTGGCACCACCTATACGGCGGCTCTTCACCTCCACCTGCGGAGTGATGTTGTCCAGTGCCTGCTTCCAGATTTCCAGAGGCGACTTTTCTTCCTTGTCCATCTTCTGCTTAACGAGGTCGAGCGACTTGTAGAAGATTTCGTACGAGGTATTCTTCTTGCCGTCGTACATCAGGTGATTAACGAACTTTGATACTTTCTGATCATTGAAGACCGGATCCGGCAGGACCACACGCTTCTTTGGTTTTGCTTTTCTCATTTTGTTTATTTAAATATGTATTCTGCGGAGGCTGTCGTTCTGACGTTCTTCAACGCCCGCACCCGGGCATTTACTCAACCTTGTGTAACAATTCTCCAGCAAAACGATTGTTGTTTGTAATTCCTCTTCAAAAGTTCTCAAGTTTGTGAGTCGCATTCCCCTTTAGGCGGAAAATGTCTGGTTCTGAAGCAGCAGCCGTGCTGCCGGCTTACCAACCTGTCAACTCATAAACTTAAAAACTTGTCTCCTGCGGGCTTTTACTTCTTAGCCTTCGGACGCTTGGCTCCGTACTTCGAACGGCGCTGCGTACGGCTGGCTACACCGGCGGTATCGAGTGTACCGCGAACGATGTGGTAACGTACACCGGGCAGGTCCTTTACACGGCCGCCACGTACCAGCACGATGCTGTGCTCCTGCAGGTTGTGGCCCTCTCCGGGAATGTAGGAGTTCACTTCCTTCTGGTTTGTCAAACGCACACGGGCAACTTTTCTCATTGCCGAGTTAGGCTTCTTGGGGGTTGTAGTGTAAACACGAACGCAGACGCCACGACGCTGTGGACAGTTGTCCAAAGCCGGAGACTTGCTCTTGTCTACCATTACCTTTCTGCCTTTTCTTACCAACTGTTGAATTGTAGGCATAATTTTACTTTTAAATTTTATATGTTTATTTTGTTTATAATCAACGCATTACGCAACAGGCCACAATAAGGCCTATTTCGGGCTGCAAAGGTACGAACAATTCTTGAAACAACCTAATATATATATAGACAAAAAGTAAACCAATAGGGATTTTTAACATTATATAGGCTTTATTGGCGAGAGGAAACCATGAAAGGAGCTCAAAATAAAAGTCTCCCCACCCTTTCAAGGGGGAGAGACTTTGCTGGATGGAGCTTTCCCTCCTCGCGGAGGGGGCTTCATCAATCTTCCCAGAGGTTCCGATGTTGGATGTTCAATTCATCCTCGTCGGCCACCTCATCGTCATATAAGAAACCATTATTCTGCTTAGCGTCGGCATGATCATTCCAACTACCGTCAAGGATAGCGCCCTGCTGGGCAACACGAATCGTCTCGGCCATTGGTGTCATATATTTCTTTTTCATAGAGCGGTCCTCCTTTACTTAACGATCATTTTAGTTCTATTAACAATATAAACACCAGCGGGCAAAGCTATCGTTCGCCTGTCGCCAGCCTTCAAGGAAAGCTTATTGACCATGGTGCCATTGACGGCGAACACCCGAACTTGCTGGTCGATGGCGGTCTCGAAGGTAAGCGTTCCATTGCCTGGCATAACGGCCAAGTCGGCTTTCTCGTCAATGTCGGTAATACCCGTGGTCGTGCCGTTCTCACCATAGAGCACATTGAACGACTTCATCACCTTGGCGCCAGAGCCTCCCGTGTATTGATAGTAACCACGGAACGGATATACATATACATACTGTAGATGCTCGCGCAGGTTCTTGGAGTTCAGATACATATTGCCCGAGAAGTAGAAGATGTTTCCGTTCTTGTTCAACTTCTTGCCGGAGTACGAGCCATAGTTCGTAAAGCTGTAATTGCTACCAGCCATAGTGCCCGTGGCCGTCTCGCCCATGAAGGTGTAGTCGCTCGCCATAGCACCCTTCGTGGCAACCACGTCAGAGCCATATTGCGTAGCGATGAACGACACTTTAGCGTCGGTTGGAGCGTTTGTCACTTGCACCATATAAGGAACATTCGCCTCTGTAGTGCTTCCACTTACTGGCGAGAAGTAAGCGTTTCCGATATAGTCGGATGCCGACGCTGTAGCCTCTTGGTCGAGCGACAGGCAATTGCTTGCGTTCATCTGGTTCACCGTGAACGAGCAAAGGCCATCTCTATTGGTATGTGTTCCGGCCTGCAAATCCAACGTGAACGGAAGAATCACCGTGGCGTTGGTCACCTTGCCGTTCTGCGGAATGGTGATCTCACGTGTGTAAGTGGCGTAGTTCTCGGCTGGCACCGTAATTTTGAACGGTGCGTAGAATGGCTGGCGGTCGGTTATCACGATGTTCTTACAAGCGCGGTAGTCGCCACTAATCGTCTTTTGGATATAGTTGTCCTCATTGTAGTTCGTGCGCACGGGGAAATAGATCAGGCAGTTGGGATTGAGCAACGCCTTCATGGCATCCATCTCGGTCTTCTCTGGAATGTGAACCGAATAGAGATTGGTGTAGTCGAGATAGAGAACCTGCATTCCCGTAGCCCCCACTCCAGCGATGCCCTTCTCGGCATTACCGTAAAGCTCGTCTTGCAAAGCCTGCCGCATCATGGGAACAGTGAGATAGGCATTCTCGCCAGGGATCTCCTCGCCCGTCTCCTTGTCCAAGGCCTTGAACACGCCTCCATACATCGGCAACTCCGCGTCCGCGCCATCCTTGTTGTAGCAGGTAGCGTCATAGAGTTTGGTCAGCTCGCACTTAGCCACATAGTCTTTGGTTTCCAGTTTCAAGTCCATCAAGTAGTAAGCATAGTAGCGATGCTCCCAAGCCGTGGTAGGCGCAATGTTCCAGCGAGTCTCGTCGGCCGTGAAGAGATAGCAAGGCTTCTCCTCTCCCACCGCAAGCACAATGTCGCTGGAGAAACTACCGCCCTGTTCCAGATAGAGAGCCTCAGAATACGGGTACTCCTCCAATGTGGTGGAACTGGCGCTGGTGTTATTGTTGTCCAACTCGTCGATATTGCTGTACTTGAAAGGCACATCGCCGCACATCTCGGTATGGATCTTGTCGGCGGCAGGCTCGTTGCCCGTAGCATTATACTGCTGCCCATCGTATGTATTATAATAAGGTGACTTCACGAAAAAGTAGCGAGCATGGTGAGGATCGGTCACACCAGGATAGGTCTCGTCGCCATACTTGCTGAGCAGGTTCTCGAACGTGAAGCTACACTTTTGCTCTCCTCCGCCAAAGAAGTCTTGTGGCACATAGAAGACGAACTTGCCTCCCGAAACTTGGAAGTCGTTGCTGGTGAACTGCTGCATCAGCGTTGGCCCACTCTCCACCATGGAATGGCAGACAATGTCAATGGAGTTGACGAATGGATTCAGAGCCTCAAGGGTGAGTTCGAATGTAACCAAAGCCTTGGTGTTCTCGGCAAGTCCCTCTATCTGGAACTTGATGGCGTCATTGTTCAAGCCCGCCAACTCTACAGTACCATCAGATCCACTGCGCACATTCACTTGCTGGTCCACATTGTTTTTGTCCGTACCATATATCTTTAAGGTATAGGGCGATGGCGTAAAGGCTGGATTCTGCACTGTACCTGTAACTGTAGCCGCCGTCCAACTGGCCGCGTTATTGCTTGAACTGGTTATCTGGGCACGAGTTCTGTTACTATAAACCAAAAAGCCATTACCATACTTGATATGATTACCATTTATAGTAAAGGATGTAGCCTGACTTATGTTTGTCGTACCATAAATATAATATCTGCTTCCACTTTGATAAACATATAAATAGTTATCCCCGCTATAAATCTTACCACTACTGGCCGCGTTGCCGTTCAGTTTCCACAACACACGGTTGTTCTGATTCCATGTTCCATCTGTCTGCAAGTAATACGTAGAGCCATAACTCGTATGTGTAATATAGAAGCCCCCTAAATCGCCCGTGTAACTCACTGTACCTGCGGAGGCTGCCGTGCCGTAATGGTACTTGATCTTGGCGCCTGTGATGCGATAGCCCAAAGGAATGTCCGTTCCCTCTTGTGAGGTAGTGGATGTAGGTGTTTCTATATAATAGGTATTATTGCCCAAGGCATAATAGAGGTCGTTGCCGTTCTTCAACGCTTGGATAGAGCCACTGCTGGCTGTTGCCGGCAACTTGTGGTCAGCCGTCACCGCATCCTCTTGATAGAGCCAGTTGCTGGCGGTCAACTCCTTTACATCGTTAAAGTCGTAGCTATAGAAAGTTACGCCATTCTTGGTGCGAGGCTCCAACTTGCCTAAATCAAGTTTGCTGGTAGAGAAAGCCGATCCCACCATATTGACACCCTCGCTGATGATATTCGTTGGCTTACCTGGAGTGACATCAGCCTCGAAAGCGCCCTCCGCCGTAAAGTAAAGCTCGCACGATTTCATCGTGACACCATAGAAACCTTGCTGCGTATGGTGCAACAGGAAATAGAGATTGTTGCCCATATCGGTCTCTGTCTTGCTCGTGCGCTCAATCACATACTCGTTGTCGTTGTTTGAGCTTGGCATGTTCTCTGTTCTTGCCTTGTAATTGTTAAAGTTGAAGTCGGTTCCTGTCTCGTAGAACCTCTTCTCTCTATTGTCTATATCTATTCCACCAATGGTCTTGCCGTTCACATTGTTCAAGAGCACGATTCGGTAGCCTGTGAAGCGATAGCCCTTTGGTAAGGAGATTCCCACATGCAGTTCCGTAGTGAGAGGCGAACCTGACATGAGTACATATAAATCTTGTGTCGTGTCCAAGATAATGTCGCCCGCAGGGTCTTTCAACACCCCACTCTCTGAAATAAGGCTCTTATCCGACACGGTGAGTGTCAGGGGCAACTGGTTGTGTCGCCAAAGCGAACTCCAACCCTTTTCAAAGCCAATCTCTCCCTCGTAGGTGAGACCCGCCACCAACTTTCCCGACGAGGGACTTATCGTGACGTTTTGCGCCTTTCCGCCTAACGGAATCAGCAGGAACGAGCACAGCAACGCCATGAACATTCCATAGCTACGCTGCGCTAAATTCATTTGTGTTTTTGTTTTCATTTGATTCATATTGCTATTAAGTTATTGATTCAAAGGTATTGAACAGTGCCACCAATGGTGTGGCAGAACCAAAGACGCACACCCCTGAGGGTTCTTGTTGCAAAGCTAAAGAAATATTTTAAAACCCTTTTGAACTATTTAACTAACCATTTGGACTATATGACCTTTCTACTTTTCAGATTTGTAATAAACAGTCAAAACCTTACACTAAGCATCTGAATATCAAGATGATGTAAATACAAAAGCCGATAACGCCCATGAGGCGAGATGCCGAAGCTCATGGCTCTATGCCCTGGAAATGAACATGTCCAGCCATGAAGATTTCTGACAACAGCTATCCTGAGAATCGAATATTCTGAAAATAAAATCCTATGGCCGCAAATACGGGCAACATGACCCATTTTAACTAACACCTTGATTATCATCTCCTTATACAAGATACAGGCTCGTTCAGCACACTAAATATTACATCAAGAAGCACTTTATGTTACATCAAGTTCAACTATATGTTACATAAACTGGTCTATTTCTCCACTGATTGCTATCCCAAACGGACGATTTTGCGATGCAAAGCGGACGTGTTTAGGACGTAAAGTTGCCGAGTTTACGCCCGTCTTGGAATATAGAACGTTGAAAGCGAGGCATAGAGCACAGTTTTCATCCGGTATGGAATCCTGGTTTGCAAGTTCAGGATGACGCGTTTTTACGCATAAATAATTTACAGATTAGAACCTGAACATATTGTTAATTAATATTAAAAACAGGGGGGGTAATACAAATAAAGAAAAAATATATTATTTTTGTGATATGTTAACTTGAGCAAGAAAGCCTATGAGCCTTACCGAACGACATAGCATCATCTTTATACTTGTCTTGGCGACATGCCTATTGCCCTTTGGCTGCAAGCAGAAACCTGCAGAGACTTTCTATACCGACAGCCAACGCCTGATGCTTGACACGACCAACAACCACACCAAGAACATCGACTCCCTGCTCAGCATTGCCGACAAATACAGACAGAGGAACCAGCCACAGCAAGAGGTAGGAGCCCTGGCCGAATTGGGTCATGCCTGCCAGACAGCAAGCCAATATACACTGGCCGTAAGGTTCCATCAGCGGTAGCTTGCCATAGCCACCCAGTTAAAAGATACACTGATGATGGCCTCGGCCATGAACGACCTGGGCGTGAACTACCGCCGCATGGGACTGCTCCATGAGGGATTCCTGTATCACTCCATGGCCATAGATGCCAGTGACAACCCGGGAGCACCTCAACGCAAGAAACTGATGAAGTGTGAGGCCATAGGCTACAACGGGCTGGGCAATATCTACACCACGCTGGGCTATTACAAGAAAGCCGACAGCACCCTGCGCAGGGCATTGGCTATAGAGACCCAACTCGGCAGCTATCTTGGAATGAACGTGGACAACTCCAACATCGGCGTAGTGTTCGAGAAAAGAGGCATGACTGATTCTGCTCTCGTCTATTACAAGAAATCCTATGAGTACAGCAAAAAGGCACAGACAAAAACAGGAATAGCCTATAGCCACATGAACTTTGGGAGAATCTTCCAGAGCATCAAGCAATACGACAGAGCCATAGAGGAGTTCAACGAGGCCATGAACATCATAGACAACGACCGCGACCTGTGGCTGTGGATGCAGCCCTGCATAGCACTGGCCGGGGCATACGTGGAAACAGGCAACACTGAACAGGCCGAGCACTATCTGGCTTTGGCCATGAACACGGCAAGGAGAATCGGGGCCAAGGAATATTATTCGCAGATATACAAGCTCTATGCTGACTACTATCACAACACTGGCGACTACCAAAAAGCCTTGGAGAACTATACGCTGTCCAATGCTGCCAAGGACAGTATCGTGAACTCGCAAAACCTGTTCGAGATAGAAAACCTGCAGGAAACACTCATGCAACAACAAAATGAATCAAAGATAAAGGCTACAAACGAGAAGCTGGAGAAGGAACGCCTGACCAACATACTGCTGGGCATCCTCATGGTTGCGTTAGTGGGGCTTATCATCTCGTTCTGGTACATATCGCATATACGGCTGCAGGCCAACAAACGACACAAGCAATTAATCAGCATGAGAGATCGGTTCTTCACCAACATTACTCACGAGTTCCGCACACCGCTTACCTTGATACAGGGCTATGGCAAGGAGATTGCCAATGCCAATCCTGACGAGATGGACAGCATACGCCGAGCAGGAAGCATCATCGTCGGCCAAGGAGAGGCCATGCTCAAGCTGGTCAACCAGCTGCTCGATATCAGCAAAATACGGTCTAAGGTGGAAAAGCCCGCATACCAACGGGGCAACATCGTGCCCTACCTTGAGACCATTGTCGATGTTGGCCAGCAATTCACCAAGGCCAAGCATATCATGATGAGGTTCAATCCACGGGAAAATGAGATTATCATGGACATCATTCCTGACTACATGAACAAGATTATGTTCAACCTGATAAGCAACGCTGTAAAATTCACTCCCGAACATGGCAACATCACCATAGAGAGCTACACCGAAAGAAACCGGCTCATGGTAACCGTGACTGACACGGGGCATGGAATAAGCCAAGAAAGCTTGCCTCATGTATTTGAGCCATTCTTTCAGGAAAGAACGGAGGCGAGAGAGACAGGAACGGGAGTAGGCCTTTCGCTGGTACAGCAAATGGTGCTGTCCATGCAGGGAACCATCAATGTGGAAAGTCAACTGGGCAAAGGAACTACATTTACCATTGCGCTGCCATTAAGGCATGGTGACACGCCCGGCAAGGCATTCAAAGCCGAGGCCATCAAGCAGACTGCATCTCACGGATTGCAAAGCAGCGAAATCTCAACGGAAAGCAACAAGCCTCTGGACAGCCTTGTAAACACAGAAAACGCTGCAAAAGTGCTCATCGTAGAGGACAATGCCAATGTGGCTTTGTTTATTGGCAGACAATTGAAAGGAAACTACCAGGTGTTCTATGCCGACAATGGCATTGAGGGATTGGAGAAAACGCTTAACATCATGCCCGACATCATCCTAACCGACTTGATGATGCCTGGCATGGATGGTATGGAACTATGCAAAAAGGTGCGCTCTACACCCGAGACCAGCACTATACCCATCATCATCATATCAGCCAAGGCGGAACAAGAGGATCTGGAAGAAGGACTTCGGGCCGGAGCCAACGCCTATCTGTTCAAGCCTTTCAGCGTGAGCGAGCTGCTCATCCGCGTAGAATGGATTCTCACGGAACGCCGTATGCTGCAAGAGAAGTTCACACTTGCGGCTGAACAGACAGACAATATCAAAATAACGATGACGCAAACCGACAGGGATTTCATATCCCGATTCACCAACGCTGTATATAACCAAATGCGGACCACAGACATAGACCACGACCTGCTGGCCCAGACTCTATGTATGAGCAAGAGTACCCTGCGTCGTAAAATCAGCGATTTGACCCAAGATACTCTTTCAAACTACATTACGAAAATACGTATTGACTATGCGCGGCAACTTCTCAGGCGATACCCCGAGGACACTATCGCCAACATCAGCCAACGCTGTGGCTTCAGTGACCAGGCATACTTCAGCCGTCAGTTCAAACGACTGACAGGACTATCACCCGTGCAGTATCGCAAAAACATTACCACGTAAGGGCATACTGCCAACTGCCGGCCACAGGGAACACCATGCCTCTTACGACTCCAAGTCGGGAACATTGAAAGGCGTGGCGGTTCTGCCCTGCTGCTCGGGAATGACTATCTTGCCGAACTGCTGCTCATACTTCAGGATATTGTCCTGCAAAGCGCCCAAAAGGCGTTTGGCGTGCTCGGGAGCAAGGATAATGCGGCTTGCCACTTCCGGTTTTGGCATACCCGGGAGCATGCGGGCAAAGTCCAGTACAAAGTCACTGTGCGAGTGGCTGATGAGGGCGAGGTTTGAATAAACACCGGATGCTATCTCCGGCTTCAGGTCCATTTGCAGCTGAACTGGCTGGTTGTTGTCTTTGTCTGCCATAATGCTGTAAGTATAATATATTAAGGTACGCACAGAAACGTCCGCACCGTTTACGTTGCAAAAATAACGAAAAGATTTCATGTGCGCAAAACAACCGCTGACAAAAAAAGCGGCAAGCCTTTATCGACCTGTCGCTTAGTTCTATATCATCCCGATACACCAGGACCATCACCGTAATCATCTTGTATTGGACCTGTCTCTGGCCACTTAGAGCCCTCACCTCCTATTTCGTAGCCGTCATGCTCATTGGAAGGCTCAGAAGGCGATGCTGCTATAAAAGTATCCAGCTGTACTTGTACAAGTTCTATGGCTGGCTGCACATAATTCTTTTTCATTTTCATATTTGTTTTACAATGTACTTCTTTATTTTACAATGTACTTCTTTCCGTTCACAATGTACACGCCTGCCGGCAGATTGTCTACACTTGCAGAACCACTGCGAACAATCTGGCCATAGATGTTGTACACATTCTGGCTGTTGGCATTGTTAACTGCGTCTGTACCGTTGATGCCGTTGATGCCGGTAGTTTCACCGTCAAGTATTCTGAAAGTCTTGGCAAAGAAGTTCTGCCGAGCAGCCCCCGAAACACCATTGTCTCTGCTCAGTTTCACCACAGCCGTATGGGGAGTGAAAACAGCATCGGTGCGCATGGCCTTGTAGAAACCATTGGGCCACTTAGTAGTATCTTTGCCGGAATAATAGTAGTAGCTGTACTTGGGCACCTTGGCACCATCGGTATGGTTGCCTATAAAGGTGTACACCACACCGTCAGCTGTTATGTCCTTGCTTTCCCTTTTCAGCTTGGCAGCAAACTGGTCGTTGTCGGTATCGGTGTCAATCGTTACGTCCATTATCATGTTATACGTAGCACCGTGAAGTCCCGGGTGAATCATGTAAGGGTGATGGGCTTTCATGGTCTTCACCGAGTCCTTGAACTGCAACGTGATGTATTTGCTTCCATCGGGGTTGGTGCCAACTGGTACCCCACTGAACTCGCATACCTCAGTAGCACTGCCAAAAGCATTGCCAATCTGTTTTTCGTCCAGGTCGAAGGGGAAACAAACTGAATACCACTTACTGTCAATCAGACGCTCATCTCTGTATGTACCTTTCAGCTTTGCGGTCAGCATAAACTCATTCCAGCCGGCATAGTCACCAGAAGATTGTCCGAAATAGGCATCTGCCAATACGGGCAGTTTATTACCATCAGCATCATATACCCATTTGTTGTTCCAATCAGGATATCCACTACTTGCATATTGGCTGGTGCCAATTACCCGCGTATATCTGTTCACATATTTCTCATAGGCTCCTGCGGGATAATGAAGTACAGTGTGCAAACCTGTCTTTGTAGTATAATCACCAATATTTACCGTGGCTCCATTGGTGGAATTAGGCAATGAGTAACCATAGGTATAGTCTGTGGGCAGGAAAGCCTGGTTCTGTGCCTTGGTATTTTCACCCAACACGTACACGTCTGTCAATGTATTGATGTTACCGAAAGCTCCGCGTTCTATCATCTCAACGCTTGCAGGAATGATTACGGAAGAGATGCTGGTATGGTCGAAAGCCTCACTGCGAATATATTTCAAGGAATTGGGCAGACGAAGCGTCGTGATATTTGTACAATTCTCAAAAGCACCCTTTCCGATTTCAGTTACAGACTCCGGCAGAATAACTGTAGTTAGACCGGTGCATCCCCAGAAAGCATGGCTGTCTACATGGGTCATACCATATTCGTATTCAACTTCAGTAAGATTAGTACAGCCATTGAAAGCCATATTTGCAACACTACTTACACTGGTGCCAATCACCACACTCTGAATCCACGTATTACCGGAGAACACGCTGGCACCGATAACCGTGGTTCCCTTATTTGCCGTCTTTGTGGCATTGGGGAACACAACCTTGGTCCACTTACTCTTATTGTCATTGAAAGTGAATTTTGTTTCGGTCAGATTTTCCGGTAGCACAAGCGAGCCAAGCTGCTTGCCGCCGTTCATCTTGGGGGATGCCACACCCAAAGAGGCGAGGACATCATTATTTGTGACCTCAGCCAACGCGAGGTTCAGGTCGGTCATCTTGGTAAAGATGGGATTATAAACACTATTTACAACTCCATAAAACTGATCCATGTCTGTATTCGTCAGTTTTACGGCGTCAGCAGTAACAATCTTCACGTTCGTGGCTGCAAGCTGTGCAGTCGTAAAGTTGCGGGCTGCGAGGTCGCCATTGGCATTTACCGTAATTACAAGTGTGTCACCAGACGTAGTGATTGTAGGCGTAGCCTTGGCAACCAATACGGCCAAGAGCGCTACCCATAGGAGTAAAGTTCTTTTCATTTTAACTATGTTAAGATTTTAAATAATTAGCGGAAAGAAAAACTTTTCATTGTTGTATTCAAGGTCGTTGTCCTTTCTCAAGGCTACATACTACCAGGTGTACCAATTCTACAGTTATCTCTGCTTAAATTAACTCGACTTTTATTTTCGCAGCAAAATTACTTCTTTTGCTGATATCCACAAAATTATTTCGATAAAAATTACAAGAAATATCTCATGTATGGTAGAAAAAACGCATCTTCGGGCATCTGAACGGGCAGGAGTTCAGCAAAGTGTAATCCAAAGATAGCAAACCAGGATGTGGACTGATGCAGAGGACGGGACACATGCCAGCATTGCTGTCATCATACAAAACCGGGGTTGCCATGTCCTTGGTTGGCAACCCCGGTATCTTAAAAGCCAAACACCACGCGGGTGTTTCGTCTCATTTGCGTAAACGGTTTTCCTCCTTCCAGAACCCACGGGCACCGTTCGCCGTGCAAGTTCGCCCTCCGCTCGGAGGTAACGGAGGAGGCATGCTCCGCTACCTCACCACAAACTTCTTGCCGTTCTTGATGACTACGCCCTTGTAGGAGGCGTCCACACGCTGACCGGAGAGGTTGTACAGAGGCGCATCGGCAGCCGATTGCTCCACCTGAGTGATGCCCGTGGTAATGCCGTTCCTCGCGATAATCTTGCTGCCGGTGGTAACTTCGGGTGTTACTTTGTCGCCTGATTTGTAGTTAACAATAACACCTTTTACCGTAACCTTGTCGCCCACCTTCAGCTCGTCTTGCGATGTAAACTTGGCACCGTTCAGACTGTAGCCACGGAAAACCTCCAACTGGGCAGCCGTGGTGCCGTCGTCGGAAATATAATAGGTGGCATTGCCATAATCGGTATTTACCTCATCAATCTTAGAAACGATACCGGTAATCACCACATCACTCGTGGGAATATCGGTGCCGGCACTGAGTATGGCCAGCGCCTGGGCCACGGTGTAGGTGGCGGCCTTGTTAAAGGTCTTGGCTGTAACGGCGCTTGCCTTGCCGTTCAGATAGGCAATGGCGCTAACGGTGGTGGTTTCGCTGATGGTAAAGGGAGCGGTGTACTTGGTCGACTGATTGGTAGGCGTGCTGCCGTCGAGGGTGTAATAAATCTCTGCTCCGTCCTGCGACGAGCCCAGAGTCACGGTGGCAGTCTCCATGAAGCCATCCTCACCCTCTACCGTAGGCGGCACCACGACACCGCCCGCGGGGGTATAGGTCACCACTATCTTCGTGGCGCGCACCTGATTGGACGATGCCGTGAGCGTAAAAGAAAGGGCATCGCCCGTCCATGTGCCCACCTTGTCGGCATAGGTGTAGCTGCCCACGCTCGGCGCTGTAAAGCAGCCCGGCCCGTACTTCTCTGTACCGGCAACGGTACAGGTGAACTCCACCTTGGTAATATTGCCCACTGTAGACGAAATGGTAGCCACGCTACTCTTGTAGAAACGGTACTGTGCGCCTCCACCAAAAGCCGCATTGTTACAGCTAACCGTGATACCATCTTTTGAGAACTGGTCAGGGGACTGATCCGTAGTAGTTCCTTTGACTTCCGAAGGCAGGAACGTAACCTCATCGCCTGCTGCAAACGAGCTGACCAAGGTCAGCAATGCAACGAACGAATAACGTAGAAAATGTTTCATAAGCTATGATTTTAAGTTGATAAACAGATTTCGGGTGCACGTTACAAAGTTAGGAAATTAATCCGTTGGTACCAAGAATGGGAGATGAAATTCCTGTTACAAGAACTCCTCTCCCACTCTCTGGCTGTTATCTAACCACAATCTTGCGGTTGTTCTGGATGTAGATGCCCGGCGGCAAGCCTTGCAAACTGGTGCCCACGTACTGCCCCTGCAGGTTGTAGACGCGGGAGTCAGCCGTGCCGGTCTCACCTTGTGGCAGGGTGATGCCGGCCTCCGTGGTCAGCTCGTACAGCATCGGCATGGGGCCTTGGTTCGTAGTATAGCAGCCGTAGGAGCCGTACTGGGCAGAATACTGCATGTAGTAGCCGTTGGCGGCTATGCGGTAGGTGCCGTCGGCGTTGGGCGTTACGGTCCAGACGGAGGCCTGCGCCTTGTCGGTTGTTACGTTGTAGTTGGTGTAGGTGCCCTTCTGGAAGTAGTAGCGGCCCTGACTGTCCTTGATGTAATAGCCGCCGGGAGCCTCCTCGAGGGTGTAGGCCAACGCATCGGATGCCAGCGTAATGATGCCGTCGTTGTCGGTTACGGCCGTTGTGTACAGGTATCCGTAACCCTTGCTCCCCGTCACGTTCTGCGCTGCCCGCAGGCTGCTGCCGGTGTTCACCACAATGAGATACTTGCCGCCGGCCTTTACTTCGGAGGTCTTGACAAAGATGTAGGAGGCGGGAGTGTCGCCACCCTGGCCCGGAGTAATCTGCGGCAAGGCCATGTAACGGTCGTCGTCATCGGCCGTGGTGAGGGTGGTGTGCACGTTGAAAGCCACATCCACGCTGTCGCCCCAGATGTATTCGGCCAGATTGGGGAAATCTATCAGATAGTTGCGGTTGCCCTGCAGGTTGGCAGCAGCGTTGTTGCGGTCGCGTTCCAGGTTGGAGACGGGGTCCGACTTGCCCCAACTGATGTACAGGCTCGATGCCCACGGCTTCAGTCCGGGGTAGTTTCCGTTGGCATTGCTCATCGTCTTTAGGCCCGTACGCTCCCACGTCAGATTGGCGTAAACAACGGCCATGTACATGTAACTGCGCGAGAACTCGCCTTTGTAGCTGTCGCCCGGCTCCCAGCACCACTCTCCGCTCTGGCCGTCGATGGTTCCGTGTCCCACCTTGTCGTAGCCCTCATCGCCGCTGCTTACGGTAGTCACCACGCCCATGGGGTAGTTGCTCTTCTGCGAGTTGGCCTCGGAATCGGATGGGTAGAGGTTGTACAAATCGCGGTAAGCATCGTTCTCCGTGCCGCCCCACCAGCTTTTGGGAAACGAGTGCTCAATGTTCATGCCGCTGATGGCCACGCCGTCGTGAGCGGTGAAGTAGAACTTGCGCGAGCTGTAGCGGTTGATGCACTCGTTGGTAGCCGTGTCGCGGTCGGTGTACCAGAAGCCATACCAGGTTCCGTTGGAGCCTCGGCCGTAGTCGAGCACCCGCTGCGGCTGCATCAGCGTGTAGAGTGCGTTCTTGAGGGCAGCGCCCTTGAGGCCTTCGAGCGGCTGTGCGCGCGTGACCAGTGCCTGCCTGTTAATGGCCGCGGCAGCCAGTGGCAGAGCCACGAGCGCCCATAATGCGATGATGATTTTTTTGCTTAACACGGTTATTCTCAGTTTGTTTATAATCAGGAGAGGGTTCGCTTGTTTGCAAATATAGGTATTTTTTCCGTGAACGAAAAGCGAAACAGGAAAAAATTTGATTACAATTTCACCTCCCAGGGTGCCCCTCCCCTCGCCCGCAGCATTGCTTCCGTTGCCCCGCTCGTTCCGCATTCCCGTATTGTTTGTATGCTTCACGAACTTTCGACACTTGTCGCACGATTGTTTGACAGGTGTCACATAATCGTGCGACAAGTGTCGAAAGTTCCCGGCAGTGTCTTTCAAGCCCTTTTTGAGCCCGTTGTGCTTGCCCTGACGATGATGATTGCGTGCACACCAATCAACATTTACATCAAAAAATATAGCCGTTTATATTGCAACCTATTGCTTTTTGTCGTATCTTTAGGGCGTACTTTAAGTGCAACAAATGCCGAAATCAGGAAACGAACTTAACCTGCAGAAGCGGAAAACAATATAATTCGTCAAACTAACAACCGAAACAATATGAGAATGAAAGGCATTTTAATCATGATGTTCGCGCTGCCGCTCATCTTCCTGAGCGCCTGTAGCGACGATGATGCTGACGAGATAAGCTCTCTGAAGCAAGACCTGATTGGCACATGGAAATGGGAAGCCAATTATGGTGGCGACATTATATGGAAGACGGAACCCCTCGAAGGACAAGAAAGGCTTGTTACATTCACAAAAGACAGCGTTAAGATAACTGATAACGTAGTAAAACTGCCAAATGGAAAATCCGGCGTGGCAGACACCATTGTCATCTTACAGAACGGTAGCTACACGCTCGCAAGGGGACAGAACAAATATTTCATAACGATTATTCCGAAAGACAATGACCCTAATCTAAATTATTTAGATGGAATGTCTACAATTTCTTTAGACTCTACAAAGCAGGAACTGAGTATTGGTAGTATTATAGAAAAACCATGGACTGGTTCAAACTCTTTCAGAAAAATAACAGTAAAAGCTAACCTTTAAATTCAAGAAAAGACATGAAAACAAGAACATATGTTTTAAGTGCTCTGTTGTTATTCTCCTCTAATACCTTACAAGCTCAAATTATACAGAGAGAATTAGGACAAAATGGGCTTACAACATCCACCCATCGAACATGATTACCAGCAGTTCCTCTTGAAAAAAGAAGTAAGCCATGCAACAATCCTGCGGTGATTAAGGATAATGAATAGCTGCAAATATGAATAGTAATACTTCCTCCCCTTAGAAAGGGGAGGTTAGGAGGGGATGACAAATAAGCAGCAAACGTAATTTGTTTCTCAACACATGTCGGTATAAGCAGATTTATCACCTTGACAAGATAAGGAAGTGCAGTGGTTACCTTGAGTTTCCTTTTAGCAATCCATCCTTGGAAAAGTTAGTAAAAAGTTGTCAGATATAAAAACTTTTAATACCTTTGCGATATGAGAAGACTAAGAACGTATGGTGGGTACTTTCAGGCATTCATGCAGACGCTTGATGAGAAGGTGCAACGAAAAATAGATTATGCCTTGCAAATGCTAAAAACGCAAGAAAGACTATCAACGAAATTCGTTAAAGCCATAAAAGACGGACTGTTTGAATTAAGAATAGAATACGAGAGCAATATCTATCGTGTGTTCTTTATTTTCGATGACGGACAGATAGTAGTGTTGTTCAATGGTTTTCAGAAGAAGACACAGAAGACACCTAAACAAGAAATAGAAAAGGCATTAAAGATTAAGGAGGCATATTATGCAGACAAATAATCACAAGATTGAAGATTACGACCTCGTGCTGGATGCTAAGTACGGCAAAGAGGGTACGCCGCAACGCGAAAAGTTTGAAGAAGACGCAAGGGCATTCTATGCTTCTCAAGTTCTGTTGCAGGCACGCAAAGAAGCCAAGATGACACAGAGTGAACTTGCCGAAAAAGCAGGAACAACAAAATCTTATATCTCAAAGATTGAGAACGGAGTGATAGAGCCGGGAGTGGGGTTGTTCTTTCGTCTTATCAACGCTTTGGGATTACGAATTGAAATCTCCAAACCGTTGGGACTTTAATTAAAGGGACTTCTAATGTTTTTAAGTTGTCAATAGCTTACAGCCGTAAGCTATATTTCTTCAATACAACTCACAGACTATAAACTTGTCATCCCCCGCCTCCCCTTGCTAAGGGGAGGATACAAGTTTGCCTTGTTGCAAACCGTTGTTTGCTCATTCCTACAATTCATCAAACCTGCAGCAGCAAAAAAATATTCTGTTACTCTGTCTTTAAACCGTAGAAACGAACCTAAAGAAACATGGAGAACGCTTACGGAGCCAACCCGACCCCTCCGAAAGGAGGGAGATGGAAGGGTGGAATACAAAAAGAAGTGTGCCGGGCTATTAGAGCCCGGCACACTTCTTTATAGTATCTCTTGCGAGAATGGTGTTAATCTACCGTATTGGCAAAGTCGAGTACGTTCTTCTTGTTGGCCTCCATGCGGTCGTATTCCTCCCTGGAGCCTACAATGAGCTTGTCCCACTGGCGCATGCCCGTTCCGGCCGGAACGAGGTGGCCGCAGATAACATTCTCCTTCATACCTTCCAAACGGTCGACCTTTCCGCGTATGGCGGCTTCGTTCAGCACCTTGGTGGTTTCCTGGAACGAGGCGGCACTCATGAAGCTCTTCGTGCCCAAAGCAGCGCGGGTGATACCCTGCAGTATCTGGGTGGCAGTGGCCTGTACGGCATCGCGTACCTGCACGAGACGGAGGTCGCGGCGCTTGAGACTGGAATTCTCGTCTCGCAGCTTGCGCACGGTGATAATCTGTCCGGGCTTCAGGGTCTCGGAGTCGCCGGCATCGGTAACCACCTTCTTGCCCCAGATGCGGTCGTTCTCGTCGGCAAAGTCGAGCTTGTCTACCAGTTCCTGCTCCAGGAACGTGGTGTCGCCCGGGTCGTCGATGCGAACCTTGCGCATCATCTGGCGAACGATAATCTCGAAGTGCTTGTCGTTTATCTTCACACCCTGCAAACGGTACACGTCCTGCACCTCGTTGACGATGTACTCCTGTACGGCCGTGGGGCCCTTGATGGCGAGGATGTCGCCCGGAGTGATGATACCGTCGGAGAGCGGCGTGCCGGCACGAACGGCGTCGTGCTCCTGTACCAGTATCTGCTTGGAGAGTGATACGAGGTACTTCTTCTGGTCGCCGGTCTTGGAGGTGATGATAATCTCGCGGTTGCCACGCTTCACCTTACCCATTGTTACCTCACCGTCGATTTCGGAAACCACGGCAGGGTTGGAAGGATTGCGCGCCTCGAAGAGTTCTGTTACTCGTGGCAGACCACCCGTGATGTCACCGGCACCGCCTACGGCGCGCGGTATCTTGACGAGAGTAGTACCGGTCTTGATGGTTTCGCCATCCTCGACAGTGATGTGACCACCTACGGGGAAGTTATAAGTTCCCACGACCTCGCCCGAGGCATTGAGGATATCGACGGTAGGCACCCTATTCTTGTCCTTGGAGTCGGTGATGATACGTTCGGTCATACCCGTAGTATCATCGGTCTCGGAACGGAAGGTTACACTGTCGATAACATCGTTGAATTTCACCTTGCCGGCGTACTCGCTGACGATAACGGCATTGAACGGATCCCACTTGGCAATCAGGTCACCTTTGCTGACCACGTCACCATGTTTGAAGTAGAGTGTACTGCCATAGGGAACGTTGAGGCTACTCATGGCGATGCCCGTATTAGGGTCGACGAAGCGAACCTCGGTCAGACGACTGACAACCATCTGGCAGTCGCGGTCGTCGTCATCCTTGAACGGAACCGTGCGCAACTCGTCGAACTCCAACTTGGAATTGTTCTTGGCAACGATACTGGCGTTGGCGGCAGCATTACCGGCAACACCACCGGCGTGGAAAGTACGGAGCGTGAGCTGTGTACCAGGCTCACCAATGGCCTGAGCTGCAATCACGCCTACAGCCTCGCCGAGCTGTACCATGCGGGCTGTGGCCAGGTTACGGCCATAGCACTTGGCGCAGACGCCGTGCTTGCTCTCGCAGGTAAGCACCGAACGTATCTCAACACTCTCTATAGGAGAGTTCTCGATGGCCAGCGCCTTCTCTTCTGTAATTTCTTCTCCGGCCTCGCAGATAACCTCGCCCGTAGCAGGATGGATGATATCGTGAACGGAAACGCGGCCGAGGATGCGCTCGTAGAGCGTGGAGATAACATCGTCGCCGTTCTTGAGTGCCGTGCAGACAAGTCCGCGCAAGGTGCCGCAGTCTTCCTCGTTGATAATCACGTCGTGCGAAACGTCAACAAGTCGGCGGGTCAGGTACCCGGCATCAGCCGTCTTCATGGCCGTATCGGCAAGACCCTTACGGGCACCGTGCGAAGCGATAAAGTACTCCAGCACGCTCATGCCTTCCTTGAAGTTGGAGATAATCGGGTTCTCGATAATCTGCGCTCCTTCGGCTCCGGCTTTCTGCGGCTTGGCCATCAGGCCACGCATACCGGCAAGCTGTGCAATCTGATCGGCAGAACCACGAGCACCGGAATCGAGCATCATGTAAACGGCATTGAAGCCCTGGTCGGCCTCGGTCATGTGCTTCATGACGGCCGTCTTGAGGTCGGAGTTTACGTGTGTCCAAGCATCAATAACCTGGTTGTAACGCTCCTTATCGGTGATGAAACCGTTATCGTAGTTGAACTGGATGTTGTCTACTTCTTCCTGTCCCTTCTTTACGATACTCTCCTTCTCGTCAGGTACGATGATATCATCGAGGTTGAACGAGAGACCGGCCACATACGACATGTGGTAGCCGAGGTTCTTGATGCCATCGAGGAACTCGCAGGCGCGAGCCATACCCACGGCCTTGATAACATCGGCTATCAGACCGCGGAGCGATTTCTTGGAGATGATGCCGTTGAAGAAACCTATCTCGTCGGGGATAATCTGATTGACAACCACGCGGCCGATAGTGGTCTCGACAAGATGACGAAGCGGTTTGCCGTCAACAATATCGTCGACCAGGACTTTAACCTGGGCATGGAGGTCGCAACGGTTCTCGTTGTGAGCGATAATAGCCTCTTCGGGGCCGTAGAACGTGAGACCCTCGCCCTTTGCACCGGGGCGTACCTTGGTGATATAGTAAAGGCCGAGCACCATGTCCTGAGAGGGAACGGTGATAGGTGCGCCGTTGGCAGGATTGAGGATGTTGTGGCTCTGGAGCATCAGTATCTGTGCCTCGAGTACGGCCTCATTGCTCAACGGGAGGTGAACAGCCATCTGGTCGCCGTCGAAGTCGGCATTGAAAGCCGTACAAGCCAACGGGTGCAGCTGGATAGCCTTGCCCTCAATGAGTTTGGGCTGGAAAGCCTGAATGCCCAGGCGGTGGAGTGTAGGAGCACGGTTGAGCAGAACGGGATGTCCCTTCATGACGTTCTCCAGAATATCCCAGATAACCGGTTCGCGGCGGTCTACTATCTTCTTGGCGCTCTTGACCGTCTTCACGATGCCGCGCTCAATGAGCTTGCGGATGATGAACGGCTTGTAGAGCTCGGCTGCCATCAGTTTGGGCAGACCGCACTCGCCCATCTTCAGTTCAGGGCCAACAACGATAACCGAACGAGCAGAATAGTCGACACGCTTACCCAGAAGGTTCTGGCGGAAACGACCCTGCTTGCCTTTCAGTGAATCGGAGAGTGATTTCAGGGGGCGGTTGCTCTCGCTCTTCACAGCGCTGGACTTGCGGCTGTTGTCAAAGAGAGAGTCTACTGCTTCCTGCAGCATACGCTTCTCGTTGCGGAGGATGACCTCGGGAGCCTTGATCTCCATGAGACGCTTCAGACGATTGTTGCGGATGATGACACGGCGATAAAGGTCGTTGAGGTCGGAAGTGGCAAAACGGCCGCCATCCAACGGAACCAGCGGGCGCAGTTCGGGCGGAATAACTGGGATAATCTTCATGATCATCCACTCCGGTTTGTTCACATTCTGCGAAGCGCGGAACGACTCCACTACCTGCAGACGCTTCAGTGCCTCTGTCTTGCGCTGCTGACTGCTGTCATTGTTGGCACGGTCGCGAAGCTCGTATGAAAGCGAGTCGAGGTCGAGTTCTGCCAACAAATCGTAGATGGCCTCTGCGCCCATCTTGGCGATGAACTTGTTGGGGTCGGCATCATCAAGCATCGCATTGTTAGGATCGAGCTTGTTGTCAAGGATATCAATGTACTCTTCCTCTGTGAGCAAATCAAACTTGTGGGAGCCGTTGAGCTCCAACCCTTCGGCATCCATCTGGCCTTCAAGGGCACCCGGACGGATGACTACATATTTCTCATAGTAAACAACGGCGTCGAGCTTCTTGGTAGGCATGCCTAACAGATAGCCTATCTTGTTGGGCAGTGAACGGAAATACCAGATATGGGCAACGGGAACCACGAGCTCGATATGACCGGAACGCTCACGGCGAACCTTCTTCTCGGTTACTTCGACACCGCAACGGTCGCAGACGATGCCCTTATAGCGGATACGCTTGTACTTGCCGCAGGCGCACTCGTAGTCCTTGGTAGGGCCGAAAATACGCTCGCAGAACAAGCCATCGCGTTCCGGCTTGTATGTACGGTAGTTAATGGTCTCAGGCTTGGTAACCTCACCAAACGAATTTTCCAGAATCTCCTCGGGTGAAGCGAGACTGATGGTAATCTTCGTGAAATTATTCTTTACCTTTGTATCTTTTTTGAAAGCCATGTTCTTTTCTTTTTATTGAAAGACTGAAACTTGAAGAATTGAGAAATCCAATCTATGCAATATTCCAATATTTCGATATTCCAATTTTCAATGCTTAATCCATCTTGATGCTCAAACCAAGTCCGCGCAACTCATGCAGCAATACGTTGAGCGACTCGGGGATGCCCGGTGTAGGCATGGTGTCGCCCTTGACGATTGACTCATAAGCCTTGGAACGGCCTACAACATCATCGGACTTGATGGTGAGGATTTCTTGCAGCACATGGCTGGCGCCGAATGCTTCAAGAGCCCAGACCTCCATCTCTCCGAAACGCTGGCCACCAAACTGGGCCTTACCGCCGAGCGGCTGCTGCGTGATGAGAGAGTACGGGCCGATGGAGCGCGCGTGCATCTTGTCTTCAACCATGTGGCCGAGTTTCAAGAAGTAAGTTACGCCAATGGTAGCGGGCTGGTCGAAACGCTCGCCAGTCTCACCATCATAGATATAGGTAGAGCAGAGGCGAGGCAGACCGGCCTTGTCGGTCCACTCCTGGAGGTCTTCGAGTTTGGCACCGTCAAAGATTGGCGTTGCAAACTTGACGCCCAGCTTGCGGCCGGCAGCACCCAGAATAGCCTCGAATATCTGGCCGAGGTTCATACGTGAAGGCACACCCATCGGGTTCAGCACCAGGTCGACAGGGCGGCCATCCTCCAGGAACGGCATGTCCTCCATGCGCACTACCTTGGAAACGATGCCCTTGTTACCGTGGCGGCCGGCCAGCTTGTCGCCGACCTGTATCTTACGTTTCTTGGCAACATAGACCTTTGCCATCTGAAGAATGCCAGAAGGCAGCTCATCGCCGATGGTGATGGAGAACTTCTTGCGCTTAACCTCGGCATCCAACAGTTTGTACTTGCGGATGTAGTTCATGATAAGGCGCTGAATCAGCAAATTGGCATGCTCGTCCTCGGTCCAGTCGTTGCTCTGGATACCCTCATATTCCAAGTTTGCCAAGGATACGGCAGTGAACTTGCTGCCCTTGGTAATGATTTCGGCTCCGATATAGTCCTTCACTCCCTGTGAGGTCTTGCCCTCTGTGAGCGTAAGGAGTTTGTCTACGAGCAAGTCCTTCAAGTCCTTGTTCTTGGCTTCATACTCCTCATCTATCTTGGCAAGGATTACCTTGTCCTGCTTCTTCGACTCACGTGTCTTGACGGCACGGGAGAAGAGCTTCTTGTCGATAACAACACCGCTCAACGAGGGATTGGCTTTCAGCGAAGAGTCCTTCACATCGCCGGCCTTATCGCCAAAGATGGCACGGAGCAACTTTTCCTCCGGTGAGGGGTCGCTTTCTCCCTTAGGAGAAATCTTGCCAATGAGGATGTCGCCCGGTTCAACGCGCGCACCGACACGGACAATACCGTTATCGTCAAGGTCTTTGGTAGCCTCTTCGCTCACGTTGGGAATATCTGAAGTGAACTCCTCTACACCACGTTTGGTTTCGCGGACATCGAGTGAGTATTCGTCTACATGTACAGATGTCAATACATCCTCTCGCACCATACGCTCGGAAACGACAACAGCATCCTCGTAGTTGTAACCCTTCCATGGCACATAGGCCACCAACAGGTTGCGACCCAGAGCGAGTTCGCCGTTCTCGGTGGCATATCCCTCGGTCAAAATGTCACCTTTCTTCACGCGCTGACCCTTGTTGCAAATGGGGCGCAGGTCGATGGTCATGTTCTGGTTGGTACGACGGAACTTGGGAATACGGTATTCCTTGAGTGCCGGCTCGAAGCTTACGAACTCGTCATCCTCCGTGCGGTCGTAGAGAATGCGGATGGTGGTAGCATCGACATACTCGATAACGCCATTGCCCTCGGCTGTTACCATTGTGCGGGAATCCTCGCACACCTGCTTCTCAAGTCCGGTTCCTACGATAGGAGCATCGTTGTGGAGCAAAGGTACTGCCTGGCGCATCATGTTACATCCCATCAGCGCACGGTGACCGTCGTCATGCTCCAGGAAGGGAATCAAACCGGCCGAAACCGATGCTATCTGCTGTGGCGAAACATCCATGAGGTCAACCTGGTCGGGAGAAACCACAGGATAATCGGCATCCTGCCGACATTTTACCACGCTGCGGATGAACTGGCCTTCTTTAGTAAGGGGGGCATTGCCCTGACCTATGATTTTGTCTTCTTCTTCCTCGGCAGTCAGGAACACAACATCTTTGTTGTCCATATCCACCTTGGAGTCTTCAATTTTACGGTAAGGAGTGACGATGAAACCGAGATCGTTTATCTTTGCATACAGGCAAAGCGATGAAATCAGTCCGATGTTAGGACCTTCAGGGCTCTCAATTGGGCAAAGGCGACCATAGTGAGTATAGTGGACGTCGCGTACCTCGAAGCCGGCACGTTCACGTGACAGACCACCTGGGCCGAGTGCTGACAAACGGCGCTTGTGGGTAACCTCGGCCAGCGGGTTGGTTTGGTCCATGAACTGGCTGAGGGGATTGGTGCCGAAGAACGAGTTGATAACGCTCGAAATGGTCTTGGCATTTATCAGGTCGGTCGGAGTAAACACCTCATTATCGCGCACGTTCATGCGTTCACGTATTGTGCGGCTCATACGAGCCAGACCGATGGAGAACTGATTAGCCAGCTGCTCACCCACCGTGCGGACACGACGGTTAGACAGGTGGTCGATATCATCAACGGTAGCATTGGAGTTTACCAGCTGGATGAGGTATTTGATAATCTCGATGATGTCGTCCTTCGTCAGTACGCGGACGTCCATACTGGTATCGAGACCTAATTTCTTGTTGATGCGGTAACGGCCAACTTCGCCTAAATCGTAACGCTTGTCGGAGAAGAACAGGTTCTGGAACACCTCGCGGGCACTTGCGTCATCAGCCGGATCGGCATTGCGCAACTGGCGGTAGATGTACTTGACGGCTTCTATCTCCGAGTTGCTCGGGTCTTTGGACAAGGTGTTGAAGATAATGGCGTACTTATTGGCTGCCTCCTCATCCTTGTGAAGCAGTATGGTAGAAGCACCACTCTCCAATATCTCGCCTACGTTGTCAGCTGTTATTTCTGTCTCGCGCTCCATAATAACTTCATTGCGCTCAATAGAAACAACCTCGCCCGTATCTTCGTCAACGAAATCTTCGTTCCAACTCTTCAGCACACGTGCAGCCAACTTGCGGCCAACGGCAGCCTTCATATTCTTCTTGTTTACCTTCACCTCTTCGGCAAGGTCGAAAATCTGCAGAATGTCGCTGTCGGTTTCAAAGCCGATGGCACGCAACAGTGTCGTTACCGGTAATTTCTTCTTACGGTCGATATAAGCATACATCACATTGTTGATATCCGTAGCGAACTCAATCCAGGAGCCTTTGAACGGAATGATGCGGGCACTGTAGAGAGCCGTGCCGTTGGCATGAACGCCCTGTCCGAAGAATACACCAGGTGAACGATGCAGCTGTGCCACAACCACACGCTCAGCACCATTGATAACAAAGGTACCGTTATCGGTCATGTACGGAATGGTTCCCAGGAACACGTCCTGTATAAATGTGCCGAAGTCCTCGTGGTCGGGATCTGTACAATACAGTTTCATCTTAGCCTTCAAAGGCACACTATAGGTGAGACCACGCTCCAGACACTCGTCGATGGAGTAACGTGGCGGGTCGATATAGTAATCCAAGAACTCAAGAACGAAATTGTTACGCGTATCGGTGATAGGGAAGTTCTCGGCGAACACCTTATACAAACCGTCGTTCTTGCGTTCTTCAGGCGGAGTATCCAACTGTAGGAAGTCTCTAAAGGACTTTAACTGCACATCGAGGAAATCCGGATATGGGTACGGATTGTGAACGCTGGCAAAATTTATTCTGTTATCAACAATTTTAGATGCCATTAGAAGATATTAAACGGATTAAAAATATAATAAGACACAAAAAGGTTAGGACTCACCGACTGGGCAAATCCTAACCATAATATACAGTAATCTAAAGTTCTGTTACTTGAGCTCTACCTTGGCACCTTCAGCCTCGATGGTCTTCTGCAGGTTCTCAGCCTCTGCCTTAGCGAGACCTTCCTTCAGCGTAGAAGGAGCGCCGTCTACAAGGTCCTTAGCTTCCTTCAGACCAAGACCACAAGCCTCCTTAACGGCCTTTACAACCTTCAGCTTGTTAGGACCAACCTCTGTGAGAACAACATTGAACTCTGTCTTCTCCTCTGCTGCACCAGCAGCAGCGGCTACAGGACCAGCAGCTACAGCAACAGCTGCAGCAGCAGGCTCGATACCATACTCGTCCTTCAGGACTGTTGCCAACTCATTAACTTCTTTAACAGTAAGATTTACTAACTCTTCTGCAATAGCTTTTACGTCTGCCATTTTATTCTAAATTTTAATTGTTCGTTTTAAATAAATATATTGTGACCTTAATATAATTGTCAACTTGCATTGCAATTACTGATTATTCAGGACGCTCGCCTAAAGTCTTAAGCACACCGTGAATAGTGTTTGCGCCTGACTGGAGAGCTGATACGACGTTCTTTGCAGGACTCTGCAACAAAGTTACAATCTCTGCAATAACCTCGTTCTTGCTCTTGAGAGCAGCCAGTTCTTCGAGCTTGTCGGCACCAACGTAGATACTTTCCTCTGCGTAAGCAGCCTTCAGTGTTGGAACTTCTTTATCCTTGTACTCTTTCAGCAGCTTTGCAGGCTGATTGGCTACATTCGAGAAGAACACAGCCGTGTTGCCCTTGAGCGCTGAGTACAGCAGTTCGAAATCAACATCCGAAGCCTCGAAAGCCTTGTGAAGAAGTTTGTTCTTCACAACCACCATCTTGATTTCACTCTTGAAGCACTTGCGACGCAGCTTACTGGTGTCCTCAGCAGTCAGTCCGGTAACGTCTACCAGATAGAAATGAGGATATTCCTTGAGCTTCTCGCCAAGTTCTACAATTATAGTATCTTTTACTTCTTTCTTCATTTTACAAAACTTTTAGAGTTATTCAACTGATTTAGGATCAATCTTGATACCCTTACTCATCGTGCTTGAAATAAAGATACTCTTAATGTATGTACCTTTAGCAGCAGCAGGCTTCAAACGTATAACGGTAGCGATGAACTCCTTGGCATTGCCGCAAATCTGCTCCGCGGTCATGCTGACCTTGCCGATTGACGTGTGGATGATACCAGCCTTGTCAACCTTGAAGTCTATCTTACCTTGTTTTACGTCCTTCACTGCCTTAGCAACGTCCATAGTCACGGTACCGCTCTTGGGGTTCGGCATGAGACCACGCGGACCGAGAACTCGACCCAGAGGACCTACCTTACCCATGCAAGACGGCATGGTGATGATGACATCAACATCTGTCCAGCCACCTTTAATTTTCTCAATATATTCATCGAGACCAACATAGTCGGCTCCAGCTTCCTTTGCAGCAGCTTCCTGATCGGGAGTACAGAGGCAGAGCACGCGGGTAACCTTTCCGGTACCATAGGGCAGCGAAACCACGCCACGAACCATCTGGTTTGCCTTGCGCGGGTCTACACCCAGACGTACATCAATATCAAGCGAAGCATCGAACTTGGTAGTGGTAATTTCCTTTACCAGTTCCGAAGCCTCCTGTAATGTGTATGCCTTCCCTGCTTCAACCTTCTCAGCTACTGATTTTTGATTTTTTGTCAGTTTACTCATTTTCTTAATTGAAGTTTAATTGGATTAGTGATTGTTGAATATTGATTTAGGATTTGCCGTCATCGCTAATCATTAATCCCTAATCATATTATTTACCAGGGAAGTCCCCTTTTACAGTGATACCCATACTTCTTGCTGTACCTGCAACGAGCTTCATAGCGCTTTCAACTGTAAAACAGTTCAAGTCTGCCATTTTATCTTCTGCTATAGCCTTCACCTGCTCCCATGTTACGGAAGCAACTTTCTGACGGTTAGGCTGACCGGATCCACTCTTTACCTTAGCAGCCTCTTTCAACTGTACGGCAGCGGGAGGGGTCTTGATAATGAAGCTGAATGACTTGTCAGTGTAGTATGTGATAACAACCGGTAAAATCTTGCCGGCCTTATCCTGGGTACGGGCGTTGAATTCCTTGCAAAATCCCATAATGTTGATACCCTTAGAACCCAAGGCGGGACCTACTGGTGGGGAAGGATTAGCAGCGCCACCTTTAATCTGTAATTTGATTAATCCAGCAACTTCTTTAGCCATTTTTCTGTTAATAATTAATTGATTTCATTATAAGTCGAAAGAGTGGAAGCCTCTCCAACCTGTTAGAATAAGCACATCGTAACAATATGCGTTTATCCTTCTTTTTCTACTTGTATGAAGCTGAGCTCCAACGGAGTGTTGCGACCGAAGATTTTAACCATTACCTTCAGCGTGCGCTTCTCGTTGTTGATTTCCTCTATGACTCCACTGAAACCGCTGAACGGACCATCAATTACTTTCACTGTCTCATCGAGTACATACGGAATATCAGTTGTATTTTCGAGGTCGGAAGCCTCTGCAGCTCCAAGCATCCGATTGATTTCCGACTGCGGAACCGGTGATGGATTGTCAAGCCCGCCGAGGAAGCCCAAACAATTTGGCATGAAACGTAGCAAATGAGCCACATCACCTTCCAAGCTAGCCTCAACAAACAGATATCCGGGAAGGCTTACCTTTTCCTTCTCTACCCTTCTGCCGTTTTGTACGGAGGCATGCTTCTCCATGGGTATAAGGATCTGATAGACATGCGAATTGAGCAACGTGTTGTGTTTCATCTCGGCCTCTATATACTCTTTGAGCTTAGCCTCTTTTCCACTTACAGCACGCAACACATACCAATTCTTTCCCTTCTCAGCCATTTCCTTTACCTCTGATTAATTTGGATAGATAGCGGTCATGACAATTCTGAACACAGTGTCCATAGCAGACACAACCAGTGCGATTATCAGTGAAGCAGATAATACAATCATTGCACTGTGAGTAAGTTCGGCACGTGTAGGCCAAGTTGTCTTATGTGCAAGTTCGTCGTAACAAGTCTTGCAATAATTTACTATCTTCTTGAACATATTATCTTCTGTTTTGCACGGGTTGAAAGACTCGAACTCTCGACACCTGGTTTTGGAGACCAGTGCTCTACCAACTGAGCTAAACCCGTAAAAAAGTTCCCGTAACCGCAGTTGCGGGAACTTGAGTGTATGTATACTTGAACTTATTCAGAATTACTGCTGAACGTCGTCGAGGATAGCTGTAATCTGACCGGAGCCTACAGTTCGACCACCCTCGCGGATAGCAAAACGAAGACCCTCATTCAGAGCCACCTTGTAAATCAAGGAGACCTCAATCTCTACGTTGTCACCAGGCATAACCATTTCCACTCCCTCCGGAAGTTTGATTTCGCCGGTGCAATCCATCGTGCGGAGGTAGAACTGCGGACGATACTTGTTGCCGAACGGAGTGTGACGGCCGCCTTCTTCTTTCTTCAGCACGTAAACCGAAGCCTTGAAGTGATCGTGCGGAGTGATGGCACCCGGGTGCACAACAACCATACCACGCTTAACCTCATCCTTGTCTACACCGCGGAGCAGCAGACCTACGTTGTCGCCAGCTTCACCCTCGTCAAGGATCTTGCGGAACATTTCAACGCCAGTGATAACCGACTTCTTATCTTCACCAAGACCGAGCAGCTGGATTTCATCACCAATCTTGCACTTACCAGTCTCAATACGGCCGGTAACAACGGTGCCACGACCGGTGATAGAGAATACATCCTCAACAGGCATCAAGAAAGGCTTGTCAACCTCACGTACAGGCTCCTGAATCCACTCGTCAACGGTGTCCATCAGTTTCATTACAGAGTCAACCCACTTTTCAACATCGTTCAGTGCACCGAGTGCAGAACCGCGAATGATAGGAGTATCCTCTTCGTAGTCGTACTGAGCGAGAAGCTCCTGAAGCTCCATTTCAACGAGCTCCAACATTTCCTCATCCTCAACGAGGTCACACTTGTTCAGGAATACAACCAGACGAGGTACGTTTACCTGACGGGCGAGAAGTACGTGCTCACGTGTCTGTGGCATAGGGCCATCAGTAGCAGCAACTACCAGAATAGCACCGTCCATCTGAGCAGCACCAGTAACCATGTTCTTCACATAGTCGGCGTGTCCCGGACAGTCTACGTGCGCATAGTGACGCTTTGCAGTCTCATACTCAATGTGAGAAGAGTTAATCGTAATACCGCGTTCCTTCTCCTCGGGAGCGTTGTCAATCTGGTCGAATGACTTAACATCCTCACCACCAAAGCCCTTGTCGTGAAGAACCTTAGAGATTGCAGCTGTCAAAGTAGTCTTACCGTGGTCAACATGACCAATAGTACCAATGTTAACATGTGGTTTGGTACGCTGAAATGTCTCTTTAGCCATAGCTTTACTTTTTATTTATATAATGAATAATCTGAAATTAAATTCTTGTTTTTCTTCTGCCTATCAGATAGAACCGAAGTAGAGCTGTAACTGAGAGTTGAACTCAGGACCTCTTCCTTACCAAGGAAGTGCTCTACCACTGAGCTATTACAGCATTGATTTAGAGCGGAAAACGGGACTCAAACCCGCGACCCCCAGCTTGGAAGGCTAGTGCTCTATCAACTGAGCTATTTCCGCAAAACATTGATTCTACTGAAGTGGGTGGTGATGGATTCGAACCACCGAAGGCATAGCCAGCAGATTTACAGTCTGCCCCATTTGGCCACTCTGGTAACCACCCTTGTTTCAGCAACTCCTTAGGAATTCTGCGCCTCTGTTACTCTCCGAGCCTCTTGTCGGATTCGAACCAACGACCCCGAGATTACAAATCACGTGCTCTGGCCAACTGAGCTAAAGAGGCATATCCATGCAGCCGCAATCGGCCTCGTTTTGGATGCGTTGTAAAACGGCTGCAAAGATACTCATATTTTTTATATCGCCAAAACTTTTTCCGAGTTTTTTTTATTTGTTGCGCAGTTTTTCCTTGTATTTCGTCAGCTGCACCTTCATCGCATCTACACACTCGTCAATGCCCTCCTCAAAGGTATTGTAGGTCTTCTCCACGAACAGCTTGTTTCCGGGAACCGAGACCGTCAGACTCGTCGTTTTATTTAATGCGGTAGCGGGCTTCTCGACTTTTAATTGCACCTCTACTTTCTGAATATCTTCATACGATTTTTCCAACTTGGCTGTTTTCTTCTCGATAAACGCCTGTAATTTTTCGGTAGCGTCGAAGTGTATCGACTGAATTTTAATCTCCATAGTTACCTCCAGTTTTAAAAGGTTAAGCCCTTGGATGGGCATTCGTATAAACTCGCTTTAACTGCTCGAAAGTGGTATGAGTATAAATCTCTGTCGTTGAGAGACTCTCATGTCCGAGCAGTTTCTTTACGCTTTCTATCCCTGCATCATGGTTCAGCATGGCCGTGGCAAAGGTATGCCGCAGCACGTGTGGCGTACGCTTCTTGAGCGTGCAGACGCAGCTCAGGTATTTCTTTACCTCGTAGCGTACTTGGTTGCGGTTCATCCGCTCGCCTTTATCAGTCCGGAACAGCGCTTCCGTCTGCCCCGAAACTTGGCTCTCGCGCGTGTTTAAATATAAGGTTAGAGCCGCCTCCAGTTCTTCACCGAAGGGAATGATGCGCTGCTTGTTGCGTTTGCCGGTAACTTTCAGCTGGCGGTTTGCGAAATCAATCGCCGAGTCATCCAGCCCTATCAATTCAGCCAGTCGCATGCCTGTAGCGTAGAATGTCAGCAAGATAGTCCTTGCCCTAACTTCCTGATAGGAGTCGCCCCAAGGCAGGTCGTCCAGCAACCGGTTCATCTCCGTTTCCTTTACGAACTGCGGCAGAGGCTTGCCAACCTTTGGTCCACGAAGGGCTCGCGAGGGATCCTTCTCCACCAAATGATGAGCGAGGGCAAAACGAAACAGGGAACGCAAAGCACTCAATCTCCTGTTGATTGAGGTGGCATTGTTTCCTTTATCCATCATACTCTCCATCCAGTCACGGATAACATCCGAGTCTACCGACTCCCATGAGAGTTGACCATCTAAATTTTTGAAATACGTCTCAAAGGCCTTGAGGTCTTCGGCGTAGCTTTTAACCGTCAGTGGTGAGCAGTTCTGCTCATACTTCAGGTAGTTCAAAAATTCGTCTATCATCATTCAGCGCCGTTTACATCACAACGTATAACTTTATCTCCCCTTGAGCTTCGACCGGTTTCACACCGGCAAATTCATTCAGAAGATGTTTTCGGCAACGAATATACGGAATTTAATTCAAACTACCAAATTTTTAGGAGGAAAAAGATTATTCCTCCTCGCGGCGCAGCTTCTGTACGTAGATAGCGTGCTCCATCTTGAGTCTCTTCTTAACAGACGGCTTGTCGAACTGCTGACGTGCGCGGAGTTCTTTTACAACACCGGTCTTCTCGAATTTCCTCTTGAACTTCTTGAGAGCTCTTTCGATGTTCTCGCCATCTTTTACGGGTACAATAATCATGTTTTTTGTTTTAAATATTTATTTTGTTCAACACTATTGGGGCACAATGCCACAATTTGCGGGTGCAAAATTACATCTTATTTATGAATAAAACAAGTTTTTAGCCGTTTTTTGTTCTTACATTCCGGTTTTGCTCTACATTTTTTACTCTCACCATCCGGCTGTTTTACACATTTCCGCCTATGCCCTTGAACTTTTCAATGAAAGCTGAAATCTTTTGGAAAACGCTTTGCTTCTTCGTCAGGTATTGCGGATTCAGAGGGCTCATCTTGGGCAGAACGGCATTGAACCGATAGAAGAGGGTTCCCAAAACAAACTGCTTGAAGTCCCATCCGTCTACGGCGCCCCGCACCTCGTTGGCTATTTTCCAGATAGCAGCCTGCAGGTCGTCTCTTTGCTTTGTGCTTGTCATTATTGCTGTTGGTGTTTGTTCTTGATTTAGTTTGCAAATATAGGATTTTATAACGAGAAAAACGAAGAAAGCGCCACTATCTTTTCCGCATGCCGCAGGTTACGGGGCAGATTGTTGGAGGTATCGTTCAAGGGCGCCGAACGATACCTCCAAGCGCCTTGAAGGGCATCTCCAAGCGGCTTGAACGATACCTCTTTCTCCACCCCCCATAAACAGGGCGATTGCGGGAGGGCAGAAAGAGGAGTGGCGGAAGCCTCCGGCAGTCCTTCCGAAGTGAAGTTGAAACGACAGAAAACGCAAAGAGCCGGCAGGTAGAAATTTCCTGCCGGCTCTTTGCGTTTGTACTTGCTGCGCCGTGTTACCTGTTGAGCAGCTGCTCCATGCGGGCGATGCTGCTGCGCACGGCGGCGGCATCGGGCGTGGCAGAGCGGAACGTTGCCACGGCTTGGTTAAGCTCTTCGAGGGCTTTGCTGTTGCCTTTGCGGCCGTATTCGGCCTGCAGCACGCGCAGTTTCTCCACGTTCTGCACGCCTTCTATCATCTGCTCAAAGCGGCGGCTCGAACGGTTTCCGGGATACACCACATACGTATCGCCGGGCGTAAAGAGGCGGAAGCGGGTGTCGAACATCGGGTTCGCCGTCCAGTTCATCCACGCCCAACGCAGAAAACCGTTAAAGCCATTGGCCACGCAGTACATGGGCAGGTAGACTGCCTCTGCGGGGTCGTTGTTCGAACAGATGTTGGGCATCTGGTCGGGGCAGGCGGTGTAGGTGGTTGAAATCCATCCGCGACTGTTGCGCCGGGCCAGTTCGTCGGCGCTGAAGTGTTGGTTCCACGCTATGCAATAGTCGTAAATCTTGTCCACCAGCTCCTTGTGGTAGTTTCCGGCCAGGGCCATCTTGATGCCGGGAGCAGCCTGCTGCGCCACCTTCCAGGCGTCGAGCATGGCGTCGAGGCTGCGCTCGTCCATGGCGATAACGGCGCGATTGAACCACCCCTTGGCCTTGAGATGGGCGGCGAAGGACTGCAGGAACGGCGTCCAAAGACCGACATAAGTGCTGTCGGAGGTCGTTGTACGCAGGCTCTTGTACGTTCCGGAGCCCTCGTCGTAATAGTCGAAGGCCATATCCCACGGCACCATGGAGTAGCAGTTGATGTCGCCGGTGATGCCGCATGAGTCGAGGAAGGCTACCCAACGGTCGAAGACGCTGTAGTCGTAGCTCCAGGTGCCGTCGGCGCGGCGTGTGGTCTGTATCATTGCATCGAATTTGTCGTTGCTCTGCTTGCCCCAAGGTTCGTAGAAGAGTGTGGCGAACCCCTTGCGCTGTCCGGCCTTTGCCAGCATCTGCATGTAAGGGCGCAGGGCGTCGAAGTGGGCCTGGCTCCACGGTGCCACGCCGTAGTAGCGGCTCACGGCATAAGGTTGCATCCAGAAGTTGAGGTTGAAGTGCGGCGTCTCCGGCAACGTGCGATCCAGCACCTGCACCGTTACGGGCTGCTCCTGCACCACCCGCTGCCCCTCGCGCAGCACCAGGCGGAGCTTGTACCGGCCCGGAGCCATGTTGCGCGGAACCTCTATCGTGCACCATGCCGCTTTGGCTACAGTGCCTTCGCGGCCGGTGATAGCCGGGCCGCCAATTACATCGGCCACCGCCCAAGCCTGCAATGTATCGGGCGGATTGCCGCAACCGCGGAAGTTGTCGGTCAGCACCGTGCGCAGAAACCCTGCCCTGGCGTGGGCTGCCAGACGCTTGCCGCGCCCGCTGCCCGTAACCTGCAGCTGCAGCGGACGGGTCACGTCAGCATTCAGAGCCACCTCAAAACCCGCCCGTTCGCCGCGCCACAACGTCAATATCTGCACGTTGGCAGAGGTCGATACCGGCTGCCGCAGCGCCCCCATGGGCTGCCGCGCCAACGCTGCATCTATCATGTACTGCGACCGGTCGGCAAAGGGCAGTATCTCGTACGCGCCGTTCGTAATCTCGGCGAGCGACAAACTCCTGAACTCGATGTCGTAACCCTCGTTGTGGAAGTTATTTTCGAAGAGCAGTCCTATGCGGTCGTTGTCCATCCGAACCATTGTCGAATAGCACGAAGTGGCATCAGTTACGCGCAGCCCCTTTATCCAGCCGGCGCCTAACTGCTGCGCGGTGGAATAGTCGGAGTACGCGGCCAGCTCCTTGTAGAAGAACCCCACGCTGTCCCGACGGGCACTGAGCGGAACCGATTGCAGCGCCACATAGAGGCTCCGGCCATCGCTGCAGCGGCGTGCCGGCACAACGAGAATGCCGCCGTTGCAGGCATTCACCTGCCGCGCCGTCATGTTCTCGGGCATTATCTCCCGGCCCCAATGGCCCTCGGCAGCCAGCTCATCGGTGTAAGTAAACACGTTGAAGCGGCGGCCGCCCTGTGCATCACGACAGCTGAGCAGCACGCTGCCGTCGGGCAGTTCTTCCACTTTAGACTCGTCCTGGGCCACACTTGGCGCCACGTCCGGCCTTCCGAGCGAATGCCAGGTGGCCCCGAAGTCGTCCGAATAGATGACGAACGTGCCGCATCGGCCCACTCCGCGCTGCCTGACAGGGTGCGCCATGTAGAGCCGGTAGAACTTCTCCTTGCGCACGTAGCGGCTTTGCATAATCTTGCCCGAGGTGAGGAAGATGCCGTCGGCACTGCCCCCGTTGGGCAGCTTGTTGTCGTACAGGCCGTAAATCATCTCCGTCAGGTCGGTGCCGTGGTCCCATGTGCGGCCGCCGTCGGTACTGCGGAAGAACACGGCATGCTGCGGATTCTGCCTCGTAGCATGCGGGTAGCCCGTCTTACCGGCCACACAGTGCAGCAAGACGTTATCCGACGTGCGGTCGGCCACGATGCTCGGGTCGCCGAAAGCCGTGCGAACAGCATCGGCGGCATGCTCGTTTCCGCGGGCCACACACACGGAGTCGCTCCACGTGCGGCCACGGTCGTCGCTCGTCTTCATGACCACATTGATTTGCCACAGGCCGTTGCGGTTGTTCCAACCCACATCGGTCTTGCTGATGCGGAAGTCGCACGCGGCCAGCAACCGGCCCCGGCGGGTTTGCGTGAGGGCCGGAATACGGAACGGAACAGCGCTGTTGGCATTGTCGAAAACGGTTGTACGGTAGCCCTCATCAGCAGCAGCAGGCAACCGGTGCGGGCGGTTTACGGCCGCAGAAGCAGCCATAAAAGCGAATGAAAGCAGCAGAGCAAGTGGCAGTTTTTTGTTCATCACGGGTTTGTAAATGGTAGTATAAGATTGCGTGTGAGGCCGGCCAACCGCAGCAGAAGTTCGCTCTGCCGGCAGCCCCAAAGGCCACCGGCCGTGCTGCCAGCCTACAACTAACATGCAATATTCGGCATTTTTTCCGAGATACACAAACTTATTGCCCTCGTTTTTGCCTGCACCGCGTGCTTAGAGAGCACGAAACAGTGAAAAAGCCCGCTGCCGGCAGCAGGCTGAAAAACACCGGGCAAAAGTTCCGGCGCTATCCTTCCTGCTCCATCCACGCCTGTTGCAAGCCGCCGAAAAGGCATGAGGAGGGCAGGCGAACGGTATCTGCGTTAAAAATACAAAATAAAAAGACGACTATCGAAGTTTATCATTACTTTTGCCACTACATACAAGAAAACAAACCTAAAACCTGTCTTTACACCCTTGAGATGAAAACCAGAGAACGAAAAACCAGATTATTTGGCGCGTGGCTCATGCTGCTCGCCATGTTCACACTTGCTTCCTGCAACGATGAGGACACAAAGAACGCCATCAGTAACGATGCCGAAACCCTGAAAACCATTGAGGAGGGCAGGCTCAATCTGGATGCTGCAGCACACACGGTGAACCTTTTTCTGACCGACGACGGCACCGACTGGGAGGCCAGCATACTGCCGGCAGGAGAAGGTGAGGACGCCGACTGGTGCCAAGCCCATGCCGAGCAGACGGCCGGCGGGTGGACGATAACTGTCACGACGCAGGCCAACGAGGGTATGGTAAGCCGCCGGGCACTGCTCCGACTGACCCATGGCAGCGAGGTGTACCGCATCACCATCTACCAGGAAGCTGGCCCGCAGATGGTTGCACAACGCCCTCACATTGACGTGACCGACGAGGGCGGCTACGTGTACATTACGCTGCAGGCCAACACAATGCCCGAGGTAGAAACGGCGGAGACGGCCTCGTGGCTCAAGTATGTTGACCGCCAGGTAGCCCACCACAATCCGGTGGGCGAACAGCCTGTATCCATTACCTTCCGCTTTGAGGCCGAACGGAATACCGACTGGGGCCGGATGGCGCGCGTAACGTTCAAGGCCAAGGGTGCGAGAGACGTGGTGGTGGACGTTCACCAGTGGTGCCGGCCGCTGCAGGAAACGGAGAGCATACACGTTGCCGAGCCCGGACAGCTGGCCACACTCATAGGAGGCAACGTGCGGGACTGGGCAAACATAAACTCGCTAAAGCTCTCCGGAACGCTTAATGCCACCGACATGCAGGTGGTGCAGACGCTGTTACGGCCGGAAGTCAGCTTCGCCCAAACCAATGACGAGGGCAATGTAACCATCACGATGCAGGTGAACCTGCACCTGCAACACCTCGACCTCCGCGACTGCAAGCTCGTAGCAGGCAGGGGAACGTACAGCGAACCCAGCGTTGCATCAAGCATCAAGGACTACCGCCAGGACAGCAATGAACTGGGCCAGGACGCCTTTCTCATTGCGCGAACGTACCTGCAATCGGTCGTACTGCCCAAAGAACTGGAGAAAATCGGCGAAAAAGCCTTCTATATGTGCCTCCAGCTGGAGCGCGTAGAGATACCGGCCAGTGTGAAAACAATCAGCGGCTGGGCTTTTGCCAACTGCGAGAAGCTGACGACACTCACCCTACCGGCCGACTCGAAGCTCGAAACCTTGGGGTCGTACGCACTGGCTACGGGCAGCACTTTAGACGATATTTACTTCCCGTCAACGCTCCGCATCATCGAAAATCAGGGCATTTTAGGCCACGTTTCGGCCCGCCGCATCCACCTGAAGTGGACCACTCCGCCTGTATTGGAGCGCTTCGGCGTTAGCCAGAACGCCACACTCTGCGTGCCCCTTGGCACTGCCGAGGCCTATCGCAACGCCAAGGGATGGAACAGAGCCAAAGAGATAGTGGAGGAATAGGGCGCTGCCCCACCCTCTGTCCACGGCTCTCCGGAGCGCCGGAGACGCCGACCGGCGACGGCAGAAAGCACCTGCCGCCAAAGCCCCTGTTCAAGGCAACTGCCAAAGAGGTATCGTTCAAGGCGCCTGAAGGTATCGTTCAGCGCGCTTGACCCATAGCTTCAAGCGCCTTGAAGCATAGCTATACGGCAACCGCGTGACAGCATGGGGCGGCGCGAAGCTGCTTTCGAGGGGCAGAAACGCAGCCTACCAGCAGCGTAAAAACAAACAAAGAGTGGAGGAACTGGGCACAGCCTGTTCCTCCACTCTTTGTTTTCAGGCTCCTGCGGACTGGCCGCCGGGGCGCCCGCAGGCGTGCTGCTTACAGCGTGAAGCCGATGCCCACGCCCAGCGGATGGCACTCGGGGCCGTTCTTGAAGAGGCCCGTCAGGGCGTAATGCAGGTAGAGCGTGAAGCCCGAAACGCCCGCGTAGAACTCGAGGTTGGCCCCCAAGGGGCGCATGTTCACGTCTTCGGTAACGGTGGTTTTATCGTGCCGCACGCGGTATTTTGTCTTGTCGCCGCCCCGAAGTTCAAGAGAAAGGCCGGCGCCCACGTACGGACGGAACTTGCCGGAGCTGTAGTTCCACTCCAAGGTGAGCGGAACCTTGTAGTAGGTGTACTTCAGGAAGCTGGTCCGAACGTTCTCCACGGGGTTCTGCACCATCGTAGTCACGCCGTCTACATTATCCATCACGTAGCCTACATTGAAGTGGTTGTGCACAAAACCTATCTGAACGCAGGCCGAGAAGCCGAGATTGGCCTGCTCGTTCAGGGCTACATCAATGGTAAAAGGCGTCATCCCCCACTCCAGCGAACGCGAGTCGCGGTTGTGCATGGCACTGCCTCCGCCCAGCAGATTGGTGCCTATGTAGAAGTCGGGGTGATGAGAAAGGAAGCCTTTCTTCTTCTTCGTGGGCACAAAAGGCGACGAAACGTAGACCTTCTCTATCTCCTGACCGTCTACAAAGGTGGTTTCGCGGGTCTTTGAAAGCTCGTTGCCAAGGGTGTCGAACACCTGGACATGCGTCTCGATGCTGTCTACGTTGACCACAATTTTCTTGTTCTTAACTACGAATGTCGTGTCTCCCACTTCGTTGGCCCTTACGCTGAGCGTTGCCAGAACGGCCAACAAAAAGAATAGCTTTTTCATATTGTGAATGTATTATTTGCGTTTCGTGTAACATAGTTTCATGATATCGTCGGGGCTCAGGGGGCCTTCTATGTAGATAACGGCGCCACTCTCGCCCTTTCCATTTGAGAAGAGCACGTACCGGTTCACGTCTTTCTGCAGCTGGGGCATCAGGTAGTAGCCGCTTACTACCTGCCCGTCTTCTATCACCTCGCGTATTTTGCGGGCGCGCTTGCGGTCGGCCTTCAGGCATGCCGACGCCTCGGCAGCCAGATGCTTGTACACCAGCGAACGGTAAACGTTGAGGTGGAAGCCCCGCAGCGTGGTGTTGTTGAGCACCACCATCTTGCATCCCTTGGCGTGGCCGTAGCGTTCGAACAGCTCTGCTACCTGCAGGTCGGCCTGTGCCCGGGCCACGGTAAGGGGCAGCACAAGGAGCATCAGCAGCGCCAGCAGGCGCTTAACGGTTATCTGTTTCATATTGCTGTCTCCATTTGAAAGAGCGCGTCGAAGTCTTCGTCGGCATCAGCAGACACCATGTTGAGCGAAGCCTCGGCCTCTCGGTTGATTATTTCCTTGTTATGAATGACTTTTCCGTTTATTATGGCGTAGTTGTTTCCGGACTGCGGAAGCTGCACCGTCAGCACCAGGAGCGTCACTGCGGCAGCGGCCACGGCCAACGCCACCGGCAGCCAATGCCTCTGGAAGCCCTGCCGGAGCGTAGCGGCGGGTACGGCAGCCTGCTGCTGCAGAGCCGCTGCCTCAGCCTGCTCGTAGGCAAACAGCGCCCGGTACACCCGCCACTCGGCCGGCACCTGCTGGCCTGCACGGGTAAAGTAATCGCGCAGCCGGCCTTCTTCCTCGTTGGTGGTGAGCCCGTCCAAGTACCGTTCTAAGAGTTTCTGTATTTCTTCCTTGTTCATTTCGGTGTCCTTTCTTTCGTCATTCTGATAAACTCCTCACGTATATGCCGCCTGGCTCTTGAGAGGTTCTGCCTGAGAGACTCGTCCGTGCAGCCGGTTATCCGGATAATTTCGGCGGTGGTGTAGCCTTCTATCTCCTTCATGCGGAATATCCGTTGCTGCAGCGCGGGCAGCCCTTCCACAATCCGGGAGATGAGCCTCACCTCGTCCGTTGCCTCCACTTGGCGGTCATCAACAGGTATTTCCCTGCGCCCGGACCATTCTTCGCGCTCTATCTGTCGGTGCCTCCAGTGGTCGCGGGCCATGTTGCGCAGGATGCTGAAAGCCAGCGCCTCGCAGTTGGGATGGGTCTTCAGCCGGTGGCGCATGTCCCAGAGGCGGAGCAAAGTTTCCTGAACAAGGTCCTCGGCCGAGACATCCGTCTCGCCGAAAGCCTGCGCCTGCCGCATCAACTTGCCGCGAAAGGCCATGATGTGTTTGCCGAACTCTTCTGTTTCCATCGCCATTCAAAGGGTAAACGGACGAGAAGGCAGATTGTGACACCGGCCTTCCAACTTTTTTGATAACAAAAAAAGGCGCCGTAACGCCTTTCTTTCTTTTGTTCTGCTTGTATCAGATTGCACGCGTGGCTTCATCGAGCCACGCTTTCTCATCGGCCGAGAGATAGGGCGAGAGCTGCTCGTTGACCATGCGGTGGTAGCTGTTCAGCCAGTCGATTTCTTCCTGTAAAAGCAGCCGGCGGTCAATGGGCGCGGTGCTGATGGGGCACAGCGTGAGCGGCTCCAGCTGCAGGAAGCGGCCGAACTCGGTCTCCTTGTAGTCGGTAATGAGCAGGGTGTTCTCTATCCGCACGCCGAAGCGGCCGGCCAGATAGATGCCGGGCTCGTCGGTAACGGTCATGCCGCTGCGCAGCGGTGTGGGCATGTACTCCATCCGTATCTGGTGAGGGCCCTCGTGAACGCACAGGTAGCTGCCCACTCCGTGGCCCGTTCCGTGCAAGTAGTTGAGGCCTTCGCGCCACATGGCCTCGCGGGCCAGGGCATCAATCTGCGTGCCTGTGGCGCCGTCGGGGAACTTGGCAAGCTCCAGCCGGATGTGCCCCTTGAGCACGAGGGTGTAGATGTGGCGCTGCTCGTCGGTAAGAGGACCGAGCGGAATGGTGCGCGTAATGTCGGTTGTTCCGTCCTGATACTGCGCTCCGCTGTCAAGAAGCAGGAAGCCCTCGGGCCGTAGCGGCACGTCTGTTGCAGGCGTTGCCTCGTAATGGACGATGGCACCGTGCTCCTGATAGGCGGCAATGGTATCGAACGAAATGTCGCGAAAAAGGGGCTGACTGCGGCGCAGCGAGGTGAGCATACGATCTACTGAAAGCTCCGTCTGGCCACCTGCAGCCACGGCGGATGGCAGCCATCTCAGGAACTGAACCATCGCTATGCCGTCACGGAGCATGGCGTTGCGAAAGCCGCTTATCTCTGTGGGGTTCTTCACACACTTCATCTCGGGCACCGGCGAGGGTGCATGGACAACCTCGGGGCACTTCACCAACTTGGTAAGCGTGTAGTTGGTGGCCTGTGGGTCGATGAGGATATTGTACTCGCCGTAGTCCTTCAGCCCCGCTGATACGCGGCTGTAGTCGTCGGTCTCCACCCCTTGCGCTTGCAGATAGGCCACCACCTCGGCCGTTAGTTTCTCCTTATTTATATATAAGGTGACACGGTTCGTGGAGACAAGAAGATAGGAAACGAACACGGGATTGCAATGAACATCGGTGCCGCGGAGGTTGAGCAACCAGGCTATGTCGTCGAGTGCAGCCACCAGCATGCCGTCGGCATGGCGGCTGCGCAGGGCCTTGCGCAGGCGCTGCAGCTTGGAGCGGGTGTCCTCGCCGGCATATTCCAGGGGCTGGATTTCCACCTTATTGGCAGGCAGGGCAGGCCTGTCGGCCCATGCGAGGGCAAGAGGGTCGAGGTTGGTACGTAGGGTGAGGCCGCCCTGATGGCGCAAGTCGGCCGTAAGTTGCTGTACGAACGCGTAGCTGTTCACCATCCCGTCGAGCCCCACCTCGGTCAACCCGCCGCCCTGCAGCTCACTGCCTATCCACTCGGCAATGGTGGGCGTGCCCTCCACCTTCAGCTTCATGAGCTGGAATTCCGTGCCTTTCAGCTGCTCGGCGGCGGCAAGGAAGTAGCGCGAATCGGTCCACAGAGCGGCCGAGTGCATGGTAACAACGGCCGTGCCGGCCGACCCATTGAAACCCGATATCCACTCGCGGCCCTTCCAGTGGTCGCAAACGTACTCGCTGTTGTGCGGGTCCGTACTCGGAAAAACAAACGCTCCGAGGCTTTCCCGCTGCATGATTTCCCTGATTTTAGCTATTCTTTCGGTTACAAACTCATTCATACGGCTTTTTGATTATTAGACATCACAAAGATAACTCTTTTAAGAATTAATCACAAATTAATAGCAATGGAAATGGCGGTGATACGCCTTTTTTTGTTAACTTTGTAGAATAACGGCGGCTTTTGCAGCCTATGCTGACCCACCGGAACCTGCACCAACCCTGCAAACTGCAACAAACTCTATTTTCAGAAATACGAACCTATGGCCAAAATCACAGTCCAGAACACGGAAATCAGCATCATCTCGCGCCGCGACGACGATTATATTTCGCTCACCGACATGGCTCGCAGCCAGCTGCAAGAACACATTATCTTCCGCTGGCTCAGCCTGAAGAACACCATAGAGTACCTCGGCGAATGGGAAAAACTATACAACCCAGCTTTTAATTGTACCGAATTCGGTACAATTAGAAACATGGCCGGCAGCAACAACTTTGTGCTCTCTGTCAAGACTTGGATAGAAAAGACGGGGGCCATAGGCATCTTCTCCAAAGCCGGACGTTACGGCGGAACCTACGCCCATCGTGACATAGCCTACCACTTCGGCATGTGGATGAGCCCGAAATTCCAACTGCTGCTTGTCAAGGAGTACCAACGCATGAAGGCGGAGGAACAGAAAGCGCTTGGATGGACGGCCAAGAGGGAGCTGTCTAAAATCAACTATCACATTCATACCGATGCTGTGAAAAGCCACCTGATACCGGCCGAGGTCACGGCGGCACAAGCCGGAGCCATCTATGCGGAAGAAGCCGACGTGCTGAACGTAGCCATGTTCGGCATGACGGCTAAGCAATGGCGCGACGCCAATCCTGAACTGAAAGGCAACATACGCGATTATGCCACCATCAACGAGCTGATATGCCTCTCCAACATGGAAAACATCAATGCCGTACTCATCAACGACGGCCTGCCGCAAGGCAAGCGGCTGCTGCGTCTCAATCAGATAGCCATTCAGCAAATGCAGGTACTCGAAGACTCGAATAACCGGAAGCTGCTGAAATAAAGGAAACGGGGAAACGGCCGGTTCATCGTCTCCCCGTTTCTTTTTAAGCCGAAACCGGCCGGCAGCCACGGCTCACCTGCGTTTGGAGAAGCCATTTCCACATGGCCGGCTCTTCCGCCTCAAGCCGCCGCCCGTACACCTTCGGGCCGGGAAACTCATTCATACGGCTTTTTGATAATTAGACATTACAAAGATAACTCTTTTAAGAATTAATCACAAATTAATAGCAATGGAAATGGCGGTGATACGCCTTTTTTTGTTAACTTTGCGGTGCCAAGCTGCCAAGAGGCGACAAGGCGACGCGTGAAAGCGGAAGATTTTAATTTAAAACTTTAAATAATTAAAAGTTATGGGATACTTAACTAACGACAAACTCGTCATCGTCGGTGCTGCCGGCATGATTGGTTCAAACATGACCCAGACAGCTCTGATGCTGGGTCTCACTCCTAACATCACCCTTTACGACGTGTTCTCAGCCGAAGGAGTGGCCGAAGAAATGCGCCAGTGCGGTTTCGACGATGCCAACATCGTTGCCACCACCGACCCCAAGGAAGCTTTCACCGGCGCCAAGTACATCATCTCTTCAGGCGGTGCTCCACGCAAAGAAGGCATGACACGCGAAGATTTGCTCGTCGGAAACTCCAAAGCCGCCGAAGAACTTGGCGACAACATAAAGAAGTTCTGCCCTGATGCACGCTTCTGCGTCGTTATCTTCAACCCGGCCGACATCACCGGTCTGGTAACCCTCGTACACTCCGGACTGAAGCCGAACCAGGTTGCCACCCTCGCAGCCCTCGACTCCACCCGCCTCAAAGGCGCACTGGCAAAGCACTTCGGCGTAAGCCAGGCCGCCATAAAGAACGCCTACACCTACGGCGGACACGGTGAGAAGATGGCCGTGTTTGCATCGCCCACCACCGTTGACGGCGTGAAGCTGACCGACGTTATCGCCGGAAAAGCAACCGTGAACGGCAAGGGACTGACCGCTGATGAATGGAAAGATATGCAGGTAGAAGTAACTAAGGGCGGCGCAAAGATTATCGAACTCCGCCGCCGCAGCTCGTTCCAGAGCCCTGCCTACCTTGCTGTCAAGATGATAGAGGCTGCCATGGGCGGTGAGGAATTCACCTACCCGGCCGGCACCTACGCTGACACGGCACGCTACAACCACGTGATGATGGCCATGCCTACACGCATTACAGCCGACGGCGTGTACACCAAACCCGTACAGGGCACGGCCGACGAGGTTGCTGCTCTCGACGCATCCTACGCTCACCTGCAAGGTATGCGCGACCAGGTTATCGCCCTCGGCGCCCTGCCACCGGTAGAGAAGTGGAGCGAAATAAACCCGAACCTCTAAGCACTCACGCTTACCAACCATAAAGGCTGCCCGAAGCATCAACACTTCGGGCAGCCTTTTTTGATGTGTTGCCATTACAACAGTACGCTCGCTGCACACATAAAAAGCGGCTGCACTGCATGCTGCGGTCGCTCACATGCCGTTACACCAAGCTCACCACGTTATTAATCACACCCATAACACTAAGAAGCAGATATATCCATGAACTGATTACCTCGTGCCGCCGGCCAGGTATCTGCTTGTCGACCTGCATGAGCCGGTGCAGGTAAAGGACGTACCCAAACGCACATACCGTTAACCCCACAGTGCTGACTATGATAAGCCACGACAACTTATGTCCATGGCTGATAGTAGACAGCAATACGAGCACAGCCCAAATGAGGTCAAGCCAGCCTTCCTTATCCCTTAGTTTCTCAAATTCTTCGGTTGTTATCATTTCCCTGGTAGTTTGATGTATGGGTTAACCCAATGCAAAAATAAGCAACAACTGCTTAACAGCAACACCCCGCCTCCATATATTAGCATTTATTAAGAACCGACACCTACGCTGCCGCGAGCCAGGAGCAGATTTGGCGGAGGTATCGTTCAAGGAGCTTGAAGGTATCGGTCAAGCGCCTTGAACGTATGCTTCAAGAGGCTTGAAGGGCACCTTTTACATTCTCGTTTGTAAGCTCTTGATTTTCAATACTTTGCAAACAGGCTCTAAAAAGGGCTTTTTCTGCTGCCATCATCCCCTCCTAACCTCCCCTTTCTAAGGGGAGGAAACGCTGCTGATATTATTTACAGACAGAGTAACAAAGTCTTTTTTCCGTTGTCGCGGGGTTGATAGCAGATAGTGATAAATAAGGAATGATGAGCAAAAAGACAAACTGGTACCCTCCCCTTGGAAAGGGGAGGCGGAGGAGGGGATGATAAATCAGCAGAAAAAAAATATTTTGTTACTCTGTCTCTATCATTTCTCCACGGCGCAGAAAAACATCACCGCACAGCCAGGAGATACAAAAAAGGAGCGTGGCAGGGGGCCGGAAACGAAAATGGGGCGTGCCGGACGAGCCGGCACACCCCACAAGTTGGCTGCTGAAAAGCAATGATTAATAGTTGGGACCCTCGCCAAATGCGGGCGCGCCCTTATCGTACCAAACGCGTTCTGCGTTGAGTGTCTCGGGGCGAGTGCCGTCGCAGAAGGTGAAACCCTGCTCGCTGAAGGCCTCTTCCATCTGCGTGCGCATCTTCTCTCGCTCGTCGGGCTGAACCTGATAGAAGCGTCTCGGTATCTGATTGCTCTCCTTTATGTTGACCCAAGGGATGAGCGTACTGCCCACCTTGGGCACTCCCGAACGGCGAACGGTTACGAACTGGTCGATGGGCAGATAGTAGAAGTGCAGATACTGCTGGATGTAAATCTTCTCGAGGTCGGCACTCTTGTTGCCCGTAAGCTGATAATCGGAGTGTGCGAGCATGTCGTTTATCTCGTTCTCACCGTAAACCACGGGCTTGTCCTGCAGTCCGTCGTAGCACTGGGTGTCAGAGTAGTAGGGTATCTTGTTGAGGGTTGCCAGGCGGTTATACTCCTCGGCCGAGGCCCGCAGGGCGGTGGTGAAGTAGTCCTGTGCCGTCTTGGGCAGGTCGGCTCCCAGCGTCTTGAGCTCCGCGAGGTAGAGGTTCATCTCGGCGGTGCTCATGGTCATGCCCCACCAGGGGTTGTCGTCGGTGTCCTGAATGACCCGGCCGCCGGGTTTGGTGGGGAAGGTGAAGTCCACGCGGCCGCGCATCAGTTCCTCGTTAAAGGTGGAGTACGGGCGGTAGGTCTTGCTGGCATCGCCCACGGTAACGGTCCAGCGGGTGGTTACAAAGTAGTTGTCGTCGCCTATGTAGCGGGCGTCGTCGTCCAGGTTCTTGCCTACCGGTATGCCGTAGTAGCGCACCCAGGGCTCGCCGTCGCCCTTCCAGGCCTTGAAGTGCTTGTGGCCGGCAGCGTCGGTAGTGGTCTCCACGTTGTCCAGGATGTACTTGGGCACGGAGCAGCGGGTGTCGCCGGCGGCCTGTGCGTCGAAAAACGCCTGTATTACCTCTGCGTTGTAGCTGTTCTTGGTGAACATGACAAGCATGCGTGGGTCCTTGTTCTTCTTCATGAAGTCGATGACATTCTTGCTCGAGGCCTGCACATTCAGGCCGTTGCCGGTCTGGTATGCGTAGTCTCCATTTTTGCCATCGTTCACATCAGTGCCACGGTTATAGATGTAGTCATCGGCCAATCCACTCATGATGTTGTCCTGGCTGGCGCCCACCTCCTTGGCTATTTCCAGGGCCTTGGCCTTGTTCTGGTGCAGCAGGCGCACGGCTATCTTGAGCTTGAGGCCGTTGGCAAACTTGGTCCACTTGCTTAGGTCGCCGCCGTAAACGATGTCGTTGGCGCCTGCCTGTATCTGGTCGGGGTCCTTGAAGGCCGCGATGTCGGCATCCAGTTCCTGCAGCCACTCGTTGAAGAGCTCCTCCTGCGTGTCGTACTTGGGCGTAAGGGGGCCGCCGTACTTGAGCATCGAGGCCTCCGAATAGGGCATGGAGCCGAACATGTCGGCGTCGTTGATGGCCAGCGAGATGGAGAGCACGTTTGTAATACCCTTCATGGCGGCATATTGATTGCCCTTGTCGAGGCGGGAGATAACGTCTTCTATCTCCTTTTCATACTTGCGCACGCCGAGGAACTGCGAACCGTTGCCGCCCAGGGCGCCCATCTCGTTGAAGCGGTCTCCGAAGCTCCCGGCAGGCGTATATGACTGCACGAACTGGGTTGTATAGATGCCGTCGTAGTACCAGAGCAGGTAGTCGAAGGGCTGATAGCTTACCTGGGCCTGCGTGAGCAGATAGGGTACGTTAGGCGTACCGATGCTGGCAGGGTTGGTGTTAATCTCTGCGAAGTCGTCCTTACTACAGCCTGTGGCGAGCAGTGCGGCTCCCATGAGCAGGGCGGTAAAGGATTTATTGATGATATTCTTATATTTCATAGCTTGAAGTTTTACACCTTTAGAATGTTGCATTGATAGTAAAGAGGTAGCTGGCCGTGTACGGACTGAACGAACGCATACGGAAGTTGGAGGCTCCGGTGCCACGAATGGACTCGGGGTTCTCATGGTTGGGCGCCGTGTTGAGCAAGTAGCAGAGGTTGCGACCCGTAAGAGTTACGGAGAGGCTGCGGGCTCCGATGTAGCGGAAAATGCTCTGCGGAACACTGTACGAGAGGCTTATTTCGCGCAGCGAGATGTAGTTGAGCTTCTTCAACCAGTCGCTGTTGACAACGCCCTGACCCCAGCTATTGGAGAAGTAGGCCCACGACTGCAGGTGTGCGGGCTCCACATAGCCGGCATCGTAAGCCTGCTGATAGGTCATGCCGCCTACATCCTGGCTTGCACCCGACGGGGTTGTAACGGTGGTTCCGGCATCGAATACGGCGTTGGGAATAAATCCATCGTAGTAGGTTATGCCCTTGCTGTTTTCATACTGGCTCACCCACTGCATGCCTTCGCGGTATTTGAGCGAAGTGCCCGAATAACCGTAGGCCGTAGCATAACGCGAGTTGTAGGAAGCAACGTAACCGCCGAAACGGGCATCGAGCATCATGTAGAGGCTCAGGTTCTTCCATCGGAGGGTTGTGTTGAGGGAACCGAGGAAGTCGGGGTTCATGGAACCAATCTCTTCTACCACACCGGAGCGGAGCGTATATGGTGAATGATAGCCATTTAGCCATGTAATAACGGGCAAACCGGTCTTTTCGTCAATCTTGGGTTTGGCATCCGACATCAGCAAACCGTAGCTGGAGCCAACCTTGGCCACCGAACCTACGCGGTAGTTACCATAGTCGGGCGAGCCGTCGAGCACAATCCAGTTGGCTACGTCTTCGTGAAGCGAGACAATCTTGTTGGCATTGTGGGTGTAAGTAAAGTTCAAGTCCCACTGCCAGTCGCGTGTCTTCACGGGCGTGGTGTTGAGTGCTATCTCCAATCCGGAGTTCTGGATGTCGCCTGCGTTAATCAACTCATTGGTTACACCCGACCATCCCGGAACGGATACTGACATAATCTGGTTCTTCGTGTTCTCCTTATAATAAGTGAAATCAATGCCGATGCGGTTCTGCAGGAAGCGCCAGTCGAGACCTACTTCCCATGAGTTCTTGCGCTCAGGTTTCAGGTTTGTGCTCTTGATTTCAGAGGGGAGCTCGAGTCCGTACACCTTTCCGCTCTTGGTATAGCTGCGGAGCGTGTAGCCTGAATTAATGTAGTAAGGGTCGGTATCGTTACCTACCTGTGCCCACGAAGCGCGTATTTTGGCAAACGAAACCCATGAGGGAAGCTTGCCGCGCAGGGTCTCGGTGACAATCCAAGAGCCCGAAACGGAGGGATAGAAGTAGGAGAAGTTGCCGTGACCGCTGGTATATACCAGTGCCGACGACCAGTCGTTACGGCCTGTAACATCGAGGAAGAGCTGGTCTCTCCAGCTTGCACCAACGGCAAAAATAGTGGAAACGATGCGCTTGGTGTTGTATTTGTAGCCTTCGAACGATGCCTGGTCCTTGGAGTTTGCAATGAAGTACTGCAGTGGAACCACCAATCCGCCGTTGGTATGTTCGCCGTTGTACTGGGCGTGCTGGTTGAAGTATTCTTCACGAAGGAAGCCATGAACCTCGAAATCGTCGTTCAGTCGCTTGTTCACATTTGCGCTCACGTAGGCATTCTCCTGCTTGACAGAGCTGTGAGAGAGTGAGTACGAGCCTCCTTCATTTGCGTAGCCGGCGCCCGGAGCCTTGCCTTCAGTGTCGATATAGTAATAGTTGAAGTTGACTCCTGCCTTGAGCTGAAGCCAGCTGGCAGCATCAACCGTAAGGTTTACTACAGGCCTAACGGTAGTCTCCTTCTGGTAGTAATCGTTCTCGTAGATATTCCACCACATGTCGCGGGCAGGTACCGAACGGTACTGGTCGCCGTAAGTGGCGCTGGCCAAGCCACCGTGCTCGCCCTTGTAAAGATGCTTGTACTTGTTCACGTCGTACTCGCGGGGAATGTTTCCGCTGGCAAAAGCCTCGCCTATATTCATCTGTGCATTGCGCGGCTTGGACTGAACGAAGTTGATGGAGAAATCGAGCATCACGCGGTTTCCAATCTTCTGCGAAGCCTTACCCAGGAAGGAAAAGCGGTTGAAGGTGTTGCGCGGCGTGAGTCCCTTATTGTATTTGTAGGATGCGGAGGCGTAGAACGTAGTCTTGTCCGTACCGCCCTGCAGCGATACATTGGTGTTTGTATTGAACCCGGTGTTAAAAGCATCCTTGTAGTTGTCGGGATAGATGCTCAACGAACCCATGGTTCCGTCGTACTGCTCGAACTGTTTGCCGGCAGCCCATGACTTGTGCGGGCCCCAACCTACGCCTCCGGCGTTGCCGTTGTGCTGCTCAATCATGGAGTATTCGCCGTCGTTATTGCGTGAATAAGCGCTCATGTTGTCGCTCCACCTGTTACCGGTTTTGTCGTAATCGTCGCCGTACTGCACCAGTCCGGGGAACGCTCCTTCCAGATACTCGTTCTGTAAATCGGGCGCCTTGTACACATAGTCGATGCCCAGAGTCTGCGAGAAGCTGATGCCCAGGCCCCGACCGCTCTTGCCGGTCTTGGTGGTTATCACCACGGCACCGTTCAAGCCGCGCGAGCCGTAGAGGGCTGTGGCGGCGGCACCCTTCAGCACCGACACGCTTTCAAAGTCGTCCGGGTTCAGGTTCTTCAGCTGGTTACCGTAGTCGTTGATGTTCGAATCCCAGTCTGCATCACCCGTATTGGAGCTCGGGTTGTCAAGGATTACGCCGTCGATAACGAAGATCGGCTGGTTATTCTTGTTCAGAGTAGAGGCGCCGCGGATTTGTATTTTCGTGGAGCCGAACATGCCTCCGTCCGACTGGTTGATTTCTACGCCGGCCACTTTGCCCTGCAGGGCGGCCACCGGAGAAATGGTGTTGGCACGTTCAATTTCGTCCGACTTCACCTCGGTTACGGCATAACCCAGGGCTTTAGTCTCGCGTTTCATGCCCAGAGCGGTAACAACAACCTCATTCAGGGTCTCGTCGCCCTCCTTCATGACAATGTTCAGCGAGCGGCGGTTGCCTACGTTAACGGTCTGCTTGTCGAACCCGATGTAGGTTACTTCTAACTTGGCATTGCCGTCACAGGTAACGGTGAATTCGCCGTCGATGTTCGTCGTCGTGCCGCCATTGGTCCCCAACACGTGGATGCTGGCACCAACAATAGGCTCACCCTGTTGGTCTACAACCGTACCCTTCACCGTAATGTTCTGCGCGTAGAGTGCAGCAACAGCGAAAAAGCACAAGAAGGCTGTAAACATAGCTCTCAATGAGAAAGATAGTTTAGTATTAACCATTCTGTATAAATTAAGTAAATAATAAGTTTTTTGTAAGGTATTGCAAAATTAAACATCTTTTTCATATTATCAAACTCTTTTCACCGAAATTTAAAAAAAATATAATTCAGCCTGCAAAAATGTACGTTTTGCCTGCTTACAGGTAAGTATCAGCCTGCGGGGTTACGTTTTTTATTTGTACCTTTGCACCGAGTTATATATAATAATAGGTATAAGTAAAAATGGATTTAGTTAAGGATAAGGAATTCGGAGGCGAGCGTCCGCTGTTCGGCATGCACGATTTCCGACTGGAAAACATTACCATTACCGACGGCGAGTCGGGCATTAAATGCTGTCAGAACCTGGAATGCAACAACTCGAAATTCTACGGTAAGTACCCCTGGTGGCACGTTGACGGCAGCCTCATCAGCAACTGCTACTTTGCGCCGGGCAGCCGCTCGGCCATCTGGTACAGCAACGACATGGTGATGAAGGACTGCGTAATCGACGGCCCCAAGTTCTTCCGCGAGATGAAGAACCTTGAACTGGAGAACGTGAAGATTAACGATGCCGACGAAACTTTTTGGAAAGTAGACGGTCTCAGGCTCAAGAACGTGGAGCTGCACGAGGGAACCTACCCCTTCATGTTTTCCCGTAACATCTACGTAAACGGACTTACGTCCGACGCGAAGTACGTGTTCCAGTACTGCGAAAACGTGGAGCTGCACCATGCCAAGATTGTTACAAAGGACTCCTTCTGGGAGTGTAACAACGTGACCATCTACGATTCGGAGATTGATGGCGAGTACCTGGCCTGGCACAGCAAGAATGTAAGGCTGGTGCGCTGCCACATCGGCGGTGAGCAACCGCTCTGTTATGCCGACCACATCACGCTCGAAGACTGCACCTTCGATGCCGCCTGCGACCGCGCCTTTGAGGACTGCACCAACATCAGCGCACAGATTAAGGGCGCCATCACCAACATCAAGAACCCCATTTCGGGCCGGATAGTGGCCGACAGCATAGGTTCCGTAACCTACGACGAGTTTGCCAAAGGCCACGACTGCATCATCGAGACACGCGCATGACCTACAGTTTCGACAAGGATACCCACCGCCGCGGCACCAACTCCTATAAGTGGGACATCACGGCCGAGAGCGACGTGCTGCCCATGTGGGTGGCCGACATGGACTTCGAGACTGCTCCGTGCATCACGGAGGCTCTCCGGCGCCGCGTTGACCACGGCATCTTCGGCTACACGCTGGTGCCCGAAACGTACTACGAGGCCGTTATCAGCTGGTTCGGCCGGCGCCACGGGTGGTCCATCAACCGCGAGTGGATACTCTACACATCAGGGGTTGTGCCCGCCCTATCGTGCGCCATCAAGGCGCTCAGCATGCCGGGAGAGCGCGTACTCGTGCAGACGCCGGTCTACAACTGCTTCTTTTCCTCCATCCGCAACCAAGGGTGCGAGGTCGTGGAGAGCCCGCTCATCAGGCAGGGCGACAGCTACAGCATCGACTTCGACGACTTTGAGAGCAAGTGCTCCGACGAGAAAACGACCCTCTTCCTGCTCTGCAACCCTCACAACCCGGCCTGCCGCGTGTGGACGAAGGAAGAACTCACGCGCATGAACGACATCTGCCAGAGGCACCATGTACGCGTGATAAGCGACGAGATACACTGCGAGCTCACCATGCCGGGCCACACCTACACGCCGTTTGCTGCCGCCTCGCAGGCTTGCCTCAATAACAGCGTGACGCTGAACTCGCCCTCCAAGTCGTTTAACACAGCCGGTTTGCAGATAGCCAACATCATTTGCAACGACGCGGAGACCCGACGGAGGATTGACAGGGCCATCAACATCAACGAGGTTTGCGACGTCAACCCCTTCGGCCCCATCGCCCTGGAGGCTGCCTACAATGAGGGAGAGGAGTGGCTCGAGCAGCTCAACGCTTACATCTGGGGCAACTACACGGAGCTGAAGCGGTTTTTCGCCGAGCGGATGCCGCAGTTGGAGGTCATCAGACTTGAGGGAACGTACCTCGTCTGGGTAGACATCACGGCGCTGGGAATAACCTCCGACGAGGCCACCGACAAGCTGCTGAAGGAGGGCCGCGTGCTGGTAAACAGCGGAACGATGTACGGCAGGCAGGCCGGCGAGGGCTACCTGCGCATCAACATCGCCTGTCCACGCGCCCGCATGATGCAAGGTTTGGAGCGTATCGCCCGCGTGCTGGCCCGGTAATCTGCCCTTTTTAAGAAGAGGAAAGGCAGCTGCAGGTTTCCTGCTGATTAGCTCCTAATGATTAAAGACAGAGTAACAGAGTATTTTTTCGATTGCGATGAGCTTGTTTGATAGCAAGAATAAATCAGCAACAATTTGCAAGAAGACAAACTGGTAACCTCCCCTTTCCAAGGGGAGGCGGAGGAGGGGATGACTTGATAGCAGGAATTAGCAAGGCTGCTTAAGATATCATCCCCTCCTAACCTCCCCTTTCTAAGGGGAGGAAACGCTACGCCACCACTGCTGATTATAATAGGTAAGCCCCCCATAAACAAAAATCAGCAACAAAACACTCCATCATCACCCATCACCTAACATCCAACACCCGTAATTCCAACACCCAACACCCAACCCCCCATGACCCGAGAAAACTTTAAATTCGAGATTTGCGCCAACGGCGTTGAGAGCTGTCTGGCCGCCCAAGAGGGCGGAGCAGACAGAGTAGAACTGTGCGCCGGCATACCCGAAGGCGGCACCACACCCTCTTACGGAGAAATAACAGTGGCCCGGCGGCTGCTCACCACCACCCGCCTGCACGTCATCATCCGCCCGCGCGGCGGCCACTTTGTCTACTCGCCCCTGGAACTGGAGCGCATGGAAGCCGACATCCGCGCGGCCAAGGAGCTGGGAGCCGACGGCGTGGTCTTCGGCTGCCTGAACCCCGACGGCAGCATCGACGCCGAAGCCAACAGCCGCCTGCTGGCCTCGGCCCAGGGCATGAGCGTTACCTTTCACCGCGCTTTCGACCGCTGCAGCAATCCTACGGCGGCGCTGGAACAGCTCATCAGCCTGGGTTTCGACCGCATTCTCACCTCCGGACAGCAACCCACGGCCGACCAGGGCACCGCTCTGCTGGCCCGCCTGCACCGCCAGGCCGCCGGCCGCATTATCCTGCTGGCCGGCTGCGGGGTAAACGAAACGAACATACACGCCATCTACGCCGCCACCGGCATACGCGAGTACCACTTCTCGGCGCGCGAACGCGTGGCCGGCAAGATGCTGTTCCGGAACCCCGCCGTGTTCATGGGCAGCCCCGATGCCGACGAGGACACCCTTCTCTACACCACCCCGCGCCGCGTGCGGGCCACCATCAGCAGCCTCATCGACCGCGGTGAATAAGCCGCAAACACCGCAGCAGGAATGCAGCCGCAGCCACGTGGCAAAGCAAAAGCTATCGTTCAAGCCGCTTGAAGGATAGCTCCAAGGCCCTTGAACGATACCTTCAGGCGGCTTGAACGGCAGCTTCGGGAAAGCCGTTCATTATCAGCACTTTACAAAGAAGGCAAAAAACAGCCGGATACAAGCAGCAAGTTGCTCTTGTATCCGGCTTGTTTATAGAGTGAAATCCTGAAAAACAGATGATGCGGAGGTGGCTTTCAGGCGGCGCGTCAGTGCACTCTGCCCGTGTCCCACCAAACACGCACGCTCATGCCATCACCCTTTCCGCTGTTCAGCGCCTTGTCAGAAGCGTTGGAATTCTCGCGCAGTTCGTCGTCCGTATAGCGCAGTTTCTTGATGAACTGGCCTGCGGGAAGAGTCGTTTCGAGGGTCACGGCCACCGGCATGAGGGCCGGATAGCCCGTGCGGCGGAACTCACTCCAGGCCTCAACGCCATCGGGATAGAGCGCCAGCCACTTCTGCGTGATGATTTGACCCAGGTGACCTTCCTCGCTGCTCTGCGACTCCCACTTCACGCTGCCTGTGGTCTTGTAGGTCTGGTCGTTGGCAGTAGAATAGTAGGACTTGTCCACTCCCTCGCGTTCTGCATCAAACGAAGCCTGTATGCCGGCCTCGTAGGCAGCCTTGGCATCACCTGCCCCGGCCCATCCATGCAGCGCGGCTTCGGCCCGGAGGAAGCAGACTTCGGAGTAGTCCATTATCTTCATGCGCTTGGAGATGCAGAAGGTGCTCTCGCTGTTGTCGTTGGTGTTCCAGCCGGGCATGGCCTGCAGACCCCACACATACGAGCGGCTGTCGTCGGGATAGGCAGCAAGAGCCTCGGAAGCCAGTCCGTTGGGCACGCCTGCATATTGCGGCGAGGCGGCCTTCGACTTCTTGGTATGGCCGAACCAGAGCGCTGTCCGCGGGTCGAGTACGGTGCTCGTGTGCTTCAGCATGTTCTCCATCGTCTTGCTCATGCAGAACTCTCCCCAGCCTGAAATCTGGAACAAAGGCCACCCGTTGGCACCGGTGCCGGAGATGTAGACGCCGGCATTGTCGGCATTTGCACCCAAGAGCCCGCCCTGAGCCTTGAGTGCAGCCTCGCCTTCGGCCTTGGCCTTGGCGGGGTCAACATAGCTCAGGCGCAGCGCATAGCGCAGGCGGAGCGAGTTGGCCAGCTTCACCCACTTGCTCAGGTCGCCGTTGTAGATGAGGTCCTGGTTGTTTTTGAAGCCCACCATCATGGCATCGGTGAGGTGTGCCGACAGCTCCTCAGAGGCTTCGGTCAGCTCCTTGAAGATGTCGTTGTAGATGCTCTGCTGGCTGTCATACTTGGCATTGCTGTTTCCCAGGGCCGCTTCGGTGTAGGGAATGTCGCCGAAGATGTCGGTCGTCTGCGCCGTGCAGCGTGCCGTGAAGATGCGTATCACCTGGTAGATGTTGCCGTATTCGGGATGCGAAGCCATCATCTCGTCCACTGCCTTCTTCTGTTTGAGCACGCCGACGTAGTACGAATTCCAGAATCCATCTGTCACCCAAGCGCTGTTGTAGGTATAGCTGCCGGAGTTGAAGTAGGCCGCCGAGTTGGCAAAATACTGTGCGTAGAGGTTGGTGTGCAGGTTGTCGCCCACCTGATATTCCCACGACCCCATCCTTGACCCTTGCTCCTCGATGTAGGGGAGCATGTAGGCAGGGTCGCCGTCGGTAATGCCCATGGGGTCTTTGTTCATGTTGTCGAAGTCGTCGGTGCAGCTAACAGTCAGCACGACCATCATGCAGGCGCTTCCTATTCGTTGTAAGATATTGCGTTTCATGAGTATCTGAATTAGAATTTAACATTGAGTGAGAAGCCTATAGAGCGCGTAGGAGGCATGGAGGCGAGCTCGAATGCCTGCGCGTAGTCATTGCGCGAGAAGGCTCCCTCGGGGTTAACGGGGGCGCTCTTGTGCAGGTAGAAGAGGTCGCGGCCTACGAGTGAGAGCTTCACGTACTTAATGGGCGTGCGGCTGAACCATGCCTGGGGCAGGATGTAACCTACCGACATCTCGCGCATCTTGACGTAGCTGCCGCTGTAGAGGAAGGCCTCGGCAATGCCTTCGGGGCCTGCTATGTTGGTCCAGTAGTTCTCGGCACTCACGCCCTTGGTATTGGGCTGGCCGTCTGCTGTTACGCCTTTGACCACTATCTGCTCACCGTTCTCGCGCCCGTAGACGGTCTTTGCCGACGTTCCTTGCTGGCAGGCGTAGTTGTCGGTGTTAGAGATGAACTTGCCGCCTTGCCGTATGTCGAGCAGTGCAGAGAAGGAGAGGTCTCGCCAACGCAGTGTTGTGCCCAGCGAACCGGTCCAGTTGGGCAGCATGTTACCTATCACCTTGTCCGACTCCTTCTCCGGAAGGCCGTTGGCGTCTACCACGATGTTGCCGTTTGCATCACGCTTGTAGGCGTTGCCAACGATGTCACCAAACTTGCCGCCTTCGTTCACCACGACTTCTCCTACACGCGTTCCGCCAAGCGAAAAGCGCGAAATCTCCGGGTCAAGTGTCTCACAACGGGTGCGGTTCAGGCCCCAGTTCAGGCTTACATCCCACTGCCAGTCCTGCGTCTTGACAGGAGTACCGGCCAGCATGAGCTCAACACCGTGGCTCTTTATCTTTCCCGCGTTGATGCTTTTTGATATGTAGCCTGACGAACCGGGCATGTTGACGCTCAAAATCTGGTTGGTCGTGCTGGTTGTATAGTAGGTGAAGTCCACGCTCAGGCGGTTGTCGAGGAAGTGGGCTTCGGTACCTATCTCGGCCGAATTGGTCTTCTCGGGCTTCAGATCGGCCAGAGCCTTAACCTTGCTCTTGTACTCCTTGATGATGGCGGGGTTCACTTTGTCGCCCGAGGCATCAAGTTTATCGCCCGAAGTCCAGAGGTAGTAGAGCTCTGCCAGCTTGTAGGGATCGGTGTCGTTGCCCACTTGGGCCCACGAGCCTCTTACCTTCCAGTACGTTACCCATGCCGGGAGCTTGAGTGCCTCGGACAGAATAACGCTGGCGCTCACCGATGGATAGAAGTACGAACGGTTGGTCTTGGGCAGCGTAGACGACCAGTCGTTGCGGCCGGTGATGTCCAGGTAGGCGAAGTTCTTGTACCCGAAAGAGGCTGAGAAGAACAGAGACTGGATTTCCTTCTTGGCGTATGCCTCGCTTACTGTTTGCGTCAGGCCGTTTGCCAGGCCGATAACACCGGGCGTGGCAAAGAGCCCGGAGTAGCCTGCCAGCCCGTCGTTGCGGCGGTTCATCACCGAAGCACCGGCGTTGGCATTGACGGAAAAGTCGCCGAAAGTCTTGTCGAAGTAGAGTATCAGGTCGGCATTGAACTCCTTGTTGGTAAGCGAATTGTTCACGTACTGCGATGCCGAAGACGTTGGGTCGGGCAGAGTATTGAAGTTCTTTATCTGGTCATTGAACCAGTCTACGCCCGCACGGCCCGTCAGATGCAGGTAGTCGGTGAACCTGAACGAGGCACTCACCTGCCCTATCAGCCGGTTGCGATCCATGCGGTTGCCGTTTTCGGACATCGTGAGGGCATACGGATTGGCGTAATTATCACTCGGTCCAGACCAGTTCACATTATTATATATGTAGTTGCCGATGCCGCGCGGGCTGCGCAAGTCGGCCAGGCGGATGCCCCGGGGCATCTTTACCAGCTGCACCATGAGGCCGTATTCGCCCTGTCCGGGCCTGTTGTAAGTCTTCTCGTGCATGTAGTTTACCTTGGCGCCCAATGTGAGGAAGCCGCTGCGGAACTCCGTATTCAGGTCAAAATACTGCCTGTTCTGCTTGTAGTTAGGCACGATGTCGTTGGCACGGGAGTCGGTGAAGGAGAAGCGCCCCATCAGATTGTCGCCTCCGGCCGTAGCAGTAAGGGTGTTGGTGTAGGCAACTCCGGTCTCGTAAAAGTCCTTGATGTAGTCCTTCTGCGGCGTGAGAGCGTACGGCTCGTAACGAGTATCGCCGTAGAACACGCTCCGCCAGTTGTCTATTGTTTGCCCTTGCATGCGCGGACCCCAGCTCATCTTCGACTGGATGTCATACTTTCCGGCGTTTCCTTGGCCGTAGATGTTCTGGTAGTCGTAAGGAGAATAGGCGTTGGTAATGCTCAGCGTGCCGTTGTACTCAACGCGCAACGGCTGGTTGAGGCGCCCTTTCTTGGTCGTGATGACGATGGCACCGCTCTGTGCACGCGACCCGTAGAGGGCTGCAGCATTGGCTCCTTTGAGGATGGAGATGCTCTCTATGTCCTCCGGGTTTATCTCGGCAGCGGCGCCCGAGTAGTCGGAACCGCCCCACTGGTCGGCCTGGCCCACGCTGTTGTCGCTGATGGGCATGCCGTCTACCACCCACAGCGGCTGGTTGTTGCCGCTAAGCGAGTTGAGACCGCGCATGATGATGCGCGTTGAACCGCCCAAGCCCGTGCCCGACTGGGCTATCTGAACGCCGGCAACCTTGCCCTGCAGCATGTTGGCCACACTGAAGTTCTTGTTCTCCGTGAGCCCATCGGTCTTCACCTCCTGCATCGCATAGCCCAGCGCTTTTTTCTCTCGCTTGATGCCCAAGGCCGTTACCACGACCTCGTCCAGGCTGTTGTCGCCCGGCTGAAGCACCACGCGGAAGTCCGACTTGCCTGCAGTGGCGATGGTTTGTGACTGATAACCGAGGTAAGAAACCAACAGGTTTCCCTCTCCCTTGATGGTGATGGAGAACTTGCCGTCAACGTCCGACACGGCGCCCACGCCCGTTCCGTCCATCTTGATGCTGGCTCCGATGACGGGTTCGCCCGTCTCATCCAGCACAATACCATTGATTGTGCGTTCCTGTTGCTGTGCAAGCAGGGTGCCCGGCACGTGTGTTACTGCCTTGGCAGCACCGCCATTGAGACAGAACAGGCCAAGCAGAAAGGCACAGGAGACCTTTCTCAATCGTTTTTCATGTTTCTGGCTACTCATAATTAGATAGTTATATTAAATGATTAAGTAATCATTCGCAAATTTAGACTATACTTTTAATATATGCAAGAGATTTCGAAAAATAATTTCGTTGCTTACCAGAAAAATCGAAAAACAATTACAATATCGGCATTAATTACAGCTATCAGCAAATGAAATGACAGTGAGCAGCACGCTTGCTGACAGGCTTCAGCCTGGCCACAGCACCCGGCGGAAAAGACAGCCTCTGCCGAACGGAAAAACAAAAGGTATCGTTCAAGCCGCTTGAAGGATAGCTCCAAGGGCCTTGAACGATACCTTTTAGAGGCTTGAACGGCACCTCCGGGAAAATGGGAGGGCAGCAGAGAGGGTAATGCACTGGCTTACAGCGCTTTCTGATGGTTATGTCATGGGGCTGAACCCGACAGCCTTCGCACGGGCGCATGCCACCCCAAGCAGGCTGCGGGGAGCCTGCCGGGGCCTCTGCTGTTAGAATTTGAAGCAACCGGAGAGCGGCTTTCCACCCGCGTCGAGCACGCGCAGGCGGAGCTGACCGCCGTTGTGGTCGAAGTAATGCACGTCTATCGGGTGCATTCCTGCTTTGAGTGCACGCTGTCCGATGAGCTCCCGGGGCGAGTGTTCGCCGTCGTTGTCGACCACCATCTGCCCGTCTATCTTCAGCCAGCTGCCGTCGTCGGAGAGCAGGGCGAAGGTATAGATGCCGTCGGCCGGTATGTTGATGTAGCCTGTGAGCACCAGGCCGATGTTGCCTTTCACGCCTTCCGGTATCAGCACATCGCGCACTTCGTAGCGTCCGTTCACCTTGGCTTTGTCGATATCGGCACAGCGCACGCCGCCGAAATCATGCCACACGGCCTGCAATCCCGGCCGGCCGGGCTGCGCATTGACGGCAGGCGACAACACCTCTTTTATATAACGGCACTTCACCACGCCGCCCTTGCGGCCATTGGGGCCGAAGGTTCGGAACGTGAAGTCGGTGCTCTCGGTTATCTCGAAGGGGCCTTCGTAGCGCTTGGAGTCGGCCTGCGGCAAGGTGCCGTCGGTGGTGTAACGGATTACGGCCGACGGGTCGAGGCAGCCAATCTTAACCTGCGCGCGGTCCGTAAACACGTTGGTGTTGTAAAAGCCCGTAAGGTCAGGTATGCGGTAGGTAACGCCCAGCCGGCGCAAGCGGCTGTAGTGGCCGGCCAGGCGACGGTTGAAGTCGCCGAGGTTCATCGTCTCGGGCTTGCTCCACCCAAGCTCCGCAACGGCCAGCATGCGCGGAAAAGCCATGTGGAACATGCGCTCGCGCGTGGGTACCTGCTCGGTCCAGAGGTTTCCCTGCACACCCAGTACGAGCTGCCTTTCGGCCTCGGTGAGGTCGGCGGGCTGCGGATTGAAGCGGTAGATGTTGGCAATGCTGTTCTTGTCTTCCTCGTAGTCGAGGTAGAACTGTGCGTTGGGCGTGCAGATAACGTGGTTACCGTGGCCGGTGGTTTGCTTCATCGCGCGCGGTGCCCACGTGCGCCACCACATTACAGTGGCCGTAGCAGAGAGCCCGCCCTCAATGATTTCGTCCCAGCCTATCATCTTCCGGCCGTTTGATGTAAAGAAGTCTTCCATCTGATGCAGGAACCACGCCTGCAACTGGGCCTCGGTCTGCAGTCCGTTCTCACGCATGCGGCGCTGGCAGTCGGGGCATTTCTTCCAGTTGGTCATGTCCACCTCATCGCCTCCAATGTGCACATATTTAGACGGAAAGAGGCCGAACACCTCGCGCCACACGTCCTTACAGAAGTCCAGCATCTTGTCTTTACCGGGGCAGAGTGGCGTGGTGAAGAACTTGCCCCACCCCGTTTGGGGGAAGCAGGAGAGGCCTTCGTAGTTATTGATGGCGGCCAGGCTGTGGCCCGGCATGTCTATTTCGGGTATCACCTCTATGCCTCTTGTGCCGGCGTAGGCCACTATCTCGCGGATGTCCTGCTGCGTGTAGTAGCCTCCGTAGAGCGTGCGGCCCTGCGCGTCGGTGCGGGTCTTGGTTTTATCTACCACCATATCGGGGTTATCCTCGGCCTTGGCGCGGCTGAGGCAGGTGCTGTCCTGGTTGTTGTACGTGCGCCATCCGCCGTTCTGAGTGAGCAGAGGATACTTCTTGATTTCTATCCGCCAGCCCTGGTCATCGGTGAGATGCCAGTGGAACTTGTTGATTTTATAGAGCGCGAGTACGTCGAGCAGCTCCTCTACTTCCTGCTTGGTGAAAAAGTGGCGCGAGCAGTCGAGCTCCATGCCACGCCACTCGAAGCGCGGCTCATCGGCTATCTCGACGTACGGCAGCGTCCACCGGCGGCCGGCGGAGGCCGTCTTCAGCTCCACCGCATCGTCAAAGAGCTGCCGCAGGGTGGCAATACCATTGACGACGCCGGCGTAACCGCAGCCGCTTATCTGTACGCCCCCGCGGCCCACGGAGAGCCTGTAGGCGCCCGTCTTGCCCCCGGTCTGCAGGGCCAAGCGGATGGTGCCGCCGCATTTTGTCAGGCCTATTTTGTAGCCGGTAGCACGCGAGAGCAGCCCTGATAGGTACTGCGCGGCCGGCCGCAGACTTGCATTCTGGCAACTGATGGTTACGCTCCGGGGGAGCAGATACTGCCCGCTGCCCCACTCTACATGGTTGGGCACGGGAATCAAGGCCTGCTGCTGGGCCGCTGCCGCAAGGCTCACGCACAGCAAGCCGACAATCATTGTTAGCTTGAAGGTTTTCATCTGGTTTCTGGTTTCTTGCTTACAAAAGTACGCAATTATTCTCACAAAGCCATCATCAATGGCCAAACAATAGGCAAATACGAGGTTTTAGCCCTGGCGAGACGATGGAGTTTGGCCGAAATGTGTTATCTTTGCACCTATGAAGTACGTCGACGTAATCCTGCCGTTGCCCCTTGAGGGCACTTTCACTTATGCCGTTCCCGCCGCCATGCAGTCCAAGGCGGTGGCCGGCGTGCGCGTACTGGTGCCGCTGGGCAAGACCAAGACCTACACTGCCCTGGTGCTTCGACAGCACGACAGCAAGCCCGACTTCGACGTGCGCGACATCTACGCCGTGCTTGATGACGAGCCCGTGCTGCTCTCTACGCAGTTCTCGCTCTGGCAGTGGATAGCCGATTACTACATGGCTCCATTGGGCGACGTGTACAAGGCGGCCCTGCCGGCGGGGCTGAAGGCCGAGGACGGCTACCGTCCACGCACCGAACTGTACGTTAAACTGGCCGAACCGCTGCGCCATGAGCACGCACTGCACGTGGCGCTGAGCACCTTCGGCCGCGCCGCCAGGCAGCAGCAAGTGTTCATGGAGTATCTGGCCATGTCGCACTGGGACACGCTCGAGGGCGACGCAACGGCCGAGGAGGTGGAAGAAATCACGCGCGACGAGCTGATGAACACCACCCACTGCACGGCTGCTGTCATCAAGTCGCTCACCGAACGCAAGTTCCTGGTAGCCTACCAGCGTGAGGTGGGACGCCTGAACCGCGGCGGCGAGCCCCATCCGGAGAACATCAAACGCCTGAACGAGGCCCAGCAGGATGCCTACAACCACATTCTGCTGCAATCGATGAGCAAGAACGTGGTGCTGCTGCATGGCGTTACGTCGAGCGGCAAGACCGAAATCTACATCCATCTCATAGCCAAGGCCCTGCAGGAACACCGCCAGGTACTCTACCTCTTGCCCGAGATAGCCCTCACGGTGCAGATAACCTCGCGCCTGCAACGGGTGTTCGGAAGCCGCCTGGGCATCTATCACTCCAAGTATTCCGACGCCGAACGCGTGGAGATATGGAAGAAGCAGCTCTCTCCGCACCCGTACGACATCATCCTGGGGGCACGCAGCGCCGTCTTTCTTCCGTTCCGCCAGCTCGGTCTGGTCATTGTTGACGAGGAGCACGAGACCTCCTTCAAGCAGGAGGAACCGGCCCCCCGCTACCATGCGCGCAGTGCAGCCATCATGCTGGCACGGCTCTCCGGGGCCAAGACCGTGCTGGGTACGGCCACTCCGAGCATGGAGTCGTACCACAACGCCATGACGGGCAAGTACGGCTACGTGCAGCTCTCGACCCGTTACAAGGGCATCAGCCTGCCCCAGATACAGGTGGTTGACATCAAAGACCTGCAGCGCCGAAAGCTCATGAGCGGCCCCTTCTCGCCCCAGCTGCTGGCTGCCGTGCGCGAGGCTCTGGGCCAGCAACGGCAGGTAATCTTGTTTCAGAACCGGCGGGGGTTCGCCCCCATGCTGGAGTGTAAGGTGTGCGGATGGGTTCCTAAGTGCAAGAACTGCGACGTGTCGCTTACCTATCACAAGAACCTGAACCAGCTCACGTGCCACTACTGCGGCTTTACGTACCAGGTGCCGGCGGCCTGCCCCAACTGCGGTAACACCGACCTCACCGGCCGGGGCTACGGTACGGAGAAGATAGAGGACTACATCCGCGACCTGATACCCGAGGCCCGCGTGGCCCGAATGGACCTTGACACCACCCGCACACGGCAGGCGTACGAGCGACTGATAAGCGATTTTGCCGAAGGACGCACCAACGTGCTCATCGGAACGCAGATGATAAGCAAGGGACTCGACTTCGACCGCGTGAGTGTAGTGGGCATTCTGAACGCCGACTCCATGCTTAACTACCCCGACTTTCGTGCCTACGAGCACGCGTTCATGATGATGTCGCAGGTCAGTGGGCGCGCCGGACGGCGTGGAAAGCGCGGACTGGTGATGCTGCAGACCAAGAACCCCGACCTTGCTGTTATCCGCCAGGTGGTGGGCCACGACTACGAGGGCTTCTACAACGAGCTGATGGAGGAGCGCCGGCTGTTCCGCTATCCGCCTTTCTACCACCTTGTGTACGTGTACCTCAAGCATTCAAAGGACAGCCTCGTGGAAACCGCCGGCATCATGATGGGCAGCCAGCTGCGCCAGTGGTTCGGAGCGCGCGTGCTGGGGCCCGACAAACCGGCCGTTGCCCGCGTGAAGTCGATGAACATACGCAAGATAGTGCTCAAGCTGGAGAACGGACTCGACCGCGCCGCCGTGCGCCAGTACCTGCGCCAGGCCCGGCAACTGCTCATGCAGGACAAGCGCTTTGCCGCCCTGCAAGTATATTACGACGTTGACCCGCAGTAGCCTCGGGCGGCCCGGAAACATCCTCCGGGAACTTTCGACACCTGTCGCACGATTGTTCGACACTTGTCGCATTCATCTTCGACACCTGTCGAAAGTTCCCGAAAGGCATCTTCTGAACCGTTGCAGGTAGCTTCCGGCAACTCCATTACAATGTCTTGAGATTGACACTTGTTATCTTAAATAAAGTTAATAGATTTGTTTTTTTTGTATAATAAATCTAAATAAAGTAAATAATCGTTTACAACCATTGCATTCTTTTCCTATATTTGCGCTATAAGAAACACTCAATTTGCTATCAAACCCATTGATCATACCACCTTGCTATTACAGAGGAGAAACGGCATACCCATCTAAATAAATAATAATATGAGAAAGATTGCATTACTGTTGTTAGCCTGCTTGTCGCCAATGTTGCTGTTCGGGCAAAAGCTTTTCATAGAAGAAGACTTTACGGTGAGCCCCAGACAGCATGATGTAGCTCTGCTGACGAGCCACTTTGCAGTAGGAGTAGAGCCGGTGAACAAGTTTACGGTGTACTTCGACCTGCCCGGTACGCTGGCTCTGCGTAAAACGGAGGGCGTGAAAACTTATCTGAAGAGCGCCTCTATTGGCGGCGGTCTGGGTTACAGACTGTGGGATGGCATCAACTTCTATGAGGGAGACAATCCGCACGCCATCGAGGTTCGCGGCCGCGTAAACACCACTTACGGGAGCCCAGACTGGAAACATACCAACTACGAACTGTGGCTCTCGCTGACCGATGACAGCTCGTCAAAGTTCTCGCCTGTATTTTCCGTGGGCTACAAATATGTGGACTCTCGCACGCCGGGCATGCAAAACATGAGCATTGTGTTCGCTTCGCTGGGCATAACAATACTTAAATAACATCCCGTTTCGGGCCGATACAAACTAAAATAGGAGCCATTCCTGCGTGCCTTTGGCGGCGGCGGGAATGGCTCCGGGAGGTTTTTGGTAGAAAGAGAGATTAGAAGTCGATGTCGAGACCCACGCCCAACACCTTGTTGGTACGCGTGAAGTTGTCGGTGTTGTGCACCTCTACGCTCCTGCCTGCGGCCGAGATGGTCTGCGGGTACTCCTTGTTGAAGTGCTCGTAGTCGGTCCAGAAGTAGGCAATGTTGATGCTCGCGTTCTTTGCAATCTTAACTTTGGCGCCGAAGCCAAAGGAGTAGCTGCTCGTTACAAAGCTCATGTCGTTCAGGTAACCGCCGTCGCCAAGGCCGTAGCTGGTACGCTGTCCGCCTGCACTGACGGTGATGTGGCGGGTGATGTCCCACTCGGCGCCGGCCAGAAACTCCTGCGTGTTGCCGGAGAGTTTGGTCTGTTTGTTGTCTGCCATCTCTGCATCCTTGTCGAAGAAGTAGTGGTAGCTGGCCATTACTCGTACCGATGGCGACACCGAATACTGTGCACCGAGGGTCCAGACGCCGGGCAGGTCGTTGGGTGTATTTACTCCGTCCTGGAACAGCCCGGTGTCATCGCGCTTGGTATGGTTCTCGATGTTGAAGTGTGTAGTGAACTCCAGGCGCGTTGCCAGATTGAGTTTGCCGAAGTTGTAGTCAAATCCGATGATGGGCGTGATGCCCCATCCCTCCTGTGTACAGTCCAGATACTTGTCGGCAAACTGTGCCTTGGTGGCGTCCATCTGCTCGGCCCCCTGCGCATATCGTGCCGAGATGGCCTGATACTGCGCCTGTGCTTCGGGATTGGAGGCCATCTCCGTGGCCCGCATCTTGTAGTAGAAAGCCATGTTCTTGTAGGTTTCGGCCTGACTGGAGAAGTAGTTGAAGAGGTTCTCATTGGCCCCTCCGATGTTTGCGGAGATGTTGGTAATGTTGCCTTCGTACTTGTTCCAGATGTAATTAAAGCGGAAACCGCCGTACACGGCCATGTGTTTGTTTATCTTGTACGTGGCACCCATCTGCACGCCATAGATGTACTGCTGGCCTGAGACGTAGCTGCTCACGCTGTAGCCGGGCTTGTCGGAGGTGAGTCCTTGCTGGTAGAGCAGTGCCGGAATGAGGGCTATCTGCCGCTCGAAGGAGCCGAGGCCGTCGTTAAAAGTGGCGCGGCCACCGCCTCCGTGGAGGGCAAAACCGAGCTGGAAGCCCCAGTTATCATAGTTAAGTGCAGCCTGGAAAGAGGGCAGGATGGGCACGGAGGCCTTGCCCTTGAACTGCTTGATGCCGTTCTCATCGCCTCCGTTGAACCTGAAAGGCTGGTAGTAAGGGGTGCCCTCAAGCGCCGGCACGGTGATGCCACTGTTGATGACGCGCGTCTGGTACACGTTCTGGATATTGAGAGAGAGATGGAGTCCGCGGCCAAGGAAGGCTACGCCGGCAGGATTGGAGTAAACACCGTCGATGCCGATGGCGCCGTCGCGGGCGAAGTTTCGGTTGAAAGCGATGTTCTGATTGGTGTTCGTTAGAAGTCCGCCGGCCAGGAGTGGTGCGGAAAAAGTCAGCATGGAAAGCCCCATGAAGACTGTTTTTAACTTGTTCATCTTAATTTTCTGTAAAATATTGGCTGCAAAGTTAGGAATATTGTTCTATTCTTCGCTTTTTTAAGATGAATATTTAAGCTATGTTAACCGAACCGAGCCTTTTCCTCGTACAAATGCTATCATCTGCACGAGGAAAAGGCTCGGTCTGGCTGTTTCTTGCAGTCCGCTGCTCCGAACTCGTCCGGCCGTCAGTTCGCCGCTGGCTGCGAGACCGGGGTATGGGCGGTTTCGCCGGTGTTGAGTTCGGGATATTGGATGCGGGTATGGTAGATGACTTTCAGCCGCTCGATAAGAACCAGCTTGGCCAGGGCAATGTCGCGGAACGTGATGGGGCACTCCTTGAAGAAGCCGCAGTCCATCTGTTCGTCCACGAGCTTGTTAACCAGCCCGCTGATGCTCTCTTCCGTGTATTCCGTCAGCGAGCGTGAGGCAGCCTCAACGGCGTCGGCCATCATGAGGATGGCCTGCTCGCGCGTGAACGGATTGGGCCCCGGGTAGGTAAAGGGCTCGGGGTCAACCTCCTCGTCGGGATGCTCGTTCTTATATTTAATGTAGAAGTATTTGGCCATTCCGCGCCCTTGATGGGTGAGGATGAAGTCCTTGATGAACGGCGGCAGGTTGTACTTCTCGGCCAGCTTGACGCCCTCGGCAATGTGCCCAATAATGACCTGGGCGCTCTCCTTGCAAGTCATCTTGTCGTGAGGGTTCACTCCGGCCTGGTTCTCGGTAAAGAACACGGGGTTTGCCATCTTGCCTATGTCGTGGTAGAGGGCGCCGGTACGCACCAAGAGGCTGTTGGCGCCAATGCGGTTGGCTATCTCCGCGGCCAGATTGGCTACCGTGATGCTGTGCTGGAAGGTGCCCGGCGCAATCTCGCTGAGGTCGCGCAGCACTCCCTTGTTGGTGTTGGAGAGCTCAAAGAGGGTGACGTTGGAGACGAAACCGAAGGTCTTTTCAATCAAGAACATCAGCGGGTAAGCCAGCAAGAGGAACACTCCGTTGACGATGAAGTGGAAGTACATGCTCTGGTCCAGCTTGCTGAGGTCGCTCTCCTGCATGAGTTGCAGGGCAAAGTAGGTAACACACGAGGCCAGCGTAACGAGGAAGGCCGTCTTGAAAAGCTGCGACCGCTTGGACAACTCGCGCAGGGAATAAATGGCCACGAGCCCCGACACGAGCTGCACAATGATGAACTCGTACTGGTACTTCACCGCAGCAGCGCAGAGCAATATCATCACGGCATGCGTGATGAACGCCGTGCGCGAGTCCATGAACACCCGGATGAACATGGGAGCCATGGCAAACGGGATGATGTAGACACTGAAGAGGCGGTGCTCCATCATAAGTGAGACGAGGATGGGGAACAGGGTTATCATGGTGTACAGCATCGTGATGCTGCGCGGCTTCTCAAAGTATTCGCGGCGGAAGAGCGCCAGATACATCGTGAAGAGCGACACCATGATGAGCACGAAGAGCAGTTGGCCGATGACGGTTGTGGTGATTTCGGCCTTGGTAGCACTGCGGCGCTTCATCTCCTGCTCAAAGGAGGAGAGCACGCGGTAGTCGTACTCATCTACTATCTCACCCCTGTCAATCACCTTCTGGCCGCTCAGAACCATGCCGCTGGCCGGAGATATGCCGCTCAGAATGTCGTCCAGCTCCGTCTCACTGCGCTGTTTGTCGTAAACGAGGTTAGGTTCAATGTATTCGTTGAGGTTACATTTCTGCAGTGCCTGGCGCATGGGGGCCAGCTGCTCGTCGGTAAACAGCTGCTCATAGGCCGAGAGAGTGGAAAAGATACACCTTATCTCGAGGCTCTGGGCGTTCTTTCCGTTCACCACCCTGACCATGTTCGTGGAGTCTTTTGACAGGTCGTTGTACTCCGGAGTGTTGATGATGCCCGACTGGTAGAGCCTGTGCAGCCTGTCGATGATGACGGGCAGGTACTTGTCGGGTACGTTGGGAATGCCTCCCTTGAAGTTTTCCCTGAACTTGGCAATCTCCTTCGCCTCCACCGATGCCTTGTAGTTGTAGTATGGCTGGAAGAGAGTAGTGAGCGAATCCTTCTCCCGCTGCAGGGCCTCATCGGTCTTGTAGATGGGGAAATCGAACCGGGCAATGAACGAACCGTACATCCACGGGCGCCCCACATCGTACCTGAAACGCATGCTCTCATTGCGTGGCAGGAACCACACGATGAGTACAACGGTTATAGCAACAAGCACCACCCGGGTGAGAAGATTGCGCCAATAATGCTCTCCAAGCGTTCTGACATTTCTCATTTGCGTCTTCGTTATTCTGTTTGTACCTTGCGAAATTACGAAAAAAATGCCCAATAGTCAAAGAAAAGTATTAATTTTGCAAAAAATTTATAGCTTATCATCATTTGTCGAGATGTCTGAAAGAAAAGTAAGGGTGCGTTTCGCACCAAGTCCTACGGGTCCGCTGCACATCGGAGGCGTAAGAACAGCATTGTACAATTACCTCTTCGCCCGTCAGAATAACGGCGAGCTGGTTTTCAGGATTGAGGATACAGACTCCCATCGTTTCGTTCCCGGAGCCGAAGATTACATCATCGAGTCCTTCCGCTGGTTAGGTATCAAGTTCGACGAGGGCGTGAGCTTCGGCGGCAATCATGGCCCCTACCGGCAGAGCGAGCGCCGGAACATTTACAAGAAGTACGTGCAGCAGCTGCTCGACGAGGGCAAGGCTTACTACGCTTTCGACACTCCTGAGGAGCTGGAGGCCAAACGCAGCGAGGTTCAGAACTTCCAGTACGACGCCCATACCCGCATGCAGATGCGCAATTCGCTTACCATGGACGCGGCAGAATGTGAGCGCCGCATGGCCGAAGGCGAGCAGTTTACCGTGCGCTTCAAGGTAGAACCGGGCCGCGAGATACGCGTCAACGACATGATTCGCGGCGAGGTAGTCATCAAGAGCGACATCTTAGACGACAAGGTGCTCTACAAGAGCGCCGACGAACTGCCCACTTATCACCTGGCCAACATCGTAGACGACCACCTGATGGAAATCACCCACGTTATCCGCGGCGAGGAGTGGCTGCCCAGCGCACCGCTCCACGTGCTGCTGTACGAGGCCTTCGGCTGGGCCGACACCATGCCCCGCTTCGCCCATCTGCCGCTGTTGCTCAAGCCGGAGGGCAAGGGCAAACTGAGCAAACGCGACGGCGACCGCCTCGGCTTCCCCGTTTTTCCGCTGGAATGGCACGACCCCAAGACCGGCGAAGTTAGCTCCGGCTACCGCGAGAGCGGCTACTTTCCCGAGGCGGTGGTCAACTTCCTCGCCCTGTTAGGATGGAACCCAGGCACCGAACAGGAACTTTTCACGCTCGAAGAGCTGGTCAGCGCCTTCGATATCAGCAAGTGTTCAAAGGCCGGAGCCAAGTTCGATTACCAGAAAGGCATCTGGTTCAACCACGAATATATTCTCAAGAAGAGCGACGACGAGATAGCCCGACTCTTTGCGCCCATCGTTGCCGGCAACGGCGTTGACGAGACTTTTGACCGCGTAAAGCAAGTAGTTCACATGATGAAAGACCGCGTGAACTTTGTCCACGAGCTCTGGCCGCTCTGTTCCTTCTTCTTCATTGCCCCCACGGAGTACGACGAGAAGACCGTCAAGAAGCGCTGGAAGGATTATTCCGCGCAGCAGATGGCCGAGCTGGCCGGCGTGCTGCAGGGCATCGAAGACTTCTCCGTCGAGGGCCAAGAGCCCGTTGTCATGCAGTGGGTAGAGGCCAAAGGCTACAAGCTGGGCGACGTGATGAACGCTTTCCGCCTTGCTTTGGTGGGCATAGGCAAGGGTCCCGGCATGTTTGATATCTCCGCTTTCTTAGGCAAGGAAGAAACACTCAAGCGCCTGCAGCGCGCCATCGAAGTTCTGAAATAAACCAAGGGCGCGCTCCGCTGCGGAGCATGAGGCCCCAGAAAGAATATATGTACAATCTTGTCATCTACCTGTATCTGTGTGGCGTAGCCGTAGTCTCCCTCTTCAACAAGAAGGTGAAGAAGATGTGGTGCGGCGAACGACAGGCCGTGAAGATACTCAAGGAGCGCGTTGACCCCAATGCCCGTTACATCTGGTTCCATGCAGCATCGCTCGGAGAGTTCGAACAGGGGCGCCCTCTTATGGAGCAGATACGCCGCCAACACCCTGAATACAGAATTCTGCTCACCTTCTTCTCGCCCTCCGGTTACGAGGTGCGGAAGAACTACGAGGGAGCCGACATCGTCTGTTACCTGCCTCTGGACACCATCCGCAATGCCCGCCGCTTCCTGCGGGCGGTGCGTCCGGAGATGGCATTCTTCATCAAGTACGAGTTCTGGTACAACTACCTGCACATCCTCAAGCACCGGGGCGTACCCGTGTACAGCGTGAGCAGCATCTTCAGGCCCGACCAGGTATTCTTCAAATGGTACGGTGCGCAGTACGGACGGGTGCTGAAATGCTTTACCCACTTCTTCGTTCAGAACCAGATAAGCAAGTCTTTGCTCCACGGCATCGGGCTCGACAACGTGACCGTTAGCGGCGATACACGCTTCGACCGCGTGCTCCAAATCAAGGAAGCCAGCAAGTGCCTGCCCCTTGTTGAGGCCTTCCTGCACCATCACCCGTCACCCAACACCCAGCCCCCAACACCCAACACCCAGCCCCCATCACCCATCACCCAAGCCCCAAAAGTCTTCATCGCAGGCTCCAGTTGGCCACCTGATGAGGACATCTTCATCCGTTATTTCAACGTGCACAAGGACTGGAAGCTCATCATAGCACCGCACGTAATAGACGAGGAGCACCTTTCGCAGATTGTCGCCAAGCTCGACGGCCGCGTCGTGCGCTACACCCAGGCCACGGAGGAGAGTGCAGCAGCGGCCGATTGCCTCATCATCGACTGCTTTGGTCTGCTCTCCAGCATCTACCGCTACGGCACAGTATCCTACGTGGGCGGCGGTTTCGGCGTGGGCATACACAACGTGTTGGAGGCCGGGGTATGGGACATTCCCGTTGTCTTCGGCCCCAACAACCGCCAGTTCCACGAGGCCCAAGGGCTGCTGACGGCGCAAGGCGGCTTCGAGATAACCGACTATCCGGGGTTTGTGAGCCTCATGAACCGCTTCAGCAGCGATGCTCCCTTCCTGCAGCAGGCCGGCAACAGCGCCGGCCAGTTTGTCAAGAGCCGCGCCGGAGCCACCCAACTCATCCTGCGCTCGGTCAACTTATAGCCCACTGCCATCTATCACCGTCCGGGCAGACTGTTCGGTTCTACAGCTTTGCGCGATTGCTCTATCACGTAGGCAAACCCACTCCAAAGCTCTTCCGCAGCATTGCCTTTATTTAGAAAGAAGCAGTACAAGAGGCTGGGAAGAATGCAGACATGCGTCTTAACGGTGGCAACAGACGGAAAAATGGGCGGTTTTTTGGGTCTTTTCCGATACCTGCCGTCCGCTCATTGCATCCCTTCGGGAACTTTTGACAAGTGTCAAACGATTGTGCGACACCTGTCGAATTCATGTGCGACAAGTGTCGAAAGTTCCTGCTTCTATCATTCGTACCTTTTTTTCGTATTTGTTCTGCCGCCAAATCATCATCCCCTCCTAACCTCCCCTTTCTAAGGGGAGGAACCGTGGCAACAACTCAATAAAAGACAGAGTAACAGAGTATATTTAAACTGCTGCGAGGTTGCATCTTGGTAGTAACAGATAGCACATCAGTACCCACAAAACAAACCGGTAACCTCCCCTTGGAAAGGGGAGGCGGAGGAGGGGATGACGGGCAGCAAGAAAACCATTGAGCAGCTTGCATATCCTCCCCATTTAAACCATTCCCTTGCTTTTGCTGCTCACTTCATCATCCCCTCCTAACCTCCCCTTTCTAAGGGGAGGAACCGTGGCTGGCTTTTGGATATTCAGGGGGGCTGCGGTCGCTTTACTGATTAGGGAGAGGCAGAGAGTGAAAGGGGGCGAAGCATATAACAAGAAATGACGGCATAGCTTCCTCCCCTTAGAAAGGGGAGGTGCAGGAGGGGATGATTTAACAAGCGGCTCCTACCCTATCAATATCCAACTCGCATTATTTTATGCTCTAACAATCACTCCATCAACACCAAATACAAAGAAAATCAAAGTCCTAATGTTCATCACCCGCCACCTAACACCCAATAAATCCAACCACCAACACCCATCACCCAACACCTATCACCCAATCCCCCACCACCTAACACCCACAAAAAAAGACAGACATCTCACTGTGGAGACATCTGTCCTTTATACATTCAGAGGAACCGGCGATGGGTTCCGGAACCTTAAAAGTAGTAGGCCAAGCCTATCTGCCAGCCGTTGGAACGGCCGTGACCCAGCTCCGAGGCCTTGAATTCGCCCGTCTTTCCGAAGCCGATATTGTAGTTCACGTTGGCCTGCAGATGGTTGAGCAGCATGACGCCGCCGCCCAGGTTGGCGCTTATGTTTGACCCCTTCCAGGTCCAGTCGGCGTCGTTATCCTTGTCGACATTGAACCCGAACTGCGGTCCTGCAAAGAAGTAGAGGCTCGCTACGCTGCTCAGTCCGATGGTGTAACGCAGGTTGATGGGCAGGATAATCTGCTTCTGGGTGAGCTTCTCCTCACCGGCATCGGCTACCTCGACGGTGGCCGAGCGCTGGTCATACAGTGCCGAGGCGTCTACTCCGAGACCTACAATGGGGAGAGTGAACTTGACCGTGGGGCCGATATAGAAGCCGGCACGGTTCGAAGAGTTCAGAACATCGCGGTTGAATGACATCTGCGTGACATTCAGTCCGCCCTTAACGCCAAACTGCAACTGTGCGTTGGCATTGACCGAAAACATCAACGCCAGGGCGATGATGACCGCTGAAAACAACTTTTTCATAATAATAATGGTTTAAAATGATTAATGTCTCTGCCGGCGAACCGTCACTCGGGGTGCCGAAGAGGTTGAAGAACTGCTGCCGGAAGAACGGCGCGCGCGGCGCACACTTGTGCTGCTGCGGCGGTTGGTGCGCTTACGGGCCTTGAGTTCCTTTTTATCTAACTTGGCAATACTGTCCAAGGAGTCCTTCCGAACGGGGTCGCCCCACATGTTTTTCTCAAACTCCCGTATCTCTGCTTCTATCCGTTTCTGCTCCCGGGTCATGGCAGAATCGGTTGTGCAGTACTGTGCCAGCGTCTTGCCGAGCATGTTGTTGGTCTTGTATATCTTGCCCTTGTAGAGGTTGCGGGTAAAGTAATCGTCCACACTCATTATGGCCGCGTTGTTCAAATTGCTCGTCATGATGGTCTGCTTGGTAAGGAACGGCGCAATGTCTTCGTACTTCACCCAGAACAGGGGGTACTTGGTGGCACCCTCGCCGAAGTCGTCTTCGCGCTCCATGATGGGGCACAAGGCCAGCACCTTGGTGTGGAAGGTGGCCGTGGACTGGTCGTAGTAGGCGCTCTCCTTAATATAATAAGACTTCACCTCGCGCGAGGGAATGTCGCTGTCGTCCAGATGTACGCCTCTGTCCGTGCGCTCGTAGAAGATGTGATGGTCGTCGAGAAAGGCCAGCGGCTTCACCCTCGCCTCGTCGTTAAACACCTCGTTGCCGTCAAGCCGGTACTCGTAGGCGCGGATGTTGCCCGTCATCATGAGCTTGAAGATGTAGGTAAAGAGGTTCATCTGGCTGCCTACAGGCTCCACGGGATAGTAGAGTCCGGCGTTTGCATCGTCGTTCAGGTCGAGCAGTCGGTAGATGTCGCGGCGCCAGACCACGTCCTCCGACATGCCTGCCTCGGTGGGGAAGGTGAGCTGGGCGCGCGGAGTAATGTTGTTGGCGTTGCTCCTTGCCGCAGCCTCCTGCTGTGCCCTGCGCCGCTCGGGCTGGGCAGCAACGGCCTGCACCATGCAGGCTGCCAGCAGTATGAATAATATGCGTTTCATTATCTTGTTATGTTTGATGTCCGTATTTCAATCCCGTTACCTGACGATAATCTCCATGGAGCCGGGCAGGGTGCGCGTAATGCCGTCGGGACCCACGGCCCTCACGCGGTTAATGTAGAAGCGGCGGTTGCGCGAGAGCTTGCGGAACTGCTCGCGTTGGCGCTCGGAGAACGACGCTCCTGATGATGCCATGGGCACTGCCATGCCCATGTTATCGAAGAAAACGGTCTCAAATCCCAGCACGCGGAAGGGTATGTCGAGCAGTCCGTCGTCGATGGCAGCCTGTATGCCGGTGGCTCCCATGAGCGACGCCTTAGCCAGCGGACCGCTCTTGAAGCGCGTGGTGCCCACGTTGATGTAGGCCGTTGGGTCGGGCAGTTTGCGCACATGGAACACGAAAGGTGGCATGCGGCGCACCTGACCCTTGTCGTTGGCCGTGATGTTGATGGTTACGTCGCGCCCCACTGCCGACGGAACGGCCACGTAATGGCCGTTACCACGGGCCGTGAGCGAGCCGCCCTGCATGGATACCGACACCGCATTGGCCGGCACACCGGGCACGCTCACGCTGATGGGGTTGCTGAATCCGGCGTAGAGAACATTCATCAGGTCGGCTGCTACGGTGGCTCCGTTGGGTGCCGGAATGACGCTGTACGACTGCCGGAAGTTACGGCGCAGCACGTCGCCGTTAGCATTGTGCATCATGATATAGCCGCTGAACTGGTGCTCACCCACCCCTCCGGCCATGAAGGTGTACTGCCCGCGGGCCGTGTTTACACGCGAACCGTTGACGTAAACCTCCGGTTGCTGCGTGGTGTCTACGGCTGCCATGACGATATTGGCATTGAAGCGCTCGCCCGGATAGAGCACCGTCTTCTCCGGAATGACAAAGGCATCGAGCTTGTTCACGCGGATGTCCTTCACGTCAACTTGCGAGACGAGGGTGTGAAGCACCTCGCCCTCGGCGTAGCGCACGTCGTTCTGCAGCTTCGACAACAGCGTTACGGCCGCTGCCACGGGCATGTCTTCGAACATGTATTCCTGCCAATTCTTGCCCATAGTATGTGCCTTGGCCGGCAGTTTGGTGGTTAGGTTGCTCTCGATAATCTGCCGCTGGTGCGGGTCGGTTATCATGGAGAGGATGCGTTCGCGGTAACTGTTCACGGCCCTGTACAGCTGCTTGCCCTTGCCTGACCCCGGGGCGAGCATCACAATGCCTGCAGCTTCCAGGTTGTCGGTATTCCGGATGTCGCGCACATTGCCGTCGCTGCCGTCGGCCTCGCGCACGATGGCCTCCTTGAGTTGCTGCGCCAGGTCGTAAAGCGAGTCGCTCATCTGCTTCACCTCGGTAGCTTTCTCGAACCAGGCGCGCACCTTCTCGGGGTTTGCCTTCATCTGGTCGGCGAAGTTACCGAACAGAGCTTCGTTCTCCTTCGACGCGTTCGAGGTGGTGCGGTTCAGGCTTTCTTCCACTATCGAGAAGCCGTTGAGCACCTCGGTAGAGATGTTGAGCGCGAGCATTGCCATCAAGACGACGTACATGAGGTTAATCATCTTCTGGCGTGGAGATATCGGTCGTTTCTTTATTGCCATGTCTGTGGGTTCAGGTTCATAGCCGGCTGCGGGCTGCGGGGGCAGCAGCAGGGGGCTAACCTTGTATGTTGTTGTGACCCGCCGCGTTCATGTTAACCGTCATGGCCTCTATCATGCGGGCGTAAATCTTGTTCAGCTGTTCTATCTGCTGGGCCATCTTCTTGCTCTGGTCGTTTATTTCGTCGATGGTGCCTATCTGCCGGCTGGCGCTCTTGAGCTGCATCTCGTACACCTTGGTGATGCCGGTAAGGGTGCGGTTCAGGTTCTCCATCTCCTCACTGTCACGCGTCAGGCGGGCGCTCTGCTCGTTAACCTTGCCCAAGGTATCCACCAGTTTCCTGAGTTCTTCCACATAGTTGGCCTGTGCCTCGTTAAGAGTTTGGGCCTCCTCGCTGGTCATCTGCGGAACGTAGTCTGTACGGGCGGCGGGAGAGACGTGTCCTTCAAGCTCCTTGGATGCCGTGTTCAAGGCCGCCGAAGGATACCTTCGAGAGGCTTGAACGGCAGGTTCGGCCTGGCCGCTCTCCAGATACTCTTCCGTGAGATGGGTGGGAAGGTCGCGTCCGTCGGCTGTTTTATCGAACGGACGGTCGAATGCCGAGATGAAGAAAACGCACACTTCGGTGCCCATGCCGATAAAGAGCATGATGTTTGCTCCCGGCAAGTGGGTGAGCTTGAAGAGAGTACCCAGGATGACGATGGAGGCTCCCCAGCTGTAGGCATAGTTCAGGAACGTCTGCCCGGGCACGCTATCCATCCACTTCTGCAGACGATAAACGATATTGTATTTACTGTATTCAGCCATTATCTTTTGCTTTTTTTCTGTTTACCACTTGTTGTATTGGCCAGACTTCGTACGCACCGGAAGCCTATGTAGGAACGAGGCTGGTTCTGGTATTCCCACGTTCGCCACGCACTCCGTATGTACGACTCGGGGTCTTTCCACGAGCCGCCGCGCACGCTCTTCTTCTTCAGCCTGTACGGGTCTTCCTTGGCGGCGTTGTAAGTGAGCTCGGGGTTGAGGTCGTTCATGGCGTCAACGCCCGATTCGGTGTAGATGGTGCTGGTCCACTCGGCCACGTTGCCGGCCATGTCGTACAGTCCGTTGCTGTTTGATGCGTAGATGCCGGCCTTGCTGGTGATGAGGTTGCCGTCCTTGGTGTAGTTTCCGCGGTCGGGTTTAAAGTTGGCATAGAAGCAGCCGTCGCCGTTCTTTACGTCTTTGTTCTCCCAGGGAAACTCCGTTCCATCTTTGCCTCGGGCGGCATACTCCCACTCGGCTTCGGTGGGCAAGCGGTAACGCTGCACGTAGCGAGCTTCGGATCCGAGGCCTTTGAGTAGGTATTCGGTGCGCCAGGCACAAAAGGCGTTGGCCTGTTCCCACGTTACTCCCACCACCGGATAGTCGTTGTAGGCGGGGTTGCTGAAGTAGTTGCGCAGGTAGGTCTCGTTGTCCGAGTTCTTGAAGTCGTTGACCCAGCACGTGGTGTCGGGATATACGTTCACGATGTAGGTATTCAGGAAGTCCCACGGACCGGTGCGTTCGCGGTTGATGGTCTCGCGAACAATGTTGCCGGAGTCGTCAACGTACGCCGTGTCCTTGGATATCATGACCGTTTCATCGGGGTTTACCGTCACGTCGGTATTGAACGAGCGCTCCTGTGGGTTCATGCGGTTGCGGCGCAGGGCGGCAGCTGTATAGTCGTAAATCTCGTACCGGTAGTTCAGCTGGCGGTAGTCGATGAGCTTCTCGCCCGTTACCGGATTGGTTACGTACAGGCTCTCGTAAGCCCGCTGCTCGTCCTCGTTGGGCTTGCGGGGCAGCGGTTTCTTCCAGTTCAGGTGCGGCGTCACGGGGTCACCGTACTTGTCTTCGGTTATCATGTAGGTCTCGTCGCCGGCGTATGCAGGGTCGGCCAGGCGGGTGCGCAGGATGCTGTCGGTCACCCACTTCACGAACTGCTTGTACTTGGAATTGGTCACTTCGGTCTCATCCATCCAGAATCCGTCGACGGAGATGTCCTTTACCGGCGTGGCCTTACCCCACAGGCTGTCTTCCTTGAGCAGGCCCATGCGCAGGTAGCCGCGGTCTATCTTCGTCATTCCGTAGGGCGTTGGCTCCGAGAAGGCCTTGCCTCCGCCAACGCCGATAACCTCTCCTCCCCTGCCGGAAGAAGACATTGACTTGCTGCCGAAGCAGGCTGTGAGGGTCAGCGAAACGGCAACGGCCAGCATGGCCGCAACACTTTTCTTCATATTCTTGTATGTCATTTAATCTTTATCTCTTTCTCTCGGGTACGCCGTTACAGTATTCGCACGCTCTGGTGGCGGTTCCGTCCCTTCTTTACAAGGTTCACATCCAGCTGGTAACCCACAAACAGTTCGTGGCTGCCGTTGCCCGGTCCAATGGCCGATGTGTAGAGTTCGTAGCTGTAACCCACCACTACACCGTGGAAACTGCCGCCAACCAGAAACGTAACCGAGTTGGTGGGGCTGTACGATACGCCTCCGTAGAGGGTCCTCTTCTCGTTCGTATAGACCAGCCTTCCTGTGATGTCAGCCCGGTAGGCGGTTCCGTCAGTGCGCACGAGTACCGACGGCTTTATTGTTAAAAACGGATTTCTGAGTTTAATATTGTATCCTCCCGTTAAATAATACGTGCGGTCTATCTGCAGTTCATTGCGGTCGCCGAGCTCTATGAGCGGCCCGTTAAGATGCTGCCCCGACACACCCACGTACCAGGGACCGTGCATGTAGTAGAGCGCCAGACCCAAATCGAGCCCCGAACCCGACACCTCCGACCCTATCAACGCAGGGTCGCTGGCGTCCTCGGGGTCCAGTTTGGTGCCGTCGAAGTTCTCGCTCAGCAGTCCTGCCTGCACGCCCACGCTCACCGTTCCGCCCAGCAGCGCGTGCTTGTAGGCATACTGCACGGCCAGCCGCTTGTGGTTAAAGAGGCCTATCTTGTCGTTCATCAGCTGCACGCCTACGCCGTGGTAAGCCTTCAGGAAGTACAGAGGCATGTCCGCGGCCACGTACATCGTGCGTGGATTATGCTCAAAGCCGACCATGTCGAGGGCATAGGCACCGGTGATGTTTATTTTGGACTGCTTGCCTACAGCCGCCGCATTGAACGACGGCTCCAGGTCGAAATAGTGACTGAAGCTGACGTCGTACTGCGCCCGCACGGCCTGCAAGCCGCAGAGGAACACGCCTATGAGGGTGAAAATCTTTTTAAACACGCTCTTATAACGCTTGTCCCTCCGCTTTTATTGTATCAGTCCGCGCTTATCATTCCCACCTGTCCGTCCCGCTCCCTGCCCAACGCACGTTCCTTGTACCCTACCGGCATTGACATTTGTTGTCACTTCTTAAAATAACTATAATAATCTGTAAATAAGCAGACAAACCCATTGGTTATTGCTACTTTTGTCATTCATAAAACTATTTATCGATTTATTTCCATGAAACAAAGGACTTTCTTGGCGGCATTATGTGTTGTATATGCTCTTTCTTCGAATGCCCAAAGAGGAATACTCTGGGATAAAGACAACCAACTGCCCATATCCCATGCCAGTATCTACACCAACCAAGGCGGCAATGTACTGGCAACATCTTCTGATGAGAATGGTTCCTTTACCGTGTCATTCCCTTTCCGCGAGCTCACTGTATCGCATATCAACTACGAACAACAACAGATTTCTCACCTGAAGGACACCATCTTCCTCAAACCTAAATATGAATTACTGCCCGAAGTCGTTGTTAACAACAGCGAACCGCAATGGATAAGGAAGAAACTCCGCACCTTTCTTGAAAACAAAGGCACCCTTTACCAAACAGCCGACAGCCAGATGCGCTACGAATACAACAAGACCAACGTGGGCGACTCTTCCGGATACGCTTTCCAGAGCAAAGGTTTGATGTACATCCCCTCAACGGCTCACATCCAGAAAGACAGCATGTACCGGATAAGTCCTGACCTGAATATCATCCAGTACAAAGATACAACAGCCGGACCAGACTTCTATGACATGCAGCTAATGCTGTATGAGAATGCCGTGACCGAGCTGGACAGCAAGTTCATAAAGAGACATCGGTTCGGCGAAAACAAGGAGTACGACAACGACAACCGGTCAATCGTACAGATTAACTTTTGGTCTGAACGGTTCAAAGAGGACAAGGGATACATTCTGATGGACACAACAACCTGTGCCATCATAGAAGCACGGCACACTACAGGGTTGACCTATAACCTCAATCACAAAATGAATTCATTTGTGCTCTCAGTTGCCAAACTTGCCATTGGCCTGGAATACGAAGACTGGACCATTGACAACACCATCCGTTTTCAGAACATCAACGGCATATACTACCCGCAGTCTGTCACCTTCAAGTATTTTGAAAAACGGTCAAACTACAACAAATTGGCTTCAGCCAAGCACAAGCAACTCATCCAATACTTTGTTAACAGGGAGGCATCGTTAGCACTTAGCCCAACACAAGATGCACCCACATCACGCTTTTACGATGTTCCACACGAAATCCATTGGGCCATCATTTACACCGAGTCAAAGCGTCATGCGCGCAATAGAGTAGCCATACAAAAGGAAATGCCGCGACACTACAAGCTGTTTGGCGAAACACAAGCTACCATCCCGAAGCTACCATCCAATTAAAACGTCGTTTACTGCTTGTAATTCAGAACAACCAAGCGCTTAGCAGCTGCTCTCCACCTTTACAAGTGGAGGTTAGTAGGGGATGATACACGCAGCAACCGATTGAGTGAAACCCTATTATCATCCCCTCCTCCGCCTCCCCTTTCCAAGGGGAGGATACCAGTCAGACTTGCTGCTTGTAGCCTTTTGCATGTTTCTGCAAGCAAACAACCCCGCAGCAAGTAAAAAACAACTCTGTTACTCTGTCTTTTATACCCCGCAGCAAGTAAAAAACTACTTTGTTACTCTGTCTTTTATCCCCCGCAGCAAGTAAAAAACTACTTTGTTACTCTGTCTTTTAAGCCCCGCAGCAAGCAAAAAACTACTTTGTTACTCTGTCTTTTAACCCCCGCAGCAAGTAAAAAACAACTCTGTTACTCTGTCTTTTAACCCCCGCAGCAAGCAAAAAACTACTTTGTTACTCTGTCTTTAAACGGTAGCGACATTTCAACTAACGGGAGGCAAAAACTATGCTTCGGGAACTTTCGACACTTGTCGCACATGAATTCGACACCTGTCACACAATCGTGCGACAAGTGTCGAAAGTTGCCGAAGGCGTCTTTCAACACCTAAAAAGACGCAAAAAGGGGACACGCCTGGTGGCGTATCCCCTTGTCTATTCACATCAGAATGTTAGTATTCATCATCGTTCCAGAGGAAGTCATCCTTGGAGGGATAGTCGGGCCAAATATCTTCGATGCTGTCATATACCTCGCCCTCATCCTCTATTTCCTGCAAGTTCTCGAGCACCTCGAGAGGAGCACCGGAACGAATGGCATAGTCTATCAACTCTTCCTTCGTTGCAGGCCAGGGTGCGTCTTCAAGTTTTGAAGCCAATTCAAGCGTCCAATACATAATGTTTTAATACTTTCAAGGTTTAATTTGCATGCAAAAATAACACTTTTAGCTGAAACCGCAAGTTTTTGGACATGTTTTTTTGCAGCATGTACAAATAAACATTAAAAACATGAAGGCATCAAAGATTGAGGAGATAGGTGCGCTTGTAGAGTTTTGGATTGAAGGTGAGCAGGCCGCAGAGGTACAGGTCGTAGCTCACGGAGACGCGTTCGTCACGGCGCAACTCGTCCCACCAGAGGCGCGAGAGGTCGTCGCGCCAGATGTTCTCGATGATGAAGACCGACGCTGCAGAGGCGTTGTCAAGCGCCGATTCCACAAAACCGTCGCAGCCATCGGACAGGGTGATGCGGGCCAGGTCGATGGTTCCCAACTGTTGAACCAGCTCGCTGTAATCGCTGAACTTCTGCCCAGGCGGCACAGCCTGCATCACCGCATCGGGACATCCGGCCGTCAGATAAGCCCGGCAGGCATCGGCCGCAGGGGCAAAATCTACCACGAGGCCGGGCTGCAGATGGCGGGCGAGGCGGAAATACAGCTCGCCCAGGCGGCGCGTACGCCTGTCCATGCGGGGCCACTGGTTGCCGATGGCATCGCTGACGGCAGGGTCGGCGGGGGCAAAGAGCACCTGCCGCACGAACTGATAGGCTGCCGGCGACTGCACGCCGTAGCCCTTTGCATGGCCCACTCCGTGCAGCAGGCGGTTTAATCTGGTACAAACATTCATGGTTGCAAATATACGCAAAATCTCCCGAAACGGCTGCCTGCGCTGCGCTTAAACTCATTTACGGCTGCGAAAGCCTGTCGGCGGCGCGCCAGTAGCTATGGCAAGGAGGCCTGCGGGAGGCTCTTGAGCACCACCGTTCCTTCGGTTCCGTAGAACTCCGGGGCATAAGCGCACTGCACGGTCACGGTGCCCGAGGCGTATGTTCCGGCTCGGTCAACGAAGTAAGGGTGCTCTATCACCCACCTGCCCTTGCGGAGTTTGTCGAAGAAGTATTGCGTCTGCGTGTCCTTGGGGCTGCAGTAACAGCGCAGCGTGGGGTCGTAACCGCTCTGTTGGCCCACGGGTTCCAGGCACGCCGGCCGCTTGTCGCTCACCTGCACGAAGTCGAGGTCGCGCTCGGCGGTAATCGTCAGCCGCACCGTAACCTTGTCGCCAACGCGCAGAGGCTCCGCTTCGGCCATGCCGTTGGCCGCCACCACGCGCCCGTTTTTCACGATTTCGCGCTTTACATGCAGCTCTGTGCCCGATGGTTCGATGTCGGCAGCCGGGCTCATGCGCTGCGCGTAGACCGTTCCCCAGCTCATGCCGGGCGCCTCCTTCTTGATGGTAAGGCGCGTGCCGCCATCGGGCAGCACCGTCTCCTTTAGGTAACCAACGGCCGCGGCGGCAGGAGAAGCGTGGACGTTGGCATCAGCCTCGATGCTGAAAGGCGATATGCGGGTGCTGAAGACATTGCTGCGGCCGGCCATGAAGGCATGCACGGCGTCTACCGTTACTACGGAGTTCTCCCAATACTGGGTACGTTTTTCCTGCAAGAGCCAGCGCTGCATCTGGCCAATGGTCATGCTGTCGGCCGGCGTTACCAGCTGCATGGCCTCGATGGCAGCCACCTGCGTGGGTATCTTATAGCTGCGCCAGGACGCCACAGCACGCGGGCTGTCGAAGTAACGGCCCCTGTCGTCGCGGTAAACGGTGTGCTCTTTCAGGCTTTCCACGTAGGTGCGGGCCTTCTCGGCGTGGCCAGCATGGTAGAGGATGACGGCACTCAGCGCCCGCGCCAGCATGGACTGCAGGGGCTCGTTGGCCTCTATGAGCCCGATGAGGCGCGCGTTGGCGGCCTGCACATCGGGCGGGAGAGGCGGCCGGGCGATAGCGCAGGTGTAGAGATACTCCAGCATGTCGGCCGTCAACTGCCTCTCGCCACGCTTGCGGAGGTCGGCTTCGGCCTTCACGATTTGCTTTCCAAGGTAGCCGAAGGCCGGCTGCAGCAACTCTGCCACATCTTTGTCGTTACCCGTAATGGTGCCGAGACGGGCCAGCGTTTCGGCAACCGAGAGCGTTACATAGAAGCTGCCGTCCATTCCGGGGAACCAGCTCCAGGAGCCGTCCGTGCGCTGCAGCCGCCGCAACTTGCGCAGGGCGGAATGCAGCTCGGCGTTGATGCGGCCCTCGCGGAAGAAGTCGGCCAGCTCTGCTCCTTGCCTTGTCTCCCGCTGCGAGGCTGCTACCCACGGCGTTTCGGCCAGCAGTATGTTCTTTACCTGCTCGTTCCGCTGCAGCGGACTCACCATGGTTGTGTCTTTCTCCCATTCCTTCACGGCCGTTTTTACGGCGGGAACGGAGGTCAGGATGTGGCGGGCCAGGGTGTTGACGTAGTAGGAACCGGCCTGACAGAGGGCGCAGTCGTCCCACGGATGGGCATAACGATGCAGGGCGGGAATGAGCAGCCACGACGGGTTAGCAGTGTATTCCACCGTCAGCAGGTTGTCTTTGTCGGGCGTGGGGAAGAGCTCGCGCAGGTCGAAACTGCGCTCGCCGGGCTCCGTAAGGGTAAAAGTAAAGGTGCGCAACGACAGTTCCCGGTTCATTACAACGGGCAGATAGTGTTGTTCGCCGTCGCTTGCGCCGCCCGCCGAGGCCACAATCTTGCAGATGAGCAGCGACGGGTCAGCGGGTTGCGGCGTATAGTCGAAGGTCACACTTTGCTGCCCCGAGGCCGGTGCAGAGAACTCCGAACGCTGCTGGTAGACAGTTCGCTCGGTCTCGGGGTCGATGAGTTGCAGGAGTGCAGCGCCCTTTATGGCCCGTTTAGTGGTATTGAAGATGCGGGCACTGATGGTTCCGCGGTCGCCTACCCGCAGGAAGCGGGGCTGGTTGGGCTGCACCATGAAGTCCTTACTCGTGGTGGCATCGGCCCCTATCAGCCCGTAGTCGAGGTTGCGGGTGTGTGCCAATCCGAGGAAGCGCCAGGCCGTGATGCTCTCCGGAGCGGTGAAGCGGATGCTCACCTTGCCATCGGCATCGGCCACGAGACGCGGCATGAAGAAGGCCGTCTCGTTCAGGTTCTCGCGTACCGGAAGGCCTCGCAGCGGGTCGGCAGCCTCGGACGAGCCGGCCGAAAGCCTGTCGGCGTCAACTATCAGGGAGGTTTCTGCGGCAGCCCTGCTACCGTACAGGGGCGACGAAAGGCCGCGTACCGACCCCGCCAGCGCATACTCAACGGCAGCCCCCGTGTAGTGCGTGCTCCGCGAGTTGCCCTTTCCATAGCCCACCACCACTTCTTGGAGGTCTGCACCAGAGTCTTCCATCATCACGTCCATTGCGCCTAAAGCAACCGCCAGCTCCTTTGTCTCCATGCCGATGTACCTGAATTGCAGCACCTCTCCTACCGAGGCGCGGATGGAGAAGCGGCCATCCATGTCGGTTACCGTGGCCCGCTGGGTTCCCGGCACTTGTACCGTGCAGCCTATAACAGGTTCGCCGTAGGCATCGGTAACGGTTCCTTGCACCATGCCCAGCAGTCCGCCAAGGGCCAGTTGGCTCAAGGCAAGCCCGGTTTCGGGCACCAGTTGCGGCTTGGCAGCCATGCTCTGCCAGGACCATGTGGAGCGAGAGAACTCCCACTCCACGCTGGGCAGGGCCCGGTTAAAATCGGTAGAGAACTCCCACTCATGCTTACCGGCCACGCGGTCGAGGGCCTTATCGTAGAGCGTTGCCATGAGTTGAGCCGCTGCGGGGCGGCCATCGGGCTTGGTGATGCGCAGTTGCCACTCCTCGGTGTCGCCCGGACGGAGCCTGTTACGGAAGGTTTGCCACTTCAGCTGCAGGCTTTTGTCGGGGCTGGGTGTACGCAACATGAACGTGTGGGCATGCCCCCGGCCGTTGCGATACCACGCCACGGCCACCACGATGCCGTCTCCGTACTCGGATTTATACCTGAACGGCAGCGCGCAAATGGAGTCGGAGAAGTCTAAAGTGCCGCTTTCTATCCGCCTGCTGTTGGAATACACCACGTAGTAAGCATGCACATTGCGCTCCGACGAACCAATGTAGACGGTGGAGGGCGTGCGCCCCGTGGGGTCAAAGAGGGGATTGTCGGTGTAGAACCACTGCCCGGTACGGTAGCAGGGGCGGCGTTGCTGCTTGTTAAACACCACGAAGCGGCGGCGCAGGGTGTCGCCCCGGCACACGGCCACCAGCTGCAACTGGCCGGCAACAAAGCCCGAGGGCAGCTGCAACCCGGCCTTGTCGCCGGTGCGCCAGCTGAACTTCTGCCCCTCGTAACCCTTGTACCAATAGTTCAGCTGGCCCTCTATGTGCGTGTTGTTGTTGTTCGAGATGAAGAATTTTGCTTGCTCGATAAACGACTGCTCCATTATTTGGTCGTCGTAGAAGGTGGTCGACAGCGAGACCGGTTTGGCCCGGAGACGGAACCACTGCTGGTTTTCGCAGCTCTCGCCGGCCGCATCGGTCACCCTTGCCACTACCTGGAAGGTGTACGAAAGGTCTTTGTTCTCGCTGAAATCGGCCGTGAGCGGAACGTGCAGGGTGAAGTTTCCGGCCGTGTCGGTCTGCGTAGTGAGCACCGTGTCGGGACGGGAGTCGAGGTCTGGTTGGCCGAAACCAATGCTGTGATAGATGCTGTACTCTACCCCGGCACGCTGTACCGGCTCGCCCATGAGCGAGCGGGCGTGGCCCTGCAGGTGCAGCGTGTCGCCGGCGGTGTAGGCGTAATCTACCTTATCAACGGTCACTTCAAAGGTGGGGCGCTTGTATTCTTCGACCCAGAAAGACACCGAACCGTCTTCTCCACCTATGAGGAACGCCCCCGTAAGGCCGCCCGAGGGCAGCGTGAAGGAAGCAGAGCAGGTGCCGAAGTCATCGGTTACAACCTGCTGCTCGGCCACTTTCTGCGAGTTGGCATCGTAAAGAGAGAGCGTGAGCCGCTTGTTCGGCTTCGCCTGGAAGTCGCGATGCCGGCGGCGGTAATAGATACCGGCCACGTTGACCGTCTGCCCCGGCCGGTAAACCTGGCGGTCCGTATAGAGCGAAAGTTCGTCGACGGACTCGTCGTCGTCATCATAATCGTTGTACGAATGCGCGTTGACTGCCGGGCAGGCACGGTCACTATCGGTGTAAACCCACAGTGGTTTGCCGTTGCCCTTTACCGTGAGTTCGCCCTCGGAGTTGCAGTTGTACAGCCTGCCGCCATGCCTCACGGATGCACCGGGCACGGGTCGGCCGGTCAGGGCATCTACTACAACGACGCGACAGCTGTTATTTCCGGGCAACCCCAGCGACAACATGCGCAGGTTACTCACACGGAGGAGCATGCTGGTAGTGTCTTTTTCGGTTTCGGGAGCCGTGATACGCAGCAGATAAATGCCCACGGGCAGGGGCTCAATGAGCAGCGTATCGGCGCTGTCGGCATAGGGTTGGGCCGCCTGCCAGTGCCTGCTGACCTCGCGACCGGGCAGGTATTGCAGACTGCCGGCTGAATCCAGCGCGGCGAAAGAACGCTGCTGGCTGGTCAGGGCATCGTACTCGACCGATGAGAGCAGCACCCTGTATATCGCCACTTGGGCGCTGTGCAGGTTGCGGTTATGGAAAGTAAGGCGCACGGAGTCGCTCGTTGTGCACACGTCTTTCAGCAGTTTGAGGCTGCAGGAGGGCCTCGTCAGGTAGGCGAGGCTGTTTTTCAGATATTCCAAATGCGCATAGTTGCGGTAGCGCTGCAGGGCTTCGGTAAGGAAGCTGTACCGCTGCTGGTCGGTTACATCGGTGCAGCCGGCCAGCACGCGGTACTTGGCTTTGGCTATCTCGGCGGCCAAATCGAGGTCTGCATAGAGCGACCGGAGCGAGTCGAGGGAGTGAACAAAACGCGAAGAGTGGGCCTGCGTGATGTTTGATGGGCGCTTCGCATCAAGCAACTTGAGGCCGGTAAGGAGGGCGGCCGTGCGGTTTCCGGTGCGTGTATAATAGGAGTTGAGTGCACGGAAATCTTCTACATAGTAGCCGAGCACGCTCAACAAGTCGTTGCCGAAGTAGCGGCTATCGGTACCAAGTTCCACTGCAGGGGCAAAATCCGATGCCTTGGTGGCGGCCAATAGCGGCATGTTGGCCAGGGCGAGGTGGCGGTAGAGCGTGTCGGAAGCTATCTGGCGGTGCAGGAAGGCGGCATAGACGGCACCCAGAACGGGGCTTTTCTGCCGGCAGGCGGCCTCCCGGCGCTTCACAGTCACAATGAACGGGGCTACGCTGTCGGGCGAGATGGTAGAAAGCAACTGTCCTTTGGCCATCTGGGCACGGAGCAACTGGCCGGCAGCACCTTCGCTTTCGGCCTTGCGTATCATCCGGTCAAGCTCGTTGAGAGCCGTCTGCGGTTTCAGTTCCCGGTTGTTCACGTACTGCTGCCACAGGTTTTCGTAACTCTGGCCGCTCATCGCCACGGCTGCCAAAAGCAATAAGAATACCAATAAAGTCTTTTTCATGACGCGTCAGATTAGCATTTCGCAGAAGCCTGTCCGAGCTTACGGCGCCCGCTTCCCAATACCCTTTAAACGCCGTTCACCGCAGAATATTGCATCAATCGATGCGGAATATTGTATCAATCGGTGTTGAATATTGTATCAATCAGTGCGGAATATTGTATCAATCGGTGCTGAAAAGCACCTTCTTTCGGCCCATCATTCCCCGTTATCCATGCCGTATCCACCCCTCTCCCCAGTATCAGCCATAACAGAGATATCCTTCAAGCCTCTTGACTGCCATCATCAAGCGCCTTGAACCTATCCTTCAAGCGCCTTGAAGCATAGCTCCTGTTTTCCCGCCTGCCACAACGAGGGATTTCATACGAGGAAAGACGAAGGATTAGGGCACGAAAAAAGCCTCCAAGACATTGCTGTCCTGAAGGCTTCTGTTCTAAAAGGAGGCGGCTTCCTACTCTCCCGCATTGCATTGCAGTACCATCGGCGCAAGTGGGCTTAACTTCTCTGTTCGGAATGGGAAGAGGTGGAACACCACCGCAAAAGCCACCTGAAAGGGTGACGTATCGTACACAGACAATGACTGCTCCCCCCTGCCCTGAGGCCGGAGGATGAACTCGCCTACAACTGAAGCACGGCTGCCGGATGAAAGTTTCGGGCAATTAGTAGCGCTCGGCTTTGACGTCGCCGTCTTTACACCTGCGCCCTATCAACGTCCTCGTCTAGGACGACCCTCATAAGGAGTTCTCATCTTGCGGCTGGCTTCGCGCTTAGATGCTTTCAGCGCTTATCCAATCCAGACGCGGATACCCGGCGGTGCACCTGGCGGCACAACCGGTAAACCGGAGGTCTGTCCGTCACGGTCCTCTCGTACTAGTGACCGAACCACGCAAAACTCCTGCGCCCACGATAGATAGAGAC